>DHLZ01000212.1:10209-20296 GCA_002405515.1 Planctomycetaceae bacterium UBA4655
CTCGGGCTTCCGGGAATTTCAACCGTTCGCCTGCTGGGAATGTTGCATGTGTTCCAGCAGCAGCTTCAATAACCCGAGAACTGCTCGAACTCCCCGATTCGCCAGGCAGGATTCTCAATAACCCGAGAACTGCTCGAACTCATCATAGGTCTTCTGCTCGAGGTTCACGAACCTCGTGAAGTCGTGCTGCCAGAGCAGCTTCACGTCGCCCGTCGGGCCGTTTCGCTGCTTCGCGATGATGATCTCCGCCTGCCCCTTCACCCGCTCCCGATCCTCCTCGTTCGTCTGGTAGTACTCCTCGCGGTGGACGAACATCACGACGTCGGCGTCCTGCTCGATGGCTCCCGATTCGCGAAGGTGGCTGAGCCTCGGCTTGTTGTCCCGCGACACCTCCGCCTGCCGATTGAGCTGGGCCAGGCAGAGCACCGGGATCTCGAGTTCCCTGGCCATCATCTTCAGCCGGCGGGCGATCCTCGCCACCTGCTCCTGCCTCGGGTCACGGGGGTTGTCGGGCTCGATGAGCTGAAGGTAGTCGATCACGATCATGGCGAGGCCGTGCTTCCGCTTCAATCGACGGCCGACCGCGGCGATCTCCGTGAGCGTGCGGCCCGGCGTGTCGTCGATGAAGAGCGGAGCCACGCTGATCTCGGACGACTTCTGCACGAGCCGCCGCCGGTCTTCCTGGGAGATCGTGCCGTTGCGGAGACGGTGGCCGTTCACCCTGGCCGCTGAGCAGAGCAGACGGTCGCCGAGTTCGAGCGCGGCCATTTCGAGACTCACGAACAGCACGGGGCGGCCGGTGTTGACGGAGACATGCTCCGCGATGTTCATCGCGAACGCCGTCTTTCCCATGCTCGGCCGTGCGGCGAGGATGATCAGCTCCGAGTTGTGGAGTCCGCCGCAGAGGCTGTCGAGGTCGGTGAAGCCGGTTTCCACGCCGCCGAGGGCATGCTCGTGCTTCATCCGGGCATCCATGCGGAGCATCGCCTCCTCGAGCACGGCTCGCACCGGCTTCGCCTCGGCGGAACTGCGACGCTCGAGGATCGAGAAGATGTTCGTTTCCGCGCGAGAGACGAGCATCATCGGCTCGTCGGGCGAGGTGTACGCGTCGTGCAGGATCTCCGTGCCCGCGTCGATGAGCGACCGCAGCATCGCCTTGTCGCGGACGATCGCCGCGTAGTGGGCGGCATGGGCCGCATGCGGCACCGACTGGACGATCTCGCCCAGCGCGACCGCGCCGCCGATCCGCTCGAGGTCTCCCTTGGAACGCAGCCGCTCGAGCAGGATCGTCGCATCGATCCGCTTGCCCCCGTCGTGCAGCTCGAGCAGGTGGCCGAAGATGATCTGGTGCGACTCGTCGGCGAAGTCCTCGACCCGGATGACGAGGGAAACGTCGTCGCACACGTCGGGCTTCAGCAGGATGCTGCCGAGCACGCCGCGTTCAGCATCGATGTTCGCCGGTCTTTCCTGGAGGCCGGCGATCGCTGCCGCCCCTCCCGCGGCCGGGGCGATTCCCGCCCCGGCGCGCCGGCGAAGCGACCGATCCGTGTTCGCCCGACCCGTGAGCCCCGTCGACCGGTCGTTGGAAACGGCCATGCGACACCTCCCTGCGTGTGCGGAGCGAGTTTCAATGCGGACACGAACAGCGGCATGCCGGCCGCACGGCAGGCGGAACCACTTGCTGTCAGCTTACTTGCTGCCAGCTCACCGGCTGCTAACTCACCGGCTGCCCATTACTTGCTACCGGATTACTTGCTGCCGGCGCCGTCGCTGCTCGACGGCACGACCCAGACCCGCAAATCACCCTCGACTTCCGGCGCCAGGCGAACCTTGACGGTGTACATCCCGACCTCCTTCAGGGGTCCCTGCAGGATGATCTGATCGGGCGACACCATGAGATCCTGCTGCTTGAGCGACCGGGAAATCTCCACCGGCCCGACCGAGCCGTAGAGATGCCCCTCGTCGTTGGCATTGGCCTCGATCGTCACGCTCGTGGATACCAGTTCGCTGAGGATCGCCCGCAGTCCGGCAAGCCGCGCACGGGCGATTTCGTCGAGCTTCGCCTTGTGCTTCGCGACCATCCGCTTGTGATGGTCGGTCGCGATCGTTGCCAGCCCCTGCGGCAGGAGGTAGTTGAAGGCGTAGCCACGCTTCACCTCGACGACCTCACCCTGTTTCCCGAGACTTTCGACGGCGTGGACGAGCAGGAGCTCGATTCCGCCTCGTGGGCCCTCCGGAAGCCGCCTCGGTCTCGCTGAGGACTTGTTGGAAATCTGCTGGGTTGGCATGGGCCGTCTCCTGTCTCTTCAAAAACCTGAAAATGTGATGTTCGCATGCGAGACAAATTCGCGTGCGAGGTCAAAGTGAAATGAAGTCAAAATGGAATGTCGTCGTCACCGCCCCCACCGCCGGCCGGCATGCCGACGTCCGCCGCATCGTCATAACTCGACGCCTGCGTGAACTCGTCGTCCGACCGCGGCCCGCCGCGAGTCGCCTTTGCGGCCGGAGGCCTTCCGCCCGCACCGCCGCCCGCCCCGCCGCGGCTGCCGAGCAGCTGCATCCGCTCGCAAACGACCCGCAGCTTCGAGTTCTTTTTGCCATCCTTCTCCCATGTGTCGAGCTTCAACCGGCCCTCGATGAGCAGCGGAGAGCCCTTCGTCACGTACTCGCCCGCAACCTCGGCCGTTCGCCCCCAGAGGGTCACATCGACGAACGTCGTCTCCTCGACCCATTCGCCGGAGGCGGTCTTGCGTCGATCGTTGACGGCGAGCCCGATGTCCGTGACCGCCGACCCGTTCGCGATGTATTTCAGCTCGGGATCGCGCGTCACGTTTCCCACCAGAATCACCCTGTTCAAGCTTGCCATCGTTCGCTCCTTCGTGAATACCCGTGAATCGTCACCTTGAAATCATCGTCGCCCGTCGATGCACATGGACGATTGTACAGGTGATTCTTCACCCTGGCAAGCCCCGGTCATTCCGCCGCCGCCGTCTGCCGGCGACCGGTTGCCGCAGCCCCCTCGAGGGCATGCTGCACAAGCGCGTCGGCGATCCGCGGATCGACCTTCAGGACGAGCATCCGAAGGATGTCGGAGTTCAGCGAACACTGCCGCTCGAACGCCGCCAGCTGCTCACTTTTCATCGTGAAGTACGTGAGCCAGTAGACGCCCTTCTTTTGTCCCTTGATCGGGTAGGCCAGCTTCCGCTCATCCCACAGGCGGGCGGCCAGGACGGTTCCGCCATTCTGGGCCACGGCGTCCGAAACACCGCCGCTCACCGTGGCGGAGTCGCGGGAATACCGTGACGGGTCGAGGATGAACATGCCTTCGTACGTCACCATGAAATCGTCTGTCTCCAGGGAATCATGCGGAAAAAACCTGCTCGAAACAGGAACGGACCGTTTCAGCGGGCCTTGATGGTACCACAAACCCGACGCGATGGCAGGGAGCCTCAGTTGTAACGGTTCATGGCCGCCTCGATGCCCACCGCGACCCAGTCCTCAACGGCGTTCGCCGCCCGGTCGATGACGGCATCGACGGCCGGTTTTTCCTCCTTGGAAAACCTGCCGAGCACGAAATCGGCGGGGTTCCAGCCCGAGGGCACCGGCCCGATGCCGACCCGCAGCCGCGGAATAGCCTCCGTCCCGAGCCTTCGAACGACGTCGGACAGGCCGTTCTGCCCCCCGCCGGAGCCCTTTCCGCGGATCCGAATGCTGCCCAGCGGCAGCTGGAAGTCGTCGCAGACAACGAGGATGTCGGCCTCTGCCACCTTGTAGAAGTCGCGGGCGGCGAGAACGCACGAACCGCTCAGGTTCATCCACGTCAGCGGCCAGACGAGCATCGCCCCCGCCCCGCGGACGCTGACCTGGGCCAGCTCACCCTGGAAGCGGGCCCGACGGGCCGGTGAGCCGCATCTCTTCGCAAGGGCCTCGAGCACGTCGAACCCGACGTTGTGTCGGGTTCCGACATACGCGTGCCCGGGATTGCCCAACCCGATGACGAGCTTCATACGGGACGCCAAGCGGACCGCACGTCCATCCGAAGAGTGGCATTCCGAAGCCGGGGGATTTCACTCCCCTGCTTCGGCCTTCTCGCCTTCCTCGGCAGCCTTGCGGCCGATCACCTCCGGCTCGGCGGTCGCAGCGGCCGCTTCGGCGGCCTTCTCGATCGGCTTCGTGCAGGAGACGACGACCTCGTCCGCATCCACGAGCAGCTTCGCGCCCTTCGGAAGCTCGAGATCGTGGACCTTGATCGCTCCGCCCACCTCGAGATGCCCCACCATGGCGTGCAGCTTGTCGGGAATCGCGTCGGCGGTGCACTCGATCGCGATCTCGTGGAGCACGAGCGACACGATGCCGCCTGCCCGCTGGCCGGGGCACTCGCCCTTGAGATCGATCGGCACCTTGACGTGCACGCGATCGCTCGCGCTCACCCTGACGAAATCGACGTGGATCGGCTCGACGCCGAACGTGTCCCACTGCATCTCGCGGACGAGGGCGCTCGTCTTCACGGCACCCTTGAGCTCCACGATCCGGCTCCCGTGGCGGACGGCGGCCGCGACCGCCTCGCGGGGGGCGGCGAGCGGCACGCAGGCCTCGCCATGGCCGTAGAGGATCGCCGGCACCATGCCCTGCCGTCGCAGCCGCCGGGACTCGCGGCTGCCGGTCGACGTGCGGGCGACGCATTCCAAGGAATCGCTCATGAAAAATCCTGCTTTCGTGGGTGTTTCGTGGCCCCGTATTCTGCCACGGGAGGCCGGATTCGCAAGCCCCGGCGGAGAACGCCGGCTACTGGAACATCATGCTCACCGACTCGTTCCGGTGAATCCGCTTGATGGCCTGCCCCAGCAGGCTCGCCACGGAGAGCACCGTGATGGACGGGAGGGCCTTGGCCGGGGGGAGCGGGATGGAGTCGGTGATGATGACCCCGGCGAATGGGGACGCCTTGAGCCGCTCGATCGCCGGGCCCACGAGCACCCCGTGGGTGGCCGCCGCGTAGATCGCCCGGGCCCCGTGCCGGTGGATCACCTCCGCAGCCGAGCAGATGCTGCCGGCCGTGCTGATCATGTCGTCGAACATCAGCGCCGTCTTCCCCTCGACGCTCGCGCCGATGATGTTCGTGCTCTTCGTCGTGTCGGCGCTGATGCGACGCTTGTCGACGATCGCCAGCGGCACCCCGAGCCGGTTCGCATGCCCCACGGCCCGCTTGATGCTCCCTTCGTCGGCGCTCACGACGACGATCTCGTCCTTCTCGAGCTCCATCGACTGGAAGTGGTTGTTGAGAACCGGGGCCGCGTAGAGGTGATCGACGGGGACGTCGAAGAATCCCTGGATCTGGGCGGCGTGGAGGTCCATCGCGAGCACGCGGTCGGCACCGGCCCGCGTGATCAGGTTCGCGACGAGCTTCGCGGTGATCGGCACGCGGCCCGCATCCTTGCGGTCCTGACGGGCGTAGCCGAAATACGGGATCACGGCCGTCAGCCGGTAGGAGCTCGCCCGCTTGAAGCTGTCGATCATCACGAGCAGCTCCATGAGGTTCTCGTTCACCGGCGGGCAGGTCGGCTGCACGACGAACACGTCGCGGCCGCGGACGTCCTCGTCGATCTTGCAGGAGATCTCGCCGTCGGGAAACCGACCGATCGAGATCTTCCCGATCGGAAGGTTCAGGTAGCGGCAGATGTCGTGGGCAAGCGCCTGGTTGGCCGGCCCGGCGAAGATCTTGAGGTCGTTCATGGCGTCACTTTGACCGTGGCGACGCCGTTCATCAAGGCCGCATCGACGGCCGCGAGCTGTTCGGGGGTGTTCACCGAGAGTGACTCCGACGGCTCGAGGCAGGCCACCGCATCGACCAGCTTGCCGTCGGCGAGCAGGATCGCCGGGCAGTCGGTCAGGTAGTACTCCCCGGCCGCGTTGGCGTTGTCGAGTCGCCCGAGCGAGTCGAGCAGGTCGCGGGCCTCGAAGACGTAGGTGCTCATGTTCACCTCCGTGATCCGCCGCTCCTCCTCCGAGGCATCCTTCTCCTCGACGATCCGCTGAAACCGGCCCGCCGCGTCGCGAACGATCCGGCCGAGGCCCGCGGGATCGGTCGCCCGCGCGGTGCCGAGCAGGCAGGCGGCCTTGCGGGCCCCGAACGCGTCGAGCAGCCGCGCCACGCTCTCCGGCCGCAGCATCGGCGAATCGCCGCAGACGATCACGACGGGCCGGCTGGTGCCGGGCTGGTCGCCCGCGATCAATCCGCGGATCGCATCCGACGCCGACGCCACGGCATCGCCCGTGCCGCGCAGCTCTTTCTGCAGGGCGAACGAAACGCCGGGAAGGCCGGCAAGCCTCGCCTCGACCCGGTCGGCACCGTAGCCGACGACGACGATCCGCTCATGGACCCCCGCGACGGCCAACGCCTCGAGCACCCATGCGACGAGCGGCTTTCCCGCGGCCTCGAAGAGCACCTTCGGGAGGTCGCTGCCCATGCGGGTGCCACGGCCAGCGGCAAGGACGACGGCGATCGGCGGAGCGGTCGGCATGGGGATCATGGTGAGGTCGTGACTATGGTATAGATTCCGCCGATGACCACCACCCTCACCCTCATCGACGACCGTTCGGACGGGGCGACGCCGGAGGTTTCCCTCGCCGCCGGGCCGCTCGCCGTGCGGTCGCGACGCCTCGCCGGCGGCCGGCGTGAGGGCGTCTTGCTCGTCGAGATCGCCGCCGGCACGACGCGAGCCTTGATCCTTCCCGACCGCGGGCTCGGCATCTGGAAGATCGTCTCGGGCGACGACGAACTCGGCTGGAAATCCCCCGTCCGAGGCCCGGTGCACCCCGCGTGGGTGCCGCTCGCCGAGCCGTCGGGCATCGGCTGGCTCGATGGCTTCGACGAGCTCGTCGCCCGCTGCGGACTCGTCTCCAACGGCGCACCGGACTTCGACGGCACGGGCCGCCTCGTCCACGGGCTCCACGGCCGGATCGCCAACCTGCCGGCCCACGAGCTTCGGGTCGTGCTCGACGAGGCGGCGGGCACCATCACGCTCGAGGCGGCCGTCGACGAGACCCGGTTCCTCGTGCACTCGCTGCGGATGCGGACGTCGCTCGTGCTCCACGCGGACCGCGGGGTCGTCGCCTGGCGGGACACGATCGAGAACCTCTCCGATCGGCCCGCGACGATGCAGATGCTCTACCACGTGAACGTCGGCCGGCCGCTCCTCGGCCCAGGCGCCGAGCTTGTGGCGGACGTCGAGGAACTGGCCCCGCGGGACGCGGCCGCCGCGTCCGACATCCCGTCGTGGAACCGCTACGCGGCCCCTCACGGAGGCCGCGGGGAGCAGGTGCACTTCCTGAAACTGCGGCCCGACTCGAGCGGCCGCGCCGCGGCCATGCTCGTCGCCCCTGACAGGAAGCGGGCCATGAAGCTCTCCTGGCGTGCCGCGACGCTCCCCTGCTTCACGCTCTGGAAGAACCAGGGGGGCGAGGCCGACGGCTACGTGACGGGGCTGGAGCCGGCGACGAACTACCCCAACCCGAGGTCGTTCGAGGAGACGCAGGGCCGCGTCGTCCCGCTCGCGCCGCACGAGAGCATCGCATTCGACCTCGCGATCGAGCCGCTGTCCGATCGGCAGGTCGAGGAAGAGGCGTCCCGGCTCCGACCGGCCCAGCTCCGATCGGCATCGACGCCCACGATCCACGCCGCCCCGAAGCCCGGCTGGAGCAGAGGCTGAGCGGGCATCCTCGAAGCCGGTGCATCAGACGACCAACCGCCCCGCTACCATGGTGGCATCGCAGGTCTCTGCCAACGGGAGCTTCTCGATGCGGTTCGTATGGTGCGCGCGTGTCATCGGCCTCAGCCTCGTGGCGACCCTTGCCGCGGGCCGGCTGCCGGCCTCACCGCCGAACGTCCTGATCATCTTCGCGGACGACCAGGGCTACGGCGATCTCGGCTGCTATGGCTCGAGGACGATTCGCACGCCAAACCTGGACCGGCTGGCCCGCGAGGGGCGGAAGTTCACGAGCTTCATGGTGGCCTCGTCGGTCTGCTCCCCCTCCCGGGCGGCCCTCCTGACCGGCTGCTATCCCAAGCGGGTAGGCATGCACCGGCATGTCTTGTTTCCGACCTCGACCACAGGACTCGCCCCGGCCGAGCACACGCTCGCCGAGCAGCTCAAAGGGCAGGGCTACGCGACGGCCTGCTTCGGCAAGTGGCACCTCGGCCATCTTCCGGAGGTGCTGCCGAGACCACAGGGATTCGACGCCTATTTCGGAATTCCCTACTCCAACGACATGAACCACCCCGACAACAAAGGGCGGCCGCCCGGTGGCCACGCCGGGATGGACGCCCTCTGGGCCGACCCGGAGTCGTCGCTCACCACCTGGAAGACGCCGCTCTACGAGAACGAAGAGATCGTCGAGCTGCCGGTCGATCAGCGGACCGTAACCCGCCGGTACACACGTCGTGCCATCGACTTCATCCGCGACCACCGGGATGGACCGTTCTTCGTCTACCTGGCCCACTCCATGCCCCACATTCCGCTGTATGTGCCCGACGACGTCCGCGATCCCGACCCGCGCCATGCCTACACGAACACGATCGAGCACCTCGACGCGGAGGTCGGCCGCCTGCTCGACGCGCTCGACGGCCTCGGCATCGCGAAGAACACCTACGTGATCTACTCGAGCGACAACGGTCCCTGGCTGGGCTTCAAGCACCACGGTGGGTCGGCCGGCCCGCTTCGCGACGGCAAGGGAACCACCTTCGAGGGCGGCCAGCGGGTGCCCTGCTTGATCCGCGGCCCCGGCATTCCGCCCGGCACGGCCTGCGAGGCCCTGACCGGCACGATCGACGTGCTCCCCACGCTCGCGGCCCTGACCGGCGGCGCTCTTCCGGCCGGTCGCACGATCGACGGCATCGACGTGTCGGGGCTCTGGCGGGGCGACGTCGGAGCGTCGCCCCGGAAAGAGTTCCTCTACTACGCGGCTCACGGTGAGATCGAGGGGATTCGGCAGGGGAACTGGAAGCTGCTCGCGAAGCAGCCTCGGGCCCAAAAGCAGAACGCGGAGACCGCGGCGGCCGACACGCCGCAGGTGTTGCTCTTCGATCTGGAGGCCGACCTCGGAGAACGGAACAATCTGGCGGACCGGCACCCCGACCTCGTGGACCGGCTCCGCGAGCGGATGCTCGAACTCGACCGGGAGATCACGGCCAACGCCCGCCCCCAGTGGTCCCTCGAACTGGCCGAAAAAAACCGGCCGGGGCATGACGCCCCGGCCGGCGAATGAACTCGTGAGAGGAATCGCGTCGTTCAGAAGCCGCAGTACGTCACGACGACGTCGCCGCACTTCTTGAAGCGGACCTTCACCGACACGCCGCAGCACCAGTCGTAGCGGACCTCGCCGCAGCCGAAGAGCGTGCAGCGGGAGTGCTCGACCGGGCAGCCTTCGCAGCAGGCCGGCAGGCAGACAGGCACGTCGACGGTGCAGCAGGTCTCGGGGCTCGTCACGTGGAGCACCGTCTCGTAGGTCGGCTCGGGGCAGCAGCCACCGTGGCGGTGCTTCTTGTGGAAGAGGCCGTGGTGGTGCTTGTAGGTGATGCACGGGGCCGGGCAGCAGGGCTGGGCAGAGCAGGCCGGCTCCTCGACGCAGCATGCGGGCTCCTCGACGCAGCACGACGGATCGTGACGGTGCTTGAGGTGGTGACGCAGACCGGCCGAGGCGGTGGACGCCGCGAGGCCCAGAGCGAGGGCGACGGCGGCAACGAGGGGGATACGGAAGCGAATCATCGTGAAATCTCCGGGGAAAAGCGGGAACGGGTTCCGTTCCAACCATGTCATCCCTCCCGCAATTGTCAAAGTTTCCCCAGCGAAAACCCTCGGCACAACCGTCATGCGAACCACCCAGCCATCAGGGTTTACGAGCGAACCGTGCGGATCGTGCCGGTCGTGAGGACCGGACCGAACCCCGGCAGCGTTGACCGTGAGGGGCAGCCCGTGCCCAGGCGCAGGCGTATGCAGCCGAGCGAAGCAACGATTGCGAAGCGAAGTCGGCATCCGCGCGCGCGGAGGGCAGCATGCCCGCAGCGAGCGTCCGGCGATGGGCAAGGGCAGCC
>DHLZ01000103.1:0-13049 GCA_002405515.1 Planctomycetaceae bacterium UBA4655
CTTTCCGCGCGGGCTCCTCCTCCCCTCCCGCCCCCACGCCGGCCCGCCGCGGCGGCCTGCCCATCGGCGTCATGCGGCCCTAACTCGATGCCGAGCCCGCCCCGCAGGCCGCCGCCCACCGGGCGACGGCCGACGACCTCGATCTCGCCATGGCGGTCTGCGACGCGTTCGGCGTGGCGATCGAGAACCTCGCCGCACGCGAGGAGCTTTCCTCGCGGCTGGCGACGACGACCGACGAGGTCGGTCGGCTGCGGCGCAGGCTCGGCGAGGAGTCCCGCATGGTCGGCCAGAGCGCCGCCATCGAGGCGATCATGGGCCAGGTGAAGCTCGTCGCGGCGACGAAGGCGACCGTCCTCATCCGCGGCGAGAGCGGCGCCGGCAAGGAGCTCGTGGCCAGGGCGATTCACGAGGCGGGCGACCGGGCGAAGGGGCAGTTCGTCTGCCTCAACTGCGCGGCCCTGTCGGAAACGCTCCTCGAAAGCGAGCTCTTCGGCCACGAGAAGGGGGCGTTCACGGGCGCGACGGAACGGAAGATCGGCAAGTTCGAGGCGGCCGACAAGGGCACGCTGTTCCTCGACGAAATCGGTGAGATGAGCCCCGCGATCCAGGCGAAGTTCCTGCGGGTGCTCGAGGGGCATCCATTCGAGCGGGTCGGCGGCAGCGTCCGGGTGAAGGTGGACGTGCGGGTCGTCGCGGCGACAAACCGCAACCTCGAAGACGCCGTGATGGAAGGGCAGTTTCGCCGGGACCTCTACTTCCGGCTGAAGGTCGTCGAGATCGTGGTGCCCCCGTTGCGGAAGCGGCCGGAGGACGTCGAGCGGCTCGCGAAGCACTTCCTCGAGATGTTCGCCTCCGAGACGCGGCGTCGCGTGAAGGGGTTCACGGCGGCGGCCATGGGGGCGCTGAGGGAATACCGCTGGCCGGGCAACGTCCGCGAACTTCGCAACGTCGTCGAGCGGGCCGTCGTGCTCTCGCAGGACGAGATGATCGACCTCGCCGACCTCGCGCTCTGCCCGCTCGGCCTGCCGGGCGACACCGCCGCCGGCAAGGCCGGACGGCAACCCTTCGTGCCGGAGACGCTCGAGGAGGTCGAGAAGCGGCACATCCTCGCGACGATCGAGGCCTCGGGCGGCAACAAGACGAAGGCCGCGGCCATTCTCGGCATCGAGCGGTCCACGCTCGACCGCAAGCTCGCCCGCTGGGCCGCGAAGGCCCCGAAGGCCGAGGGCTGACGCGAGGCCGGCGTCACTCGTCGTCGTCGATGCCGAACTCCCGGAGCCAGGCCGCCACCTCGGAGGGCGACTGCGGCTCCGGCGGCTTGCCGTCGGCCGGCCGATCTCGGCGGGCGTGGGCCGACCGTGCCTCGGCGAGCCAGCGGTCGCTTTCGATCGCGGTGCCCCGCCGCCGGCGGACCGCCGCCGCGATCCTCCGGTCGCTCGAGACGACCACGAGCCCCCCCGGGGAGGTGTCGGCCTCGACCAGTTCCTCGATGAGCGAATCGGCGTCGGGATACTCCCGCGCGAAGAGCACCGAGAGCCCGCGATGCCGATACCGGCCGGGAAGTCCGTTGGGCGCGTTGGCGGCGTCGAAGACGACGGTCGTCTTCGTCGCCTCGTCGCCGAGGAGGTCCGCGAGCAGGTCGAGCAGCTTCAACCGAGACAGCTCGAACCCCCTCGCCCCCCGCTCCTTGCCGAAGACGCCGGAGGCATGGAGCAGGTTGTAGCCGTCGATGATGAGCGTCATGGATGGCGACCGCTCGTGCGCGATTGTCACGCGTTCGAAGCCAGCCGGTACTTCACCCGACCGCCGACGATCGTGGCGACGGCACGCCCCCGGAGCGTCCATCGATCGAATGGCGTGTTGGCGCTCTTGGAGCGGAACGACGCGGCATCGACCTGCCACTCCATCGCGGGGTCGATGAGCGTCACGTCGGCGACCGCGCCGGGGGAGAGCGTGCCGCGTTCGATGCCGAGGATCCTCGCTGGAAGGGTGCTCATCGCCTCGATGAGCCGGGGCCAGCCGATGCGGCCGCTGGCGACCAGCCGCGTGGCGGAGACGCCGAGCGCGGTCTCGAGGCCGACGATGCCGAAAGGGGCGCGGTCGAGCTCGAGCATCTTCTTCTCGAGGGCGTGCGGCGCGTGATCGGTCGCGATGCAGTCGATCGTGCCATCGACGATCCCGCCCAGGATCGCCTCGACGTCGGCCGCCGTGCGGAGCGGCGGGCTCATCTTGAAATTCGAGTCGAACGACCGGAGGCATTCGTCGGTGAGCGTGAAGTGGTGCGGGCAGGCCTCCGCCGTGACGCGAATCCCCCTCGCTTTCGCCGCCCGCACGAGCTCAACCCCGCCCGCGGTCGAGAGGTGCATGACGTGCAGCCGTCCACCGGTCACCTCCGCGAGCGCGACGTCGCGGCCGATCATCACATCCTCGGCCGCCGCGGGCATCCCACCGAGGCCGAGCACGAGCGAGACGAGCCCTTCGTGCATCACTCCGCCGCGGGAGAGCTCGAGCACCTCCTCGTGGGCGAGGATCGGCTTGTCGAACATGCGGCAGTATTCGAGCGCCCGGCGCATGAGTTCCGCGTCGTAGACGGGCGCTCCGTCGTCGGTGAAGGCCACCGCCCCCGCCTCGACGAGCTGCCCGATGTCGGCGAGCTCCTTCCCCTCGCGGTTGCGGCTCACGCAGCCCACGACGAAGACGTTGCAGGCGTCCGCCCGTGCCGCCTTCTGGTGGATGAACTCCACGATGCCCTGCGTGTCGATCGGCGGCTCGGTGTTCGGGATGCAGGCGACGCTCGTGAACCCGCCGGCGACCGCCGAAGCGGTCCCGGTCTCGATCGTCTCGTCCTCTTCACGACCGGGCTCCCGCAGGTGCACGTGCATGTCGACGAGCCCGGGGGCGACGATCATGCCGGTCGCGTCGATCGAGTCGTCGGCCCGCCCCTTGCCGGCGGCCTGCGGCCCGACTCCCGCGACGACGCCGTCGCGAAGAAACAGGTCGGCGACGACGTCGATCCCCTGCGAGGGATCGATCACCCGGCCTCCGCGGATGGCGAGCGTTCCCATCAGGCTGCCCCCTCCCGACGGCCGCAGGTGAGCCAGAGCACCGCCATCCTCACGGCCAGCCCGTTCGTGACCTGGTCGAGGATCAGCGACTGCTCGCAGTCGGCCACGTCGGCCGTGACCTCGACACCCCGATTGATGGGCCCCGGGGCGAGGATGAGCAGGTCTTTCCTGGCACGCCGGAGCCGATCGCGGTCCATCGCGTAGAGGTGCGCGTATTCGCGGACGGACGGAAACGGCCGCGTCGACTGCCGCTCGAACTGGATCCGCAGCAAATTGAGCACGTGGCAGCGGGGGAGGATCGCGTCCAAATCGTGCGAAACCTCGACGCCGACCTCCTGCCATCGCGGCGAGACGAGGGTCGGAGGGCCGCACAGGATCACGTGGGCGCCGAGCTTGATGAGCCCGTGGAGGTTCGATCGGGCGGTGCGGCTGTGGGCGATGTCGCCGACGAGGCCGACGGTGATGCCGGAAAGGTCGCCGAGCCGTTCCCGGATCGAGAAGATGTCGAGCAGACCCTGCGTGGGATGCTCGTGGGGGCCGTCTCCGGCGTTGATCACGCCGACCTCGAGCTGCTGGGCGAGAAGGTGCGGCGTGCCGGGCGTCTGGTGACGGACGACGACGGCGTCGATCCCCATCGCCTCGAGGTTCTTCGCCGTGTCGATGAACGACTCCCCCTTCGAGAGGCTGCTGCCCGCCGCGGAGAAGTCGATGACGTCGGCCCCGAGCCGCCTCGCCGCGAGCGAGAAGCTCGTCCGCGTCCGCGTGGAGCTCTCGAAGAAGAGGTTGACGATCGTGGAGCCGGAGAGGACGGAAAGCTTCTTGCGGCAGCCTTCGGTCGCGGTCTTGAGCACGGCCGCCGTGTCGAGGATCGTCCGGATCTCCTCCGGCGTCAGACGCTCGAGGTCGAGCAGGTGGCGATGCGGCCAGGCGGCGGGAACGGTCTCCGGCTCGATGATGGTCTGCGGCATGTGCGGAAAAACGTCCCTGGAATCCCGATCGCCGGCGGCGATTCTACCTCACGCCCCGAAACCTGCGACCGCCCCTCCCCCCAATCGGTTCCGCGGCTTCAAAACATGGGATTTTTTGGATTCCGTGAGGCCGGGCTGGCCTTGCCGCCGGGCATGCCGCCGCCTACTCTCCGCGACCTGGAGGCCAGAACCGTGCGGGCAGACCACCTCGGAATTCGTGCGACGGCAGTCGGCAAGATCGGGCTTGTCGCGGTCGCGATCGCGGCCCAGACCGGATGCACGTCGCCGCTGACCACCGTCGCGCTTCGCGAATTTCTCCGGGAATCGACGATGTCGCTGGCGATCGACTCCGACGCCGAGGAGGCGTCGAAGCCGAAGGTCGATCCGAACGGCTCGGCCTCGAAGTCGGGCGACCGCAAGGCCGACGCGACCGGCGATGAACCGGCGGCCGAGGACGCTCCCGAGGACATCTCGACGGAGCAGCGGATCGAACGCTCGCTCGAACGGCTCGCGCGGACGAGCGGCTTCGATCAGGCTGCGAGCGACGTCGTCGCCGCAACGCTCGAGAACGCCGCCCGCGAGGACTGGCCCGACATCATCGACGCCTTCGCGGCATCATTCGAGGCGTCGCCCCCGCGATCTTCGCCGAGCTCCGCGACGCCGGCTGCCGTCGTCGAGCGTCCGCCGCAGCAGCTCGCCAAACGAGCCGGCGGCCTCACGAGCCCCGTCTCCCTCGCCACCGAAGGGAAATCCACCGAAGCGAACGAGGAGCCGGCGAAAGAGGATGTGGCCGCGGCCGGGGAGCCGCAGCCGCCCGAGCCTCCACGGCCGGAGGATCCGGCGGAGTTCGTCGCGAGGCTGAAGGAGCGGCTCGCCGAGGCCCGGCGGACGGCGCCGTTGGCCGTTCGACGGGCCTGCTTCGCCTCCAAGGTTCGCGGCTGGGGCAACCTGGACGCGTTCGACGAGCCTCGCTTCGTGCCGGGACAGGACGTGCTCGCCTACTTCGAGCTCGACAATCTCGACGGCATCGAGACCCCAAGGGGTTTTTGCACCAGGGTCGAGGCGAGCCTCCGGCTCGTCGATGCAACCGGCGACGTCGTCGCTGAATGGGGATTCCCGGTCGTGGAAGACCGGGCCGACAGCCCGAGAACCGATTACTTCGTCCGCTACGTCGTGCGGCTCCCGGCCGATGCGACCGCGGGGAGCCATCGGCTCGAGGCGACGATCATCGACGCCGTTTCGTCGAAGACGGTCGCGACGAGCCTGCCGCTCGAGGTGGTTTCGGCGAAGGCCTCCCCGGCCCGCTGAACGCCGCCGGCGGCCCGCTGGGCGGTCACGGCTCGCTGGGCGGTCACGGGGCCGGCAGCGGTCTGACGCCGTCCGGTGCGGCGGGGTTGGGCCGCCGCGGCTGTGCGCCGTGGAGCCCGAGCTCGTCTCGAGCGTCGTCGGGACGCGCTGCGGGCGCCTCGAGCCCAGGTGGAAACACCTCGAGCTGGAGCAGGTCGGCGATCGTCACCGCCGAAGCCCAGCGGTCCGCCTGGGCATCGATGAATGCGAGCTCGGTCTCGGTGAGGATCCGCTGCGCCTGCAGCAGGCTCAGGAACGTCACCTCTCCTCGACCGTAGAGCGTCTGCGTCAGCTCGAGCGTCTCGCGGGCCTTCGGGATGATGTACTGCTCGAACCACTCGACGTTCCGCCGTGCTGCCCGGTACGCCGCGATCGTCCGCGCGGTCGAGTTCGCGAGATCGAGCTCGACGTTCCTCAGGTCGGCCCGCGCCGAAGCGATGTCGGCCCGTGCCGAGCGGATGTTTCCCTGGTTGCGGTCGAAGAGCGGCACCTCGACCATCATCTGCAAAAGCCCCTGATCCATCGCCGGCGTGCCGACCTGGTACTGGTAGCCGCCGAGCACGTTGAGGTTGGGGATCGGCTCCACGACCGCCCGCTCGAGCGACCACTGGGCCTGCGCGATGCCGGCCTCCGCGGCCCGCGGCCTGGCATTGGTGAACACCACGGCACGCTGCAGATCCTTCAGGTCGAAATCGGGAAGCCTCGCGAAGAGGTCGGCCTCGACCCTCCCAATGTCGGCGAGAGGCAGCCCGATCGCGGCGGCGAGCTGCCGCCTGCCCGTTTCCACGTAGACCCCGCCATTGAGCAGCCGCACCTCCGCGCGGTCCCGCTCGAGGCTCCAGAAGAGCACGTCGGCCTTCGTCCCCTCCCCCGCCTCGGCCAGCTGGCGACCGATCTCGTACGACCGCTTCGCGATATCGAGGAGCAGCTTGAAGATCTCCATCCGCCGCTGGGCAACGAGAAGCTGGTAGAAGGTCGCCCGCACGTCGGCGAGCACTTCGAAGCGGGCCCGGATGAGATCGTATTCCGCCCGCTGCACCTCCCGCAGCGCCGCCTGCTGCGAGAGACGCAGCTTTCCGGCGGTGACGATGTCCTGCGACGCGAAGCTGTTCCACTGGCTCTGGTTTCCGGCGATCTGCGGAGAACCGGCCGCCAGCATCGGATTCGGATAGAGCCGCGCCTGCACGGCCTTGCCACGAGCCGCCTCGATGGCCGCGAGGGCTCCGCGAATCTTCGGATGGCTGCTTTCCGCCAGGGCCACGAACTCCGGCAGCGTCGCAGGCGAGGGGTTCGGCGACGGCTGGACGAGGGGCGTCGGCATCTCCTGGCATCGCGCCCATGGCGCACACGCCAACATGGTCGCGACCGCGGCCGCCAGGACCACGTGGGCCCTATCGTCGCGAAAATTCGATCTGCGGGTCATCGAGAGGTCCACAGTGCTCCCACCGCGGTCTCAAATCGTCTTGACCGGCAGCGCCGCTGGAATCCAAGTCGGCGAGTGCGGCCCGGGGATTTCGACGGGCCGCACTTTCGTCACAGAACCTCCAGCTTGACGAAAAACTTCGGCCGTCTCTCCGACACCGAAAAAACTGGTAAGATGCCAGGCCCAACTTTCAGGGACCGAGGACGGAAGCAGAAACGTGCCGCTCATTCTCGCCGAACACCTCACGAAGACCTTCGATGCCGCCGGGCATGACGGGTCGCCGGTCACCGCCGTCCGCGACGTCGATCTTTCGATCGACGCCGGAGAGTTCGTCGCGATCACCGGCGCGAGCGGCTCCGGCAAGAGCACGATCCTGCACATGCTCGGCGGAATCACCCGGCCGACGTCCGGCAGGGTGATGCTCGAGGGGGTCGACCTGGCAAAGCTCGACGACGACGCGCTCGCACTCGTCCGCCGACGACGGATCGGCTTCATCTTCCAGCGGTACAACCTGTTGCCCGAGCTTTCGCTGCTCGAGAACGTCGCCCTGCCGCTGGTGTTCGACGGGATGAAGGAGTCCGCCTGCCACAAGGCGGCGATGGAGGCGATCGAGTCGGTCGGGCTGGCCCCGCGGGCGTCGCACCGCCCCGACGCGCTCTCCGGCGGCGAGCAGCAGCGGGCCGCGATCGCGCGAGCCCTGGTGACCAGTCCGGCGGTCGTGCTCGCTGACGAGCCGACCGGCGCCCTCGACACCGTCAACTCCCGCCACGTGATCGACCTTCTCTCCTGCCTCGTGAAGGACCGCGGGCAGACGGTCGTGCTGGTCACCCACGACCCGGCCACGGCCGCCGCGGCCGGTCGCCTCATACGCGTCATCGACGGTCGGATCGCCTCCGACACGCTGGTCGGCGACGCCGACGAGCGTGCGGCCGCTTCCCCGGCAAGGACCGTCGTCCGATGAACCGTCTCGGGCTGCTTGTGCGGCAGTGGCGAAACCGGCCCGGCCGGGTGATCGCCACCGTCGCGAGTGTCGCGGTCGCCGTGGGAGCGGTCGTGGCGACGTGGCTCTCCGCCGACGCCTCCCGGGAGGGCTACCGCAGGCTTGCCGAGTCGATCGAGGGAGTGCCCTCGATCGACATCTCCCCCCGAGAGACGGGCCGCTGGGACGGCTCCGGCGTGCCCAAACTGATCGACATCCCGGGCGTGCGGGCCGTCGTGCCGCTCGTCTACAAGCCCGCGCTCCTTCGGAGCGAAGAGCGGCGGATTCGCGAGGTCGCCGTCGGCGTCGATGCGGGCGGCCTCGTCGATGCCGGGTTTCTCAAGCTCGTCGCGGGCCGTGCCTGCGAGGGGCCCGACGAGATCGTGGTGAGCCGCACGCTCGCCGATTCGCTCGACAAATCGATCGACGACACGCTGCTGTTTCTCTCGAGGCGCGGCGGCTACCGCACGATGAAGATCACGGGCATCGCCGACACGCAGTCGCTTTCGGCCCTGTCCGACGGCGGCGGCGTGGTCATCGACATCGAGGCTCTCGGCGAGCTCACCGGCGTCCGCGGCCTGATCGACCGTTTCAGGCTCGTGCTGCGGCCCGGGGCCTCGCGGCAGGCGGTTCTCGCCGCGGTGAACGAGCGGCTGCCGGAGACGCTCCACGCGATCGTGCCCGCGGGCCGGGCGAGCATGGCGCACGACATGCTCAACGCCGCCAATCTCGGGCTCGACTTCGTCACGGCGCTGACCGTCGCGATGGCCTGGTTCATCGTGGGCAACGCGATGCTGATGAACGTGACCGAACGGAGGCGGGCATTCGCGCTCCAGAGGGTGCTCGGGGCGACCAGCCGCCAGATCAGCCGCACGCTCTTCTTCGAAGCTGCCGCCATGGGCGCCGTGGGAGCGGCCGTCGGCGCCGTCGGCGGCATCCTCGCAGCGGGCCCGATCGCCAAGGGGATCGGCCGGGCGATCCGTGCTCCCGACTTCGCGATCTCCTACAACCCCTGGATCGTCGTGGGGGCCGTGCTCATCGGGCCCGCGGTGGCGGTGCTCGCGGCATGGTGGCCGACGCGGCAGGCCGCGAAGGTGGACCTGCTCGAGAGCCTGGCCCACATGGCGCCGCCTCCGGAAAACATCTCCTGGAAGCTCGTCACCACCGCCGCGGTGCTCTGGACTCTGGCCGTCGGCATTCTTCTCGCCGTGGTGACGGGAACCTTGCCGCCGCGGTCGGCCGTGCCGGCGGGCATCGCCACCACGCTGGCGTTCATCGCGACGACGCCCGTCGTGCTGCCGCTGCTGGCCCGGCTGCTCGCCGGTTTGGTGCCGCGACCATGGCGGATCGAAGGGGCGCTCGCGCTCGAGCAGATCCTCCGCCAGCCGGTTCGCACGGCGCTCACCACCGGGGTGCTCGTCGTGGCCGTCAGCAACGGCGTCGGGCTCGGCCATGCGATCCGCGACAACGTCGACGACGTGCTGGCCTGGTACGGCAAGGCCCTCAAGGCCGACTGGATGCTGCTGCAGGCCGGGGCCCTCGGAGTCTCCCGCGAAACGTCCCCGTCGGCTGGCAGCGGACTGGTCGAAGAGGTCAGCTCGATCGAGGGGGTGGCGTCCGTGCAGCCGATCTCGATCGCGATCGGATCGGCCGGGGGAGTGGCCTGCGTGATCGTCGCGAGGGACATGCCGGCGAAGGAGCAGCTGCCGCTCGAGGCGGTCGGGATGTCCGACGACGACCTCCGCAAGATCGTCGACGACGGTGGTCTCTTGGCCGGGACGGCCCTGGCGCAACGGCTCAAGGTGAAGGCCGGCGACGAGGTGACCGTTTCCGCGTTCGGCCGAACGATCCGGGCGAAGGTCGCCGCTCTCGTGGTCGATTACACGGCGGGGGGAACGTCGCTCTTTCTCAGCCGCGAAGCCGCGAGGAAAATCTTCGGCATCGACTCGGTCGACGCGCTTCTGATCGAGTCGACCCCCGCGGCCGCCGCCGGACTTCGGGAGCCGCTGCAGGCCGTCGCGAAGCGTCATGGCCTGCTCCTGCAGTCCCACGCCGACCTCCACGCGACCATGGACCGGATCATCAACGGCATCGTCGGGGCGCTCTGGTCGATCCTCGGCCTCGGCTTCATCGTCGGCAGCCTCGGCGTCGCCAACACGGTCACGATGAACGTGCTCGAGAAGCGGCGGACGCTCGGCCTGCTCCGCGCGGTCGGCATGACGGCGCGGCAGGTCACCCGCCTCGTCGTGATCGAGAGCCTGCTGCTCGGCCTCTCCGGCTGCATCATCGGGATCCTCGGGGGCATCGCCTCGGCCTGGTTCATCCAGCTTTCGAGCCAGCCGCTCTTGGGGCACCCCGTCTCGATGTCGTTCCGGCCGGCGGTGATCCTCTCGAACCTCGCGGCGGCGATCGCCATCACCGCGATCGCGGCCTGGCTGCCGGCCCGGCGGGCCGTCCGGCTCGATCTGCTCGATTCCATCGCCGCCGAGTGAGGTCCATCGCCGCCGGGGGCCGGGCCGCCCGGGGTGTCCTTCCGATTTCTTCGGGCCTGATCGCTTTTCGTGGCGTCCCTTGACCGACGCCGGCGGCCCCACGAAGTCTTGAGCCTCGGCGAAGGCGAGCGAGGAGGGCCGGATCGATGCAGACGCAGCCGCAGGTGTCGTTCGACGACGTGGAACTGACCGTCGAGGTCCGCGAGCGGCTTCGCGACGAGGTCCTCGACTGGATCGGGCAGCTCGAGCGGTTCCACCCGAGGATCACCGGCTGCCACGTCGTCATCGGCATGCCCCACCGGCGGCACCGCATCGGCGGGCTCTACTCCGTGAGGATCGACATCGTCGTGCCGGAGGCGGAGATCGTCGTGAACCGGGAGCATCACGACGAGCACGCCCACGAGGACGTGTTCGTCGCGGTCCGCGACGCCTTCGACGCGGCGAAGCGGAGGCTCGAGGACCATGCCCGGCGGCTCTGCGGCACGGTGAAGCGGCACGAGCCTCGCGACGAGGGAATCGTCACGAAGCTCTTCCCGCTCGAGGGCTACGGCTTCATCGAGACCCAAGACGGCCGCGAGATCTACTTCCATCGCCACGCGGTGGCGAACCGACGGTTCGAAGCGATCGACCTCGGCGTCCGGGTCCGCTTCACCGAGGAGGAGGGGGACCGGGGCCCGCAGGCTTCGATCGTCGAGCTCGTCCATGCGCGTCCATCATCGGAGGCAATTCCACCATCGGAGACCATGTCATGAGCGTCACGGGAATGCTCGTCTCGCGGGAAATGACGGTGCCCGTGCGGTCGCTCGACGGCGAGCCGATCGAGCTGCCCGGCCGGCTCGTGCTGCCGGAAAATGCGATCGGCCTCGTGCTGTTCGCCCACGGCAGCGGATCGAGCCGTTCGAGCCCGAGAAACACGTTCGTCTCGGGCGTGCTCAACGAGTCGTGGATCGGGACTTTTCTCTTCGACCTGCTCACCGAGCAGGAGGCGGCCGACCGGGTCAACGTCTTCGACGTCGGCCTGCTGGCCGACCGCCTCGTGGCGGCCGTCCGTCGCATGGCGATGGACCCGCTCACCTCCGCCCTCCCGATCGGCCTCTTCGGCGCGAGCACGGGCGCCGGGGCCGCGGTCGTCGCCGCGACCCGCGAGAGCCGTGTCGCCGCGGGCGTTTCCAGGGGAGGCCGCGTCGACATGGCGGGGCCGCTCCTGAAGCGGGTGCGGATCCCGACGCTGCTCATCGTCGGCTCGCACGACGAGGAGGTGCTCGCGGTCAACCGCGAGGCGCTCGAGGATCTTGCCGGCACGAAGCAGCTCGCGATCGTCCGGGGCGCGGGCCACCTCTTCGAGGAGCCCGGCACGCTCGAGGAGGTGGCGACGCTCGCGAGCGAGTGGTTCGCACGGCACCTCGGCCCCGGGCGGCGCGAGACGACCGCAGCGGAAAGGGGGTTCACGGCATGAACGACACGGGAAGCAGGCGGTTCTTCACCGATCGCCGGGATGCCGGCGAACGGCTTCTCGAACGGCTGCGGCACGAGACGCTCGTCGATCCGCTCGTGCTCGCGATCCCGCGGGGGGGCGTCGCCGTCGGCGCCGTCATCGCCCGCGGACTGGGCTGCGAGCTCGACGTCGTGCTCTCACGGAAACTCCGCGCGCCGCACCAGCCGGAGCTGGCCGTCGGCGCGATCACGGAGACGGGCGTCGTCCACATGACCCGCGAACTCGGGGCCTGGGCCGGGGTGAGCGATGCCTACCTCGAGGCGGAACGCAACCGTCAGCTCGCCGAGATCGACCGGCGGCGGACGATGTTCCGCGGGATCCGGCCGCAGGCGTCCGTCGCGGGCAGGAGCGTGATCCTCGTGGACGACGGCATCGCGACCGGATCGACGATGATCGCGGCGATTCACACGCTCCGCGCCGCCGGTGCGGGCGAGATCTTCGTGGCCGTGCCGGTCGCGCCCCCGGAGCGGCTCGACGAGATCCGCTCGCTCTGCGACAAGCTCGTCTGCCTTCAGGCGCCGCTGGACTTCATGGCGGTGGGGCAGTTCTACGAGCGGTTCGACGAGGTGACCGACGAGGCGGTCTGCGATCTCCTGCGGTCGTCGCTCGTGCACCATGTCATCCCGTGAAGCGTCATTTCGTGAGGGGTTACCACCCGCCAAGAGCAACGAACAGTCGGTTTTTCCGCAGGCAACTCAGCCTGACGAATTTCTACGGAAGCCCGAGGCGCGAGCCGAGAGGGGAGTTGACGATGTGCAGAAAGGCGGCCGCGATTCACTCACAATCGCTCAGGATGGACCTGGTTTGCCAAATCGCCCGGATCTTCGCTCGACCCTGCCGCGCTGACGCCCCGTGACGCGAACTCACGAGTTGACCTTGCTTATTTTCCATTGGCTGCCGCCGACAGGTCGAGATCGATCGTCGAGCCCTCGGCCGCCACGCTTCCGCCGAGACCGGACCGGAGCGGATTGGCATACCGCCCCGGTATCCGAAACCATCCCGCATGCTCTGGTCGTGCCGGCGACTGGACGATGGGCGGCAACGTATAGGTGCCGTCAGGGCGGATCTGGGCCGTCAGCGTCGACCCATCGGCCGTCACCACGGTAACGACGCCGAACGTGACCGGCCGGTCGTCCACCCGCACCCTGCCTTGCACCGGCGATCGCTGGCGGGTTGATAGGCAGCTCCTGACCTGCATCGCAGCCCAGATGCAGAGGCCGATCGCAACCGCCGTCGGGATGATCCTCTTCCCCTGCGACGATGTTGTTGACAGTGGTTTT
>DHLZ01000103.1:13277-45177 GCA_002405515.1 Planctomycetaceae bacterium UBA4655
CCTGCAGGCGGTTGCTGGAAATGCCCGGAAGCCCGAGGCGCGAGCCGAGAGGGGCGTCAGGGTCGCGCCAAGAGCTGGGTGTTTTGGCAAAACAGCGTCCGTTCCAAGCGTCTTTGAGTGACTCGACGCCGCCTCTCTGCACATCGTCAGCTCCCCTCTCGGCTTGCGCCTCGGGCTTCCGTGAAAGTCAGCAGGCCGAGTTGCCCGTAGAACAATGTCAACTACTTGATGCTCCCGGTAGTAGCTGTTGGGCGCGTAGCCCCAGGGATTCGGAATCGGGGCGGCGTGCTGGTCCGAGGGGCAGAGGTAGCCCGGGACGACGAGGCCGCTCACCTCCCGATGGATGGCGTAGACGTCCTCGAGCGTCTTCGGTCGCTTCCAGATGTCCGGAGCCGCCGGCTCCTCCATGAACGGCTGGATCCGCAGCAGCCAACTCCCCACCTGCTCGAGCCGCGGCGGAAGGACGTCTTCCGGCCCGGCGACCCCGACCAGGTGCTCAGGCAGCGCGCTGACCTGGGAGGGAGCCAGGTGCCTTCTCGTCGCCTGTCGGGCGAGCGGAAACTGTCGGTTCGAGTCGTGGAAGAGCGAGATCGCGAGTCCGATCTGCCGCAGATTGTTCGAGCAAGAGGTTCGACGGCCGGCTTCCCGCACCGACTGAATGGCCGCCAACAAAAGACCGATGACGACGCCGATGATGGCGATCGAGACGAGCAGTTCGACGAGTGTGAACCCGCGGCGTCGCATCATGAGATCCGTGCGCGACGGTCGCCCTGCATGCACCGCCACGGTGTCGGGAGTATCGCCCCCCCTCCCCGGAAAGCCGTCAACCAATCGAGCCCGACAGCCTGGGCCGCGGCGTCATCCCTTGATCACGCCCAGCGGCCGCAGGCGGGCGACCTTCGTCGAAAGGCCGGCGCGGTGGACGACATCGACCACCACGTCGACGTCCTTGTAGGCCGCGGGCTGCTCCTCTGCGAGCCCCTCGCGGCTTCGCGACCTCGCCACGACGCCGATCCGTGAGAGCTCGTCGCGGATGCTGCGGCCCCGCGCCGCCCGGGTCGCGGCCGTCCGGCTCATGCAGCGGCCGGCCCCGTGGCAGGTCGTGCCGAACGACCGCTCCATGGCCCGAGGTCCTCCCACGAGCACCCAGCTGGCGCGGCCCATGTCGCCCGGGATGATGACGGGCTGGCCGACGGCGCGATACCGGGCAGGCACCTCGGCGTGCCCCGCCGGAAAGGCCCGCGTCGCCCCCTTCCTGTGGACGCAGACGAGCTTCCGCACCCCAGCCACGTCGTGCGATTCGATCTTCGCCATGTTGTGCGCGACGTCGTAGAGAAGCGTCATGCCGAGCGACTCCCACCTTCGCTCGAAGACACGCTCGAACACCTTCCGGCACTCCACGAGCAGAAGCTGGCGGTTGCAGAAGGCGTAGTTCGCCGCCGCCCGCATCGCCCCGAGATACACCTCCCCCTCGGGGCTCTCCACGGGGGCGCAGACGAGCTGCCGATCGGGCAGCGCGACGCCATATTTCGCGGGCGAGTCGCGGAGGCTGCGGAGGGCATCGTCGCAGACCTGGTAGCCGAGCCCGCGCGAGCCGGAGTGGATGAGCACGCACACCTGCCCGACATGGAGCCCGAACGCGGCCGCGACGAGCGGATCCTCGAGCCGATCGACGACCTGCACCTCCACGAAATGATTGCCCGCCCCCACGGTGCCGCACTGGTCGAGCCCCCGCTCGATCGCGCGGTCGCTCACGAGATCCGGCCGCGCCCCCTCGATGCGGCCCTCCGCCTCGGTGCAGGCGAGGTCGTCGGCGGTGGCGAGCCCGCGGGCCTGGAGGAACCGCACACCCTCCAGCATGAGTTCCCGTAGCTCCGCGGCAGCGAACCGGTACGGCCCCCCCTGCCCCACGCCCACCGGAATGTCGCGGATCATCTGGTTGACCAGTTGCAGGAGCACGGGCCGCACATCGTCGACCGAGAGGTCCGTGCGGACGAGCCGAACGCCGCAGTTGATGTCGTAGCCGACGCCTCCCGGCGACACGACGCCGCCCGCCGCCGGGTCGGTCGCACACACCCCGCCGATGCAGAACCCGTAGCCCCAGTGGATGTCGGGCATCGCGAGGCTCGCGAGCTGGATGCCGGGCAGGAAGGCCACGTTGGCCACCTGCTCGGCCGCCCGGTCGCTCCGAAGGTGGGGAAGCAATCGCTCGTCGGCAAAAATGAGGCCATCCACGAGCATGCCCGCCTTGTACGATCGCGGAATCCTCCAGGAGCATTCATCGACCGGCTCGAGCGGGCCGTCGTAGCCGGCCTCCACCTTCCCCGCCGTCGCCGCGAACTCGGTCATCGGATGGCCTTTCCTGTCAGATGTCGACGATGAACTCCGCCTCCCAGCCCTCCGGCACATGACGCACCCAGAGCCCGTGCTGCGTGACGCCCTTGATCTCGTGGGCCAGCTGGTGCCGCTGCGGTTCGTAGGGCTCCCCGTGCACCAGGACATCGAGCCCCGCCACATCGATCGCGACCTCGCAGGAACGTCCGAGGAACCGACGAAGCTCGAACGCGGCGTGCAGTTCCGAAACGAGGTCGAAGAGCAGCCAGGTCGGGTCGGTGCCATCGACCCGCAGCCGCTCCTGCCGCGTCGGCCGCACCTGCGCGAGGTCGCCGGCGATCACCTCGAAGAGGCCGCATGCCGCGTCGCACAAGAGCTCCGAAAGCGACGCCGCATGTACGCGGATCCCGAGATCGGCCGTGTGGTCGAAGAGCTCGTACATGGGGCGGAACTCTACGCCCCTTCGCGGTCGATGCGGCCGACGTCGCGATTCCCCCGTGAAAACCGTCGGACAATCCCGTTGACCGCCACGCCCGCCCCCCCTACCCTCCCCCCTTGCCCGCCTAGACGCAAGTCTCGTCTCACACGACACGGAAGCCCGAGGCGCAAGCCGAGAGGGGAGTTGACGCCGCCCAAGAAACCAGCGCCCCGCAATCCCCAACGCCCCCAAAATCCTCCCCCATGAGCCTCCCCCACGACCTGCGTCTTCGACACGCACTCCCCGACGGGCCGGACCTCGGCCTCTTGAGCGTGGTCGTGCCCTGCTTCGACGAGGAGACCGTCATCGAGACGACGCACCGCCGGCTCGTCGAGACGCTCCCCGAGACGGGAATGGACTTCGAGATCATCTACGTGGACGACGGCAGCCGCGACGCGACGGCGGCCAAGCTCGCCCGGATCGCGGCGGAGGATCCACGGGTGAGAGTCGTGGAGCTCTCCCGAAACTTCGGCCAGCAGGCGGCGATGTCGGCGGGCCTCGCGCACGCCGACGGCGACGCGGTCGTGCTCATCGATGCCGACCTGCAGGATCCGCCGGAGGTGATTCCGGAAATGGTGCAGGCCTGGAGGCACGGCGCGGATGTAGCCTACGGCCGCCGCCGCACACGGGACGGCGAGACCGCGTTCAAGCTGGCGACCGCGGCGGTCTTCCACCGGCTGCTCGCGCGGCTCGTGCCCCATCCGATCCCCATCGACACCGGCGACTTCAAGCTGCTCGATCGCGCGGTCGTCGACGCGATTCTCTCGCTGCCTGAGAAGCGGCGGTACCTGCGAAATCTCGTTGCCTGGACCGGCTTCCGGCACGAGCCCGTCTGGTACGACCGCAGGCCGCGGGCCGCCGGAACGACGAAGTATTCGATCCGGAAGCTCATGGCACTGGCGGTCGATGCTGTCGTGATGTCGTCCGACACCCCGATGCGGCTCACCTGGCTCGTGGCCGCGGTCCTCGCGGCGATCGGCCTCGCCTGCGGCGGGGTGGCGATGCTGCTGCCGTCGGCTCGCCTGCTGGCCGGCATCGGATCGATCGTGTCGCTCGTGGCCGCACTGCAGGTCGTGGCGATCGCGATCGTCGGCGAGTACGTCGTCCGCACCTACCGCGAGACGCAGGCGCGGCCGAGCTGGATCGCCCGACCGTCGTCCGCCCGCCTCCGGATCCATCGGGAAGACGGAATCCTCGCAGCGGACGACGGCCTGCTCGCACGGCACGTCTCCTGAGGCAGGCCGCGGACGCGACCGGATCCGGACCCGCACACGGTCAGAAGCCGGCCCGGGCCGGGGATCCTCGGCGGCCCTCCGACACGGCACTCGACCAGCCGGCCAGGCAGTTCCACACGACCGCCAGGCCCGCTCCCATGAGATACCCGGCCACGGCCGCCGTGCCCACGAGCATCACGGCCGCGGCGGGGTCGAACGGCCCGACCCTGGGAGCCGACGCCTCGACGAAGTGGATCCGGTAGATGAAGTCGACGAGCGGCTGCGCCGCGGCGAAGGCGACGAGCGCGGCCCACGCCGCATGCCAGACCGCGAGCACCGCCGCCACCGCCAATCCCGCCCGGTTCACGAAAATGCGTTGCACGATCGCACCTCTCTTCTCTTCTGGGAGCCCCGAAGGAACGCGTCCGGTGCGACGAAACGGGCCGCAGGTTTCGCGCGGCCCGACGATCTATACTACGCGGCTGCATGGCTGCCTCCAAAACCACCACCGGCACGCTCAAGATCGGCGACCAGTGGAACGCGATCACGATCATCGCCCATTCGCAGACACATCCCCTCAAGGCGATCTGCGAGCTGACGGAAAACGCGATCGATGCCGGGGCCTCGCAGGTGCGGATCCTCCGACGCCGGTCGAAGGGGCGGACCTTCCTCGAGGTCGTCGACGACGGGCGGGGCGTCGCCCAGGACGAGTCGGGCTCGCCCGATTTCCAACGGATCGCGACCCACCTGTGCGACTCGATGAAGCGTCACCTCGACGCCCGGAACCGGCAGGGGGTGCATGGCGAGTTCGGGATCGGCCTGCTGAGCTTCTGGAGCCTCGGGGAGGAGCTGCGGATGATCTCCGGGGGCGGGGCGAAGCCTCTCATGGAACTCCATCTCGTCCGCGGCCAGCGGCAGTACGCCATCCGCCCGGTTCGGGGCCGCATCGCCACCGGTGGAACGCGAGTGGTCGTCGGTCCCTTGCTCGACGCCACGAAGAACCTCGTCACGGGCGAGAAGATCGCCCGGTACCTCTCGGCGGAGCTTCGTGACCGCATCCGGCGGACGGGGGTGGCGATCGAGGTGGCGGACTCCGTCGCCCGCAAGGAGATCCCGGTCGTGCCGCGTGAGTTCGACGGCGAGCGGCTGGAGATTCCGCGACGCTACGCCACGCCGCTTGGCGACGTGAACGTGGAGATCTATCTCCGCGGCGACGAGGCGACCGGCAAGCCCGGCATCGCGGTCTGCAAGGATGGCACCCGCGTGATCGAGGACATCGCCGAACTGCTTCCCTTCTCGCGTTCCCCCTGGAACGATCGCCGGCTCGAAGGGCTCGTCGATTTTGAGCCGCTCGCGCTCGCCCCCGGCACCCGTTCGGGCATCGTGCCCGACGCCGCGTTCGAGACGCTCGTCACCGCAGCCGCGTCGATCGAGGCCGACATCCTCGCGGCGGTCGCGACCCGCGAGCAGGCCGAGGCGGAACGGGCGAGCCGACAGCTGCTCAAGCAGGTCCACAAGGCCTTCGCCTCGGCGCTCGCCGATCTGCCCGCGGAAGACTACCTCTTCTTCGACATCCCGAAATCCGAGCCGTCGCTCCAGGGACGGCCGGGCGTGCCGGGGCAGGCCCTCGCCACGGGCCGACGCGATGCTTCCGGGCGGGAGGTCGGCGACGAGCCGCCCCCGACCGACCTGTTTCCGGGCGATCCCGGCCCCCTGGCGTCGGTGCGAATCACCCCACGAACGCCACGCCGTCCGCCGGGCGGATCGTGCCTGTTCACCGCGACGCCACGCGATGCGTCGGGCATCGCGATTCCCGAGGACGTCGCGATCACCTGGCGGATCGTCGAGGGCTCGGCCGCGATCGCGACCGACGGCGGATCGTGCCGGGTGGCCTCCTCGACCGTGGGCATCGTGACGGTCGAGGCGACGGCCGTGCAGGCCGATGTCGAGGTGGCGGACCGGGTCGATCTCAAGTTTCTGGAGGAAGCCGATGGCGACGCCGCCGGGGGCCGTGGCCTGCCCGGCTACCGGCTCGAGGCCGATCACGGGCAACCGTGGCGGAGCCGTTACGACGTCGGCCGGAATGAAATCGTGATCAACTCCGCCCACCGCGACTTTCTCGCCAGCCGCGGATCGGCCGCCAAGCACCGCCGCTACATCGGCAAGCTCTACGCGAAGGAGGTCGTGCTCAGCAACTTTCCGCACGAGTCGCCCGCCGAGGTGATGGAGCGGCTCATCGAGGTGACGCTCCGCACGGAGGACGCCCTGTAGCGATCGTGCCGCCGCACGCCGCACGCTCGCTCGACGCTTCACCCCGGCGTTCAGCGGCCCGTCCGTATCAGCCCATCGTCCGACGGAACCCGCTGCGGTACTTCGCGGGCGTCATCCCCGTCAGATGGCTGAAGACGCTCGTGAAGTGGCTTTGGGAAGCGAATCCCAGGTCGAGGGCGATGCTCCCGAGCGGTTCCGATCCCGTCTTCAGCATGGTGAGCGACCGGTTCAGCCGACGGCGATTCACGAATCGGTGAAGGCTCAGCCCCATCGACTGCCTGAACTTCTTGGCGAAATGGCTCGGCGAGAGCCCCACGAGCATCGCCATGTCTTCGAGTCGGGGTGTGATTCGCAGATGCTCGTCGATGTACGTGACCAGGTCGCCGACCGTCCGCCTCGCAAAGACGCTCTCGTCGCTCCGCCACGCCGGCATCGGCCCGCCGCCAAGCTCGCTGAGCCGCAGCACGAGCCTCCTCGCGGCCTCGTCCTTGCGGAGTTCGGAGGCGTCGCCGGGAAGGCCGGGCTCCGCGAGGCGGGCCACGCAGGACTGGAGCACCGGGTCGTCCCTGCGAAGAATCCAGCGAAACTCCCCTGGCGGCTCGCACTCCTCCGAAACGAGACAGGCCCCGAGATGCCCTTTGGGAATGAAGAACACGGCCGACTCGAAGTCCGGCGACATCGCCGTGAGGAACGTGTGATCCTCGCCGTCGAACGGCGTGAAATTCACGGTGCCCTCGCGTTCCTCCCATCGCGTCTCCCGCCCGCGGCTCGTCCATCGCAAGGCGTGTCGCCCGCGGACGGTGAGGCTGATCGCGTGGAAAGAGCTGCGCATGTGGAACGCGAGCGGCCTGCCCGCAGCGTTCCCCGTCACACGAATCTGGAACCAAGAATGCCGCAGAAACGGTGCGTACGTCGCTCCGTCCATGACTCCTCCCAGCCCGCCGCCAGATCATATCGGCAGCCCACGGGGGTTGGGAACCGGCCGCCTCTCGGCACGTTTTGTCACGGGTCGAGCGAAAGCCCGCTCCAGTTCGGTCAAAACGCGTGCGTGTGATCGTCCGATGAAAAAGCCGCGGTTTGTGAAAGATTCGGCAGGCCGGGCCTGGTTGAATTCCGCCCTGGGTCGGGCAGGGAAGCCCGGCGTTCATCGGGAAAAAGGAGTTCGCCATGAATACGCCCCAGAACCTTTCGCTGACGCACGCCGTGATCATGGCCATTGCGGAGATCAAGGCGGCGGCCGACGCCTTCGACCGCGGCGAAACCAACGCCTACGACGCGATGGACGCCATCGTCGTCGCGATCGAGGCCTACCGTGCGGCCGTGGAACGTCGCCGCGACGCGGCATAGCCGCCCACGGGTGGGCGGCCCAGTCTCCGGACCAGATGCCTCCCTCGCGGGACAAAGACGGGCGAAGTTTCTCCGAACCCCCTGTATGGGGTATTCTTTCGTTGTTGTCTTTGTTCCGCGAGGAGCCATCTCATGCAACGGAATACGTATTCGTGCGCGATCGGGGCGGTGTGCTTCGTGGCGTGGTGTGTTGTTTTCTCGGCCCCTGCCTCGGCCGTTGAGCCCAGCCCGCCGCGATCCGGCGCCACGCAACCTCGAACCGGCCAGACCCAGAAGTTCGGGTCTGGCACGATCACAAACCGGTCGGACGGCTCCCGGTCGCAGACGCAGCCGTTTGGCAACGGAACGATCCAGCGCGACCAGCCCGGGCGAAGCCGATAGGATTCGTCGCCGCCGGGGTCGAACCGGTACTGCATGCCGCCTGCGTCCTGCAAGGCAACTACGACGCGATATTTTCCGTCGTGGGCCTTCCCGTCATGGGCCCCATTCAGGCGGCGACGAGCGGCCGTAATTCGTCACGGTCGATGGCGGTTTGTCCCAGCGATTCGAGCAGGGCGAAGAACTTGTCGGGATCGAACAGGGCAGGATCGGTAATTTCGACACCAATCGGTCGTTCATCGGCGGCCCGGTCAACGAGCAGCACGTCGTCGATCCTGTCGGTTCGCACGGCTGAATCGCCGGGCTGCCGCGGCAGGTGAAAATAGGCAGCGATCGGTCGTCCGTGCCGGTACGTCACTTTCAAAAAAACCCGCTTCATTGTGTCACCCGATAGGCGGTAATTACGACGATCACCTGGTCGTGTTGATCCGGCTCCACGACGACTTCCCAAGCATCGCCATCGTGGGCTGATTCCAAGATCCATCGGCCTTTGGCACCGCCGCGACGGATGGCAGCAGTCGTTTCGAACATCAGTCGCAGGTCAACCTCGGAGAACCCGCGGTCAATCATCCGCTCCTCGACGTGCGGACTCAACTCCAACTCGAAATTCCACCAGTCAGGATGAGTTTCCAGCGACATTTTCGCGATCCTGCCCGGTGACCAAACCTCAAACTCACCCGATCATATCGTTTCTGCGCCCCTCGTCGGTCTACTCAACCTCGTTTCGCCCGATGTCGCGAGGGTTTCGGAGTCACGGTCGTTGGCGACGACGAAATCCTCATCACAAGCGGAAGTCGATCTCAACTTCTTGTTCAGGACCCCGATCGAGCCCTCGTCCTACGTTCAGTCTCGGCTCGCGTCTCTAGCTTCCGGGAATTTCCCGCGCTCGCCTGCAGGGCAACTCGCGCCTCGGGCTTCCGTGGGACCGGGGTGGCGCTCAGTCAGCCGAAAACCGCCGTCAACAACATCGTGCTCGGGCAAGTAGCTGGTTTTTGGCCTCGAAGCGAAACGGCCGCGTCACTCAAATTCACGAGCGGCGCGGCCGTTTCAGTACCCCCACGGGGAGTCGAACCCCGGTTTTCGGACTGAGAACCCGACGTCCTGGGCCACTAGACGATGGGGGCGTGGTCCACGAACTATACCCCGATTTTTAACGCTGGGAGGGATCGACTTCAAGGCGGCCGCCTGGACGGCCGGCGGCGGGGGCGGCTGCGGGCAAATACGAAACCGACGGCAAAGAGCAGGCCTGCCGCCGCGGCTGTGCCGAGCCAGAACCGCCTGCTTTCCCGCCTCGATCGTTCCTCCTCCTCGATTGCCATCGCGAGCCGCCGCGTCGCGGCGCGACGGACCCGGGCCGACTCGACCGAACCGCCGGTGATCGCCCGTCCGATTTGCAGCCCGGCCCCCTGCCCTGAGGGCCCCGCGGCGGCATGCGCGGCAGGAACCGGCGACTGCCAGTCGGGCCACGCCAGCGACTGCTGCCCGCGACCGATCCCGGCCCCCCTCGCCGCATCCTCGACAGCTTCGGCAAGCTCCGCCGGCCTCTGAAACCTGGAGTCGGGATCCTTCTGGAGCAACCGGTCCACGATCCCGCAGATCGCGGCGGGCAGATCGGGCCGCGGCTCCGCGAGCGACGCCGCCGCGGTTCGTACGTGCGCCAGCGCCACCGAGAGGCCCGTCGCCCCCGTGAACGGCGGCATGCCCGCCAGGAGGTGGTAGGCCGTGGCGCCCAGGGAGTAGAGGTCGCTTCGGCAATCGACGGGGCGGCCCTCGACCTGCTCCGGGCTCATGTAGAGGGGAGTGCCTAGCGTGAAGCCCTCCTGGGTCAGATGCAACGCGGCGGGATCCTGCACGAGCCGTGCGAGGCCGAAGTCGGCAACCTTCACATCGCCGGACGTCGTCAGCAGCAGGTTGTCGGGCTTGATGTCGCGGTGCACGATTCCCTTCTGGAAGGCGACCTCGAGCGCCGCCGCCACCTGCGACAGGAGCGACACGCCCTGCTCCGCCGAGAGCGGCCCGCGTGTCTCGAGCCAGTGCTTGAGCGTCGGGCCGCAGACGTATTCCTCGGCGATGAAGTGGATCCCATCGACGAAGCCGATCTCGTGGATCTGCACGATGTTGCCGTGGACGAGTGCCGCCGCCGCCCTCGCCTCCTGCTCGAACCGGGCGATGCTCGCGTCGGCGCCATCGGCCGATCCGCCGCCAGCGGTCCGATCCCGCTTGAGGGTCTTGACGGCGACGTGCCTGCCGAGCGATCGCTGCTCGGCCAGCCACACGTCGGCCATGCCGCCGCTGCCCAGCCGGCGGAGCACGCGGTAGCCGCCCAGCTCGACGCCGGTAAGATCGTCTCGCCGTTGACCGGAAACAGAAGCATCCATTCCGGGCATCCTACCCAAGGATTCTCGAAGGATTCGCCCAAGCAACTCGGAGCCGCCCCGCATGAAGCCGCCCGTCGCACCGCCGTCCACAGTCCGCACGGCCCTCAAGGAGTGGGCCGCGGTCGCGGCAGCCATCCGGGCCGGCCGACAGTCGCTCCTTCTGCGTGCCGGCGGCATCGCCGACCCCGCCGGACGGTTTGGGTTCGCGGACCCCTGGTTCTGGATCTACCCCACGCGGTTTCACGAGTCGGCCGACCGGCTCCTGCCCGAAGCGAAGCCGTTCGTGGACGTGGCGGCCGCAGCCGCTTCCGCCGACGACGCCGCCGCCGCCGATGGCCGCACGATCCGCTCGCTCGACCTGCTCGCATCACTCGAGGCCGTGACCTGGATCGACGACCGAACGCTGGCGGAGCGGCTCGCGCCGATGCACGTGCTTGCGCCGGCGGTCGTGCGGGAGCGGTTCGACTACCGGCAGCCGGGCTTGGCCGTCGCTCTCGTGCGGGTCTGGCGGCGGCGGGGCCCGCACCGTATCGAGGAGACCCCGGCGATGGAAGGATGCCGTAGCTGGGTGAAGCTGGCGGAGCCGCTCGAGTGCGATGCTTTGGAGCCGGTGTTGTCCGACACCGCGTTCGAGGCGGAGCGGCAGCTGTATGCACGATTGACAGGCCCTCTCCACGAAAGAAAAGAAGGCATGAGCAGGGTGCCACACCTCGACCGCCAGTAAACCGCCTTCGGCAAGACGGCCGACGCGGAGAGCCTCGCGGTCGTCAAGGCGATCGGCGACGTGCGGACGGCCGCATCCGACCTGCCGGTCGAGCCGGTGACGATCAAGGAGGCGACCGTCACGTGGAAGAAAAAGTAGCGGTTACGCCGGCATCACCAGAGGCGGACGCTCGGCGTTCGACTTCGCCCAACACGGAAGCCCGAGGCGCGAGCCGAGAGGGGCGTTGACGTTCGTGATGTTCCGGCGCGCAAGCCCGAGCCGGGCCACCGCCAAAAATACGTTGCCTCAAGCCGCATCGTCGGCTCCCCTCTCGGCTTGCGCCTCGGGCTTCCGTGTTCGTTATTCATCATCGTCATCATCATCGTCGTCGTCCTCGTCATCGTCGTCATCGTCGTCGAACCAGCGTGTCGTCGCGCGGGACGGGGCGGGCATTCGGGTCGTGGCACGAGCGGGACGGCTGCGGGTTCGACTGCGGGCGGGGGCGGATTTTGGTTCGGCCGCGCCGCCGCCGGAGAAGAGCCCGCGGAGGCCGAGCAGCACGAGCACGAGCCCCCCGACGGCCGAGAGGCCGAAGCGGGCAGCCTCGCTCGGCGACGTCCTGACGAGTTCGAGGATCCGCTGCACCGGATCGACGGCGGTCCCGGGAAGTGCCGCATCGGCCGTGGACGCCGTGGCCATCGGCGGCTCGGCCATTGGCGCCACGGTCGTCGGGCCGGCGGCCGCGGGGCCCGCGGGCATGATCGCCGCGGTGGGCTGGGCTGTCCGCGGGGCCGTCAGCACCGCAGGGGCCTCCCTGCTCGCGGAGGCGAGCTGGAAGCGGCCCTGATCGAAGCCCTTCGAACCGACCGCGGTCAGGAACATCCGCACGCGGTCGGCACAGCTGCCGACTGTCCGTCCGTCTCCCTGGCCAAAGAGGACGCCGGCCAGTTCTCCCCTTTCGTTGAAGATCGGCCCGCCGGAATCCCCCTGCCGGGCGGTCGCCACGAGTTCCACGAGCTGGAGCGGCAGCCCGGAGCCAGGCGACAGATACTGCGTGCACGGGCCGGTTTCCTCGCGATAGTGGCCGCGTCCGTAGCCGGCGATCGTGAGCGGTTCTCCGATCGCCGGTGACCGCGGGGCGATCGAGACAGGCTCGCAGTCTGGCTTCCAGATCACGAGCACGGCGAGATCCCAGTCGGCATCCTGCCGGAGCACCGTTCCTGCCGACTGGAACCCGTCGGGGAACTGCACGAGCACCGGCCCCTTCGCCTCCCGCACGACATGCCAGTTGGTGAGCACGAGCCCCTGGGTCGCATTGATGTCCACGAGCACTCCGGAGCCGACGCTCGTGCCGCTGCCGTCGGCGGCGACGATCCTCGCGACCGCGGGCCTCGGGGTGTGGCCGGTGGCGAGGTAGTCACCGAACACCCGGCTGGCCCAGGCCACGTCGAAAGGTTCCCGGCCCGACGGCTCATCCGCCGAGAGCGACATCCCGCCATGGAGCACCAGGCAAACCGCGACGACGGCGGCGAATTGCGTGCGGACCATCAGTCCCGGACGCCGCGTCGGTCGGCCTGCTTCCGCATCTCGCGGTCCACGATCCGTTGCAGGAGTTCCCGTCGCAGCCGTTCCCGCTCCAGTTCCACAGCCGTCTTCTCCGCGGCCCGGCGCCGCACCAGCAGGTCGATCGAGGGAATCGAAATCATGGCAGGGCCCTCGTGGGGGCAGCGGGTCGCAGGCCCGACCGAACGAGGCTCGGGGTTGAAAAGCGGGACGTCGACCGCGCGACAGAGTTCATCGGCAGCCCGCCCCTCACGGAATCAGAAGCCCTTCCGCAGCATGCGGAGCCGTCACGACCGTCAGGGTTTCACGAGCGGCAGAGAAAAATCCACGGACAAAGAGCCGCGGACAACGAGCGAGCGCGAACGGGCCTTCAGCCGCTCACCCGCTTCGGCATGTGGAACGACCGCACGTCGATCCAGTGCATCCCGGCCGCCGTGGCCGCGGCGATGCCAAGATCGCTGTCCTCCCACACGACGCACCGCTCGGGCCGCGCGGCAAGCCGCCTCGCCGCCTCAAGGAAGGGCTCCGGGTCGGGCTTGTGGCGGGCCGTGTCTTCGCTGGCCACGATCGTGTCGAAGAGATCGGCGAGGCCCACGTGCTCGAGGATCCGTCGGCAGACGGCCTGATACCCGCCGGTCACGACGGCCGTCGGCATGCGGCCGGCCACGCGGCGGGCCACGTCCACGACCGGGTCGATCGCCTCGATGCGATCGAGCTGCGCGAGAAAGGCCTGCTCCTTCAGGTGCACGGCGTGTTCGAGGTCGATCTCGATCCCCGCCTCCGCGGCGAGCGTGGCCACGATCTCGCGGGTCGGCCGGCCGCCCATCGAGTAGAAACGGTCCTCGTCGAAGAGGAGGCCGTGGAGGTCGGTCACCTGCCGCCAGGCCCGGTAGTGGGCGGGCATGGTGTCGGCGAGCGTGCCGTCGCAGTCGAACAGGACGGCGTCGTACGACTGCGAGAGCCAGGCGGGGGTGGCGGAGGGGGGAAACGGATTCATCGGGCTCCGGTTATACGGAAAATGCAGGTTTTTTCGACGCTCACCGCCGGCCGCACGCGGAAACCGCGGCCCCGGAGGGTAACCTAGGATTGCTTCGACCTTCGGGCCCGATTCATGCGTTTCCCTTCCATCGGCATCCGTCAGCGGATGCTTCTGTTCGGCCTCCTGCCGGCGATCATCGTCCTCGCAGGGGTGCTATGCCTCAACTACGTGCGGATGCGGGCGATGCTCTTTCGGCTCGCCGAGGAGGAGGTGCTCGGCGCGGCCAAGCTCGTCGCGGCCGACATCGACCGGGGCACGCTCGAGGCGGTGACGGCCGCCCGCACCATGGCGCTTGCGGCGGAGGGGGGGCTCTTCGGCGACCGGGAGCGGTCGCTCGCCTTCGCCCGCACGGTGCTCGATCAGAATCCGCGGTTCTGCGGCGCCTACTACGGCTACGATCCCGACGCCGACGGCCTCGACAAGCGGTCGCTTGCCTCCGACACGTTGCCCCGCAAGTCGATGGATGAAACCGGTCGGTTCATCCCCTACTGGTTTCGCGGCACGAGCGACGCATCGAAGCTCGAACTTGCGCCGCTGGTCCTCATGGACGGCCTCTACTACGCCGGCTGCAAGGAGCGTTTCACCGACCCGGCCGCGCATGACAAGTCGATGGTGACCGAGCCCTACGACTACGAGGGCCGGCTCATGGTCGAGCAGACCTACCCGATCCGCCGGGGAGGGCAGTTCGTCGGGGTGGCCGGTGTGGACCGGTCGCTCGACACCCTCGCCGGCGAGCTTGCGACGATCAAGGAAGACCAGACGCGTCGCGGCCTCCACTACGACATCCTGGTGATCAGCCGGCTCGGCCGCGTGATCGCCTCAACGGTCGATGCGGATCGGATCCGGGCCAAGCCCGTGAATGAAACGCCCTACTCCTCCGTGCTCGCCGCAATCGAGACGCGGTTCATGGGCGGCGAGAAGGGCGACTGCAGCGACGTCCTCACCCTCGAATCACCGCTCGGGCGCGAGCCCTGCTTCTTCGCGGCCGCGGGGGTTCCGACGGGCGACTGGCTCGTCGTCGTGCAGCTGCCCCAGCAGGACGTCCTCGCGCGGGTGCGGGGGCCGCTCGCCGTCTCGGCGGGCATCGCGGGCCTGGGCCTCGCGGGCATGCTCGGGCTGATCTACTGGATCACGAGCACCTTCACGCGGCGGATCCAGCGGGCCGTCCAGGCGGCCCGCCGTGTCGCCTCGGGCGACCTCACCGGCTCGATCGACATGCGGGGGGGCGACGAATCGGGCCAGTTGCTCCGCGACATCGGCGGCATGACGGCGAGCCTGCGGTCGATCGTGTCGGGGGTGAAGCGGTCGAGCCTCGACCTGAACGCCACCTCCCGGCAGCTCTCGGCGGCCGGTCGCCAGCAGGACGACGCGATCCATTCGCTCGGCGCGAGCACGAGCGAGGCGGCCGTGGCGAGCCGGCAGATCAGCGCGACCGGGCAGGAGCTGCTCTCGGCGATGAACGACGTCGCGGCGGTCGCGGCGGAGACGGCGCAGGTGGCCGACGCCGGCCGCGACGACCTCGATACCGTGGGGGCCACGATGGCCCGGCTCGAGGCCTCGACGGGCAGCTTCTCCGAGCGTCTCGCCGCGATCCGGCAGCGGGCCGAAGACATCAACATGGTGATCACGACGATCACGAAGGTGGCCGACCAGACGAACCTGCTCTCGATCAACGCGGCGATCGAGGCGGAGAAGGCCGGCGAATACGGCCAGGGCTTTCTCGTCGTGGCCCGCGAGATCCGCCGGCTCGCCGACCAGACGGCCGTGGCCACGCTCGACATCGAGCGGCTCGTCGAGCAGATGCAGGCCGCCGTCACGGCCGGCGTCGCGGAGATGGAGAGCTTCTCGGCCGAGGTGAAAAGCGGCGTCGAGAGCGTGGCCGGCATCAGCGGCCAGTTCGCCGAGGTGATCGACAAGGTCCACGGCCTCTCCGGCCGGTTCGAGCAGGTGAACCGCGGCATGGAGGCCCAGACCGCCGGGGCCAACCAGATCACCGAGGCCCTCACGAACCTGAGCGACGGCTCGCGGGCGACCGCCGAGGCCCTCCGCGAGTTCAAGGACGCCTCGCACCACATGGCGACCGCCGTCGATGGCCTCACCGACACCGTCAGCCGGTTCAAGGTGGAAGACTGAGAGCCCTCCGCGAAAGTCCGTCTTCCACGGAAGCCCGAGGCGCAAGCCGAGAGGGGCGTTGACGCAGCCCCTTGCATCAGCCCCGGCTTCATACCGCCCTGGCAAAACACGCAAGCCAGGCAGCCTCGCTGGCCCCTGCCGTTTCCGGGCGATCTGCCGGAAATGCTCATGCGACGGATGGGGATGGGTCGATCATCCGTGACGATCATGCCGGTTCTCGGGCTCGGGAGAACCCTCACGCCAGAGGCCGGCACACCGTCCGGGAAGCGACAGCGATGCGAATCACAGCCACTCGCCCGAGCCACGCCACTTCACGTCGCCGCATGAGCCGCCAAGCGGGCCGCCCAGTCAGCCGGTCCGCCCGGCGAGCCATGGCGAAGCGGCGGGCCTTCCGCAGGGCCCTGAAACGCCGCGCGGCCTCGTGGCGGCGGCGGGCCGCCAGGAGCGTCGCGGTGTTCACGCTCGCCGCGAGCATGGGCGAGCTGCCGAGCACGGCGTTTGCGCAGATGGGCACCACCGGGATGGCCCCGCCCAATGGCGGCGTGATCGGCCGGGCGGTCGTCGGCCTGCAGGAGCTCAACGCCAACGGTCCCGGCTACGGCTACGTCGGATTCAACGGGGCCGACCGCGGCCTCGGCTACGTCGGCAGCTACATGACGGTCGGTGCCTTCGTGCCCTACGCGCAGGACGACCTCGGCGGCTTCTGGTCGGCCGACCTCCGCGGCCACCTCTCCGTCAACGGCGGGTTCTTCTCGAACGTCGGCGCCGTGCGAAAGCAGTTTCTCGGCGGGGCCCTGCTCGGCGTCGGCGTCTACTGGGATTACGACGGCGACTCGAACCAGTACACCCTCAGCAGCCTCGGTGTTTCGTCCTACCCCAACTCGACGGCCGCTTTTGGCAACCTCGGCCAGTCCTACAACCAGGTCGGGATCAGCACGGAGCTGCTCACCGACTGGGGCAACATCCGCAGCAACGGTTACATCCCCGTCGGCAGGACGGCAACCACGGCCGGCAACCCCAACTTCCCCTTCTACCAGAACTTCGTCATGTGCCGGCACGGCTTCGACGCAGCGCTTGCGGGAGCCGATCTCGAGCTTGGCGCCTACGTGCCGGGCCTCGCCGACTGGGCGGGCATGGTGAGTGTCGGCGGCTACACGCTCGGCAACGCGACGAACAACTGGTCGCTCGGACCTTCCGCAAGCCTCGACGTCGTGCCCTGGTTCGGCGGCGTCTACACCCGGCTCGACATGACCTTCCTCGAGAACTGGGATTTCTCTCTCCAGGCCAACAACGACAGCTACTTCGACTGGACCGGCTTCGCCCGGCTCACCTATCGCCTCGGCGGCAGCCGGCGGCGGAACGTGCCCGACCAGATGGAGCAGCCGATGATGCGCAACGAGCACATCGTCCGGGCGCACCAGACGCCGCTCGTGGCGGTGAACCCCAGCAACATCGGCCCCGATGGCCAGCCGGCGCCCTGGCGGGTGTTCCACGTCAACAACCAGGCTGGCAGCGACGGCAACGGCATGGCCGGCAGTCCGTTCGAGACGATCGCCGAGGCCAACGCCGCGGCCACCAACCCCTGGGACATCGTTTTCGTCGATGCCGGCACGACCGTGGCAGACAATCGCGTGGCCTACACGGACACCTTCAGCCCGCTCGCCGCCAACCAATACTTCATCGGCAACGGGGCTCCGTTCGACATCTTCACGCAGCCGTGCGGGATCAAGGACATCTCGACGATCTCCGGCCCCCGGCCGTTGCTCTCGAACCCGACCGGCCCGAGCATCGTCGTGAAGAACGGCCTCGTCGTGAACAACTTCGACATCGTGGGATCGACAGTCGGCATCGGTGCTTCAAACGTCAATCTTTCCAGCGGGATCAATCGGCCCGGGGAATCGCCCTACGCATCAAAGCTCGGGGACTCCGTCGTCACCAACGTCTCCATCTTCGGCACGAAGCAGGCCGGCCAAACGGGCGTCTTCCTGGAAAAAACGACCGGTGGCATCACGTTCCAAGACGTCGACATCGCCGACATGACCAACGGCGGCTTGGTCGTCGAGGGTGGAAACCCGCGGGTCACGTTCGAGGGCAACATCACGAGCAACGTCGCGTTCACCGGCGGCTTCGTAAGCCCGATCATCGCCATCACGGACACGACCGGCGGCACGTTCGACATCAACAAGCCTCCGTCCTCAGGCATCGTCACGGACATCGGCGGCGATGGCATCCTCATCGCCGACAACAAGGCCGGCACGGTCATCAACATCGGCAACGTCACGCTCATCGACAGCGTGACCACGGGCATCAAGGTCGAGGACAGCTTCGCCGCGATCACGATCACCGACGCGATCATCGAAAAGGAGACCGACGGCGCGGCGATCCTCGTCGACGGCGGCGGCCCCACCTTCACATACCTCGGCGAGATCGTGAACCAGCAGGGCTATCTGCTCGAGGTGATCGGCACGATCTCCGGCAGCGTCCTGCTCGACTCGCCTCCGGGCCTCCCCTTCGTCGACAACGGCAGCGGCATCGTCGTCGACACGGCCGCGGGCAGCGTGGAAGTCCGCCGCGCGATCATCGACAGCGACGAGAACGGGATCGCCGTCTTCAACAGCCCCGGAACGCAGACCTTCAAAGACATCGTCATCAACGGTGCGGGCGGCCCCGCCTTCGCGGGCGTGAACCTCCAGAGCAACATCGGGACGAGCAACTTCGAAAACCTGAAGATCACGACCAACAAAGCGACCGGCTTCCTGGCGGCCAACGACAACGTCATCAACGTCACGGGCAACAGCACGGTCAACTCGACCGGCGCCCCGGCCGTGTCGCTCTCCAACGTGGCCGATGCCAACATCAACTTCAACTCCGTGAAGAGCACCAACAGCTCGTCGCAGGGCGTCTTCATCAACAACACCAACGGCGTGTTCAACGTCGCGGGCGGCGTGACGGTCACGAACCCGACGAACGACGGCTTCGTCGTCCAGAACTCTGCCAACCTCGAGGTCAACGTGCCCACGCTCACGGCCGTCACGGCTGCCGGAATCGACGGCGTCAAGCTCGTCAACAACAACCAGAGTTCCGGGGCGGAGATGAAGTTCGGCACGGTCAACATCTCGACCGGCGACGCGTCAAAAACCCCGCCCGTCGTCGGCGGCCGCGGCCTCGTGATCCAATCGACCACGGCCAAGCCGCACGGCATGGTGACGGTGGGCGGCGGCACGGTCGATGCTTCCGGCGGTGCCTCCCTCGACATCAATAACGCCGACGTCGACATCACGCTCCAGAGCGCCTCNNCGGCGGCGGCCGCGGCCTCGTGATCCAATCGACCACGGCCAAGCCGCACGGCATGGTGACGGTGGGCGGCGGCACGGTCGATGCTTCCGGCGGTGCCTCCCTCGACATCAATAACGCCGACGTCGACATCACGCTCCAGAGCGCCTCATCGACGTCCAGCAGCGGCAACGGCCTCAATCTCGTGAATACGGCCGGCAGCGTCCAGATCGGCAAGACCTCTGCCGTCTCGCCGACCGGCAACGGCATCAACGCGGTCGACAACGCGCCCGGTTTGGCAGCCGACTTCGGCACGACCAGCGTCACCGGCATCCGGAACGGCGCCGTCGGCGTGAATCTCGTCAACGCAACGACGCCATCCCCGGACACGAAGTATTCGTTCGACTCGCTCGCCGTCCAGACGGTCGCCGGCACGGGCCTGCTCGCGAAGAACGCCGGCACGGTCAACTTCAACTCGCCCGCCTCGATCACGGCGGTGGGCGGCCCGGCTCTCAACCTTGAAAACACGAAGGGCACGACCAACGGTGTCGCCGGCAGCGGGTTCACCTTCCTCAACGTGGCGAGCACCAACTCACCGTCAAACGGCATCCGTCTTCACAACCTCAACAGCGACCTCGCCGTCACCGGCCTGACGACGGTCACCAACGCCTCTGGCGAGTCGATCGCGATCACCGACACCCAGTCGCCACCGGGCGCATACTCGATCGACTTCAACACCGTCCAGATCAGCAGCCGCAACAACATCGGTCTCCTCGTAGACGGCATCTACGGCCAGGTGCAGGTGGCGAACCTGCAGATCAACAACACCAACAGCGTCGCGGGCGACGCCGTCCTCATCAACAACACGACCAACCCCGCCAACCCGACGGGCACGGGCAGTGGCCGTGTCTACATCGACGGCGGGTCGATCAACAACAGCAACGGCAACGGCATCCACGTGATCGACGGCGTCGCCCGGATCACGGGCGTGACGGTCGCCGGCTCCACGGCCCAGGCGATCTACATCGAGGCGGGAGCCGGCCAGCAGAGCACCGTGCTCGTCCAGAATTCGACGCTCACCGGACCGGCCGGCATCGACGGCATCCGTGCCGAGAGCACGGGCAGCGGCAAGGTCAACGTGACCTCGCTTACGAATCTCGTCGACGTGGCCTTCGAGCCGATCAACGTGATCGTCTTCAACGCCGCCGGCACGGCCACGGTGAATGCCAGCGGCAACTTCGGAACCGCCGGCACGCCGCCTGGGTCCGGGGATATCGTCCTCAACAATGCGGGCTCGGGCTCGCTCTCCGTCACCCAGTCGAGCCCCGTCGCCCTCTCTGCCGTCAACAACGGCGCGACGGTTTCAACCCTGGGCGGCGCGGTCACCTTCGGCGGATCGACCCCAACGCCGCCGCCGCCGACTCCGTGAGCGGTGCCCCCGTGCCCCGGGCCGCAGCTGACTCACCGATTCGGAACTCGCGTCGGAGGACGCGGGCCCTGCGTGCCCGAACTCGGCGATTCGCTCGGGAGCGATTGCACGATGCAATCGCCGAGCATCGACGTCGCACCGGGCTGGTAAACGAGCGACGTGGCCGTCAGGCAGATCTCATCGCCGACTTGGATCGACGCGTTGATCGTGAACTCGAACGTGGCGCGGCCGTTCTCGTCGGTCACCACGGTCTGCCGTCCGAGGAACGTCCGCATCGCCGATGGATCGAACGGGTCCTTGTGGAAGACATCGATGAGATACCGCTCGTAGCGGGCGGTCGAGGGGCCGGTGATCGTGCCCTTGATCACGAGCTGCGAGTTGCTGCGTCGGACCACGTCGATTGTCGAACCGAGGGCCATCGGGGCAGCCGACCCCGCGTTCGCACCGTTTTGCACCAGGATCTCTCCCGCTATGGCGTTGCCATTCAGCGATACCCGCTGGCCCCCATCGACCACGACGGCGTTGCCGGCGTTTTCCTGGATCGTGTTCGGCAGGCCAGTGACCGTCTGGCCCGTGACGTTCTGGCCGATCGTCACGACGGCAACCTTGCTGCCGATCACCTCGATCCCGTCGCCACCGTTGCTCGTGATCGAGTTGCCCGACACGGTCACGTTGCTCGTGGCCACCGGGGTCGGCCCGCCGGCGGTCGTCCTGTCCGCGATGAGGATGCCGTCGCCGGTGTTGTGGGAGATCGTGTTGGCGAACGTCTCGGTCGCCCCGCCGATCACGTTGCCGTTGCCGCCGAGGACCTCGATGCCATTCTTGTTGTTCATGATCGTGTTGCCGCGAACCTGGTTGGCGTTGCCCTGCACGATCACGATGCCGCTGGCGTTTCCGAGCGGAACGGGGTAGCCGAAGCCGTTGTTGAAGATCGGGGCGATGTCGAAACCCGTGTTCTCGGTCCCGGCCGCAACGTCGGCGAACTCGTTGGTACCGATGAAGTTGTTCACGATGACGTTGCCGGTAGCCGGCGTCCTCGCCGTCGGATGCCGTTCGATCCGCACGCCATCCTGCTTGTTGCCGTAGATCAAATTCGCAAGATCCTCGGTCGCCCCGCCAACGGTCACGCGATTCGACCCCGTGATCCTGACGCCATGCTGCTCGTTGTGGATGATCTCCGAGCCGAAGACCCGGTTGCCCTCGGCGAGCGTGGCCGCATCGGCCGACGTCACGCTCACGCCGCTGCGGAGGTTCTGCGATATGAGGTTGCCCTTGCCGACGATGTTGCCGTTGGCATTGAGGATGAGCACGCCGTCGAACTTGTTGCCCGCGGCCGTGCCGTCTTCGAGCAGCCCGCCGATCACGTTGCCCGTGATCACCGCACCGCTCGTCCGCGACGTGATGCCGATGCCGTTGGTGCCGTTGGCTGAGATCCGGTTGTTCTCGATTCTCACCGAACCGCTGCCAACGGCCACCTCGACGCCCATCCGGCCGTTGCCCATCGCCTTCGTCGCCTCGGAATCGACGCCGATGTGGTTGCCGACCACGTTCACGCTAGTCGCCCCGCCGAGAAAGACGCCAGAGCCCGCGTTCTTCGCGAAGACGTTCGCATGAAACCGCGTGTCGCCGCCGATCACGACGTTCGTGCCCGTCTGCACGTTCACGCCGTGGCCGGCGTTGTCGCCCACGAAGTTGTTCTGAACGCGGTTCGTATCGGCAACGCCCGTTGCCTGGGTGTTCACGATCGAGACGCCGTGGCGGGAGTTGTTCGTGATCCGGTTGCTGAAGATCGGGCTCAAATCGGGCGTGACCTGCTCCTCGGAGCCGATCCGGTTGCCGTTGCTGCCGTCAACCCTCACGCCATCGCGATTCTTGGCCAATCCGGCGATGCCGATCTCGTTGCCGACCACGAGGTTGCCGAAGGCGCCCTGCTGAATGAGGATGCCCGCGTCGGTGTTGGCGGCAAACTTGTTGACCGTCTCGGCGTCGAACGTCTTCGAGCCGATCGTGTTGAGCCGCGACAGGCTGCCGGAGAGGTTCAGGCCCACGAGGTTCGCCGAGGTCGTGACGCCGTCGGCCAGGATGCCGAAGTAGGTGTCGATGACCGTGTTCCGCGGGCTCTCGAGCACGGCGGCCGAGCCCTTCGAGAAGCCGTAGAGGGCCGTCTCGCGGATCGTGCTGCCGCCGGATCCGGCGGCGAGCGTGATGCCCGTCGGCGCCGTCGCGGAGCCGCGGATGCCGAGCCGGCCGCTCGCCACGGAGTCCGCCACGCGACCGCCGTCGAAGAGCACCGGCCGCCGGAACGCCGGCAGCGAGGAAGCGACCTGGATCTCGCTGATCACATAGCCCGACTCGTCGAAGACGACGGTCATCGGCTGCGGGAGCGTGGCGCCATCGTCGACGTAGTTTGCCCGGTTGTCGCTCACATACGTGATCATGTCGCGGAGCCGGCCGGAGAACGCCGTGCTCGTATTGTCGAGCGGCGAGGTCACCACGAACTCGACCATGCCGACATCGTCGCCGCCGAGGGTGCCCGCGGCGATGTTGAGCCGTCGGTAATTCATGCCGGCGACGACCCGGATGATCGAATCGGGCGCCACGCTCGAGAGCGAGACGACGTTGCCCGTCACCTCGACGCCCATCGTGCCGCTCGTCTGGAGGCCCACGCGGAAGTCGTCGGCATCGGTGTAGGTGACGTCACCGACGTTCGTGGCGGAGAACCGATCGACGTCGTTGCCTTGGGAGCCGAGCGTGATGCCGGCCGCGTTCATGTTCGTGGCCTTCAGCTCGGCCGCCTTCATGAACCCGTTGTTCTGAGCGATGCCGAGCTTCGAGGATAGCTCGATCCGATCCGCCGCAAACACGTTGGCATTCACGGCAAGGCTGCCGGCGGTGCTCGCGAGCCGCACGTCGCCGCCCCGCGTCGTCAGCTGCTGGTCGATGGTCAGCGGCGCGAAGCTCCGCAGCGTGATGTCGCCGGCGATGTTGATCACCGGCGGCAGGATGATGCTGCCCGTTTCCGTCGTGATCGACACGTCGCCCTTCGCCCCGGGAACGGTCAACCGCAGCAGCTTCGAGCCCAGGTCGATGTCGCCGCTCACGCTGCTGATCGAGAGATCGCCCTTGTTGGCGGTCAGACGATAGAGCAGCGTCATGTCGTCTTCGGCATGAATCGTGAGGTTGTTGCGGGCCGTGATGTTGCGAAGGTTCGTCGGGCCGATGCCCCGCACGACAGCCCCCGGCATGCCGGTGGTCGTCACGATCGGGATTTCGCCGATCGCGTAGCCGAGGCCCGCGTCGATGATCTCGAACCTGTCGATGAAATACTCGAAAATGGGCGTTCCGACAGGATCGTTCCCGAGGGACCTCCGGCCGAGAATCGCCCGGGCCGTAGCCGCCCGCCCGCCCGCCGCCGCCGGAGCGGCGACGGTCACGGTCACGGTCGGCGGCACTGGCGTGGCCGTTACCTGGCGGTCTACGCCCTCGGAAATGATCTGCAGGGCCTCGATGCCGGTGCGGTTGAGCTGCTCGAGGAACGTCTGGGCCTCGAGAGTGATGTCGTCGCCGGCGACGATATTGGCGTTGAGCCGCAGTCCGCCGGCCGAGCTCGTCGCGTTCACATCCCCCTTCGTGGCGACGATCTCGCCGGCGAGCGCCGAGGTCTTGAAACCGGAGACGGTGACATCCTGCTTCGCATTGAGTTGGCGGACGTTCACGGCGTTGTTCGTCGAGACGATCTCGATCGAGCCGCCCCTCGACACGACCGACCGGAGGACGTCGATGGCCTCCGCCGCGTTCACAGTCACGTTCTTGAATCCGGAGAGCCGCTGCAACTCGACCGATCCGCCTTGGGCGTCGATCTCGATCCCGCCCGCCTTGGCATGCAGCTTTGAATCGCCAACCATTTCGATCAGGCCGCTCGTTGATTCAAGCCGAATCAGATCCTCAGCGGCCTGCACCAGACCCAAGACGCGGATGTCCCGAGCCGTCGTGAGGCTGACTCCCTCAAGCGCGTAGACGTCCCTCACGGTCGCAGGCCCCGCATCCGCGGTCATCACAACACTGCCAGTTTCGGAGCGAATCTCATCTTCCACGCTCACTCCCCGCAGACCCGTGATGGTCACGTCGTCTTGAGCGGTCACCTGCTGGACCGCAACCGTGCCCGCCGAGCTCGCGAGCGTCACGCCGCCAGCAGCTGCATGGGCGCGGAACGTGTCGGCCGACAGGTCAAGACTGCCACGACTGCTTGCGACGACCAGGTCGCCCGTGCTCGCGGTCAGCCGGTTCAGCAGCGTCACGTCGTCGCCGGCCGTGATCTCAACTCCGGCACCACCCGTGATCGCCGCCGATAACTGCGCGGTCGCCAAGGCCAGAGCACCGCTGCCGCCCCCAGCGATCGTCACCGTCGGCTGTTCACCTGCGGCATAGCCCCTGCCAGCCGAAAGGATCTCGATGCCAGTGATCACACCGGCGATGCCATTGACCACGCCGACGATTGCCCGAGCCGTGGCCGCCACACCGCCGCTGGCCGGCGCAGCGATCGTGATGGTCGTTGCACTCCCGTAACCAGATCCACCGGAGACCAGGGAGACGGTCGTCACGCCACCGGTCAGTTCCGTGATGGGGCCATGAGCCGTCAGCCTGACGCCTCCACTGATCTCGTCGGCCGCGGTCACGCTGCCCCGCAGCACGATGCCGCCGCCCGTCGAGGTGACGCCGACCGCTCCAACCGCGGACGTCACGGAGTCGCGGACGGTCACGGTATCGCTGCCGGTGATGGAAACATCCCCGAGAGCCGCCACCGTGGCGATGGTCAGTGGCGCGTTGTTGCGGACGTTTATCCCGCCTCCCGCCAGGTTCCGCGCGGTCAATGTCACGATCCGGTTGTCGGCGGCCAGCAGCTGGATGTCGTTCTCGGTCGTGTTCGTGACGTCCAGTCGCGATGCAACGATGCGGCCAAACTCCGACTCCGACACTCCCGTGGCCGCCGATATCACCGCCATCCCGTCGGCACCCGTCTGCAGGAGCGCATCCAGACTGAAGGCTCCGATCTGTGAGCCGGCCGAAAACCCTCCAGCGGTGACGACGTTGGCGGCCAACAGGATGTCCTGTTGGGCCTGCAGCTCGACGTCTCCGGCAACCGTGGCGATCGCAGCACCCGCTCCGGTGGTCATCACACCCGCCGAGAGCGTTCCCATGCCGCTCGTCGAAATTCCGCCGCCTGGCGCCGCCAAGAGGATGCTTGGCAGCCGCTGAACGACGAGCGGCGCCGGGGGGTCGGACGTGTACGTCCAGCCCGTCGTCCGTACGGAGGCCTGGACGTCGATCGAGCCCCACGATGTCTCGACCGCGATCGACTCACGCGCGGTCAGCGGCCCATAGAGATAAACGTCTCCCGTGCTGGAGACATCGACCGGACCGTCGGCGAGGATAGCGCCCTGCAGGTCGAACTGCGCCTCGGCGTCGATCGAAATCCGCCCCAGGAGCGGGTTCGCAAACGTGGCAGCGTCGTTCTCGTAGGCCTGCGTTTGCAGCGACCCGGTGGCTGCGATCACGACGTCGGCGTCGCCGACGATCGTGATCGCCGGCAGGGCTTCCGAAGCCGTCCGGCTCGTGGCGTCGCCGGCTCGGGAACCGGCAAACACAGCGCCCCGGATGTCGATCGTTGCCGCGGCGTCGAACGAGATGATGTTCGTGGCCTGTATCGCGGTCGGCACCGCGTCGTTGCCAGGCACGTCGTTGACCGTGATCCCATCGGAGTGGGAAACGAGCGTCAGATCGTGATCGAACACCGTCGCGGTCGTGCTATTGGCGTCGAGCTTCGTGCTGCCCGCCTGGATCGGCCCGGCGACGACAACCTGCCCATCGGCTTCGATCGTGGTGATCCCCGCGGAGGGCACGTACAAGCCGCCCGAGATCAGGGTCACCCCCGCCGAGCGGATCCTGTTGAAGACCAGTTTCGTCGCGTCGGCCGCCTGGATATGAATCGGCGCCTGCAGCGTCACGTCGCCGGATGCCAGATCGTCGAAGCTGTCGCTGGCGTAGATTTGGAGCCCGTCCTCGCCCAGCGTCATCGAGGCGGCGGGGGTTGCGAGCACCGAGGCCCCTGACTGCGCGTTCAGGCCCAGGGCGCGGATGGTTGACGCGATGGTCAGCGGCCCGCGAACATCGAGCACGACGCGGCCGGCGTCGGCAGTGACGCCCGACTCGGAAACCACGAGGTCGTCCACGTCACGAACCGAGATTTGGCCCGACGTGTCGCTGCTTATCTGAACCGTGTCGAAGTCGTTGAGGTCGCTTTCCAGGCTGACGATCCCGGTGGTCGTCGTGCCGGCTCGGCTCACCACCTTGAGGGAGGGCGCGACGATGGTGGCCGACGCTCGCTGCGTCACGCCGTCCGTCCCATCGAGCACGAGCGTGCCACCGGCCTTGAGGTCGTAGTCGATGTCGAGCGGGGAGTTCGACCGCAGGGTAAGGTCGCTCGTCGCGGTGACGGGGTTGAAGAACGTGATCGACTTGGCGCTCTCCACCCGGATCGTGTCGGCCACGAGCGGACGGTTCGTGCCGATGATCACCTCGGTGGCGCCGGGGTCGAGCGACTGCCAGACGACCCCCACCTCGGCGTCGCCCGTGTCATTCGAGAACGTTCCGTCAATCCGAATCTCGTCGGCCTGGGTGAACGAGACGGCGTCGATGTTGACGATGTTCAGGCTGCAGTTCGCCTTCAGCGCCGTCGTCTGGCACGTGAAATGCCCGCTACCGCTGGCCCCATTCCCCTCGAAGACGAAGCTGGAAAGATCGAAGGCACTATCGAAGGGAACGATGCCGAACGACACCCGGTTGTTCGTTGATACGGCGGGATCGGCGACGTTGACGACGATCGAGCTGACGGGGAACAACACGAGTTCCGTGAGCAAGGGTGCCGACAGCCTCGCCGCGAGCACGTTCGTCGAGACGCCTCCGATATTTTGAGAGAGAACCGCGAACTCGACGACCGCCGAATTGTCGGAGCCGGTCATGTTGACCGCGAGAGTCTCGGTCGCATTGTCATAGGCGTACGACACGGCGAGCATGGCCCGCGATTCGAGCTGCTCCAGCGCACGCATCCCGCTGTCCGGCCGCCGGGCCGGCTTCCGCCGATGCGTCGACGCGCGCCGATGCGGGCGTGGTGTGAACAGCTCCGCAATCCCCTTCAGTCGCGACATTTCTGGCACTCCAAGGAACGAACGATCGATTCTGGGAAAGGCGGCCGAGTTGAGCCGCCGAAATCAGGTCGTGGGAATCTCCACCGAAAACTGCGATGTCCCGGACACGAGCGTACTGGCAAGGGTCGCCGTGGCGACGACTTCCGACGCACCGCCGACACCACCGTTGACGAACCTTCGGAAGCTTCCGATTCCCGACGCGGCGACCGTGACGGTCACGCGGCCGAGATAGAACTGCGTGCCGTCGGCCGGCCGGTTCCCATACAGGTCCACGAAGAATCTCTGGCCCGGAGTCCCGGCGACGGTGCCGCGGACGTCGTACCGAGGCGTTTTCTGATTGGCGACGACCGCCCTGGCCATGGTGAGCGTCGCGGCCGGAATCGAACCGTTGCCGCCATTGGCAAGTTCGATCGGCAGGCCCCCGTTGTTCGCGAAGGAATTGCCGATGATCGTCACGGCCTGCGCACCGTCGACCCGCACTCCTCCGTTTTGATTATCGGCAATCGTGTTGCCACTGTCGTTGGGCTGCGTGATCGAGGGGGAACGTCCGACCACCACTCCTGACGTCGTCGGCCCAACCACCTGAACACCGTAGCCTTGTGAATTCGACTCGATCGTATTGCCGGCGATCTTCACGGACTGCGTCCGCGCGCCGACCCGGCCCACGATCACACCTCCGGCCCCGAAGTTGCCGGAGATGACGTTGCCGCGGCCGGCGATCGGACCGCCGATCGTCGTCGCCCGCCCCCCGACGACCTGGATGCCGCCGAGCAGGTTGTTGCGAACGATGTTGCGGAAGGCGATCGTCGTTGAATCGCCGCCGGAGACGGTCACGCCAAAGCCCTGGTTGCCGGCACCGGCACCATTGCTGTCGATCCCCACGACGTTGCCCCGAACAGCGACACCGAGGGCGGCCCCGGTGCCAGCAGACGATTCCACCACGATTCCGTCACCATCATTTGCGAAGACCGTGTTGCCCAGGGCCGCCGTGGCCCCGCCGATCAGGGCTCTCGAACCGCCTCGAACCCGGATCCCGGCTCCGTCATTGCCGGAAACGGTGTTTCCAATCGCCACGTTGCCCTTGTCGACCGTCGGGGCGATGGCATCCACGAGTGCGATACCGTCGCTACGGTTATCGGATACGGAATTGCGCTGGATAACGTTCGCTGAAGAACGCTGAACCAAGATGCCGTTAAAGCTGCTCTGGGTTACCCGATTCCCCCTGACGACGTTGCCCTGGGCTTCGGAACCGGTGGTTCCGCCGAGGACGACGATGCCGCTTCCGGTGTTTTCAGCGAGCGTGTTGCCCACCCAGGCCCCGTCGGTCGACTGGCCGACGAGCTGACCAGAGGCCCCCTCCAACACGATTCCCCCGTTCAGGGCATTCGTGCCGCTCTTTGAAATCATGTTGTTGAACACGCGATGCGCGGGCTGGCCGATGGATGCCACAGCCCCGGCGATCCGGACGCCCGACAGGACGCTGCCTTCGATGGTGTTGGCGTTGATCTGGCTGCCGTAGCCCCCCTCCAACCGCACGCCGTCACGCCCGTTGGCCTCGATAGTGTTGCCGGTGACGGCGTTGTTGAAGCTCGAGGCGGTCGACGACGACCGAAGCACGACACCGTCCCGATTGCCGGTGATCGTGTTGCCGACCCCCGCAACCGTGCCTCCGACCGTAACCCCGCTGCCGCCCACGATCGCCACGCCGGAGTTGCCGTTTGCGGTGATCGAATTCGCGACGATCCGCGTCCCCTGGGCAGGCGACGCGGCATTGACGTTCGAGATGAAAACACCGAACCGGCCGTTGCCGACGATCGAATTCGCCTGCCCCGGCGCCGCGCCGCCGATGACGGTTCCTGACGAGTTCAGAACCGCGATCCCGTCCAATGTTCCACCGACCGGGACAGCCGACGGCGAGCCGTCCTGTCCGCCGATCTTGTTCCCGTAAATCAACGTCGCCGTCGCTCCGGCACGGACGCGGATCCCCGCGACCTCGCTGTTGCCGATGACGTTGCCTACGTCGCCAATGCCGGCGGCCCCGATCACGTTGCCGCTGGCATTGATTCCGACCACTTCGATTCCGACGCCATTTGCGGCCGCCGATTTACCGGATCGGTCGAGGCCCACATTCATCCCGCGGACGATGTTCGCAGCGCTGGAAAGTTGCACGCCGGCGGCCCTGAACCCGTAGACAGCGGCATCCTGCACCACCGACCCGCTCGATCCGTTCACGAGCGTCAATCCCACGGCGTTCGCCGCCGCCACCAGCGAGCCGTCGAGGCCGACGATCGTGCCGTTCGCCAGGCTGCCGTCGAACCTTACGGCATTCGCGATCCCGGGCAGTGCGGCCGCGACCGCGATCACCCCGGAGGCTTCGATGGGACTACCCGACTCGTCGAACACGAGGCTCATGGTCGACCGGGCGGCGTTGGCATTCACGTAGCCGATCATGTTTCGCAGGCTGCCCGTGAACCCGGAGAGCAGGCTGTCGGTATTGGCCGTGGTCACGAACTGCACGCCGAGCGGCGAGTCGTTCGCGGACAACCGCAGCGCCCCGCCGTGTGTGATCCCGTCGACGACCCGCAGGGTGCCGTTGGCGACGTTGACGGTGAGATCACCCTGGGTCGTCGCCTGAACGCTCGCTGTCGAGAGCCCGTCGGTCAGGGCGAGGTCGCCGTTGTTCTGGAATGCAAAGCCTCCCTTTGACGAGACGAATAGTTCGCGAACGCTGTTCGCCCCATTGAAGTTGACCGCCGCCGGGCCAAGGCCGCGGAACTCGAACCTCTCGCTGACCAGCGACGGCGACGTGCCGGCGACGCCGCGGGCTTCGATGCTGATAGTGTCGGCCGCGGTGACGGAATTGCCGCTGAAGGTGACCGAACCAGACTTGCTCGTCACGCTCACGTCACCCGCCGTCGCCGTGACCGTGCGGGTCAACGTCACGTCCTCACCAGCAGCGATCAGGATGCCATCGCCAGCCCACAGCGACTGTGCGGCCAGCGGGCCGACCGCCACCGCCGCGGCTCCCACCAGGCCCGTGATCGTCACCGCGGGCGACTCACCAGCGGCGTAGCCGGCGCCACGGTCGATGAGCACGATCCTCTCCAGTGAGTACACCGTGTTGCCGAACGCATCCAACGACGTCTGCAGAATCGCCTCCGCCGTCGCCGCCCGACCACCAACCGCCGCCGGAGCCGCCACCGTCACCGTGACGACTGGCACGGTCGCCGACGTCACAGACCCCGCCAAAAACACGTCGATCGACGTCAGGCCCGTGCTCTCCACCTGGGTCACACCCGTCTGCGCCTCGACCGTCACCATGCCGATTTCGGCAACCACGCGGGCCCACAAGGTCACCGAGCCCGCGTCGCTCAGGATCGACACGTCGCCCGTCTCCGACCGCACCAGGCCCGAGGCCGTCATGTCGCCGGTGTTCCGGATGCCGACGTCCCGCACCGCTTCGACGTTGCGGACGTCCGCACCGGAAACCTTCGCATCCCGGCCCGCGGACACGTTGGACACCGTCGGAGCCGTCACCGTCGCGTCCCGGCCCGCAGAGACCGACCCAATCTCTCCGCCGCTCACCGTCGCGTCCTGGCCCGCTGAGACCGACCCAATCTCTCCGCCGCTCACCGTCGCGTCCTGGCCCGCGAAGACGCTCGAGAGGGACTGCGCACCGAGCACCGTCACGTTCCCTGCGCTCGAACGGACCGTCGTGGCCACAAAGTCGCCGGCCACACTCACGTCGTCCTTGCCCTGAACCAGAGTGAAGCTCGTCGCCCCCGTAACATCCACGCCGCCAGCACTCGACACGACCGTGTCGATCAGAACGCTTTCGGCGGTCACCGCGATATCGGAGGCGGCTCGAACCGCCGTCCCGGTCACAACGCCCACGTTCGCCGCGAGCGTCACCCCCCCCGCCACCGAGTTGATCCGGCCCGTGACGATATCGCCGCTCGTGCTGTCGATCGCGATGTCACCCTTGTTGGCCGTCACAGTGTTCACGAGCAGGACGTCGGTACCGGCCCCCACCGTGACGTCCGTGCCGGCCACGATGTTCTGCGGGCCGCTCACGACCACCGCCCGGGCCTCGCCGCCCGTGCCCGCACCGACGATCGTCACCGTCGGGACCTCGCCAACCGCGTATCCCACACC
>DHLZ01000103.1:45478-45944 GCA_002405515.1 Planctomycetaceae bacterium UBA4655
CTCAAGATCGATCGCCCCCGCCACGGCGTTCAGGTTGCCGGTGAGCTCGATGTCGCCCGACACGCTCTCAACCGTGATCGTGCCCGTCGCGCTCGTCACCTCGTTCCGCAGGCCAATCGTCGTCAGGCCGCGGATCGTAACGTCGCCTTTCGCTTGCAGCACGGGCGGCGTCAACACCGAGCCGTTGAGAGCCGTCAGCGTGGCGCTGCCCGCATCCACCGCGATACGGGCTCCGGACGGCGTCAGATCGACGTCCCGCTTCCAACTCTTCACCTCGACGTCGCCCTCATCGCTCTCCAGCACGCCGAACAGCGTCACCTGCTCGGCGACATCGATCGTGATGTCGGTTCCGGCGTAGATGGAGTTCACCATCGCCGCCCCGGCGTCCGCCTTCGCGGTCACGCTGCCCAAGACGGCGTTTAGAATCGAGGAGGACCCGCCCATCTCGACGACGCCGCTGACACTG
>DHLZ01000157.1:0-5000 GCA_002405515.1 Planctomycetaceae bacterium UBA4655
TCGGGGCTGTCCGTATGCCCTCGCCGGACGTTCGCTCCGCACATCCTGTGCTCCGCTCACTCGGACCTGACTGGCGCTTCGGCCTCCGGCCTGCGCTGGTCAGCTACGCCGTCTCGGGCACACGGGCAGCCCCTCACGGTCAAGCGTGGCACTCAATGATCACGCAGGCACCTTGATGCTGAACGCTCCCGGGGGGGGCGTGTTCGGGGGGCGGGAAACGTTGAGAAGCCTCGGGTGTATCCTCACCGTAGCGACGGAGCGTCTGCTCCCCCGGCGGCAATGCGGCATCGTCCGGGAGTCTTCGATCGAAGTCGATTCACGGCGGACACAGCTACAATAGATCGTGTCGCCAAAGGAGTATCTCGTGAAACGTTCTCCCGTGAAGCTGCTGGTTGCGGTGTTCGTGGTTGTTGTAAGCGGCGTCCAGGTCCGCGGCGACGAACCGCCGTCGGCGGGGCGTGACGTGCGTCAGCGGCTGCGCGAGGCGGTCGAGTACCTCGCTGCCCCCGACATGGAGGGCCGCGGCCCCGGCACCAAGGGCATCGATCGGGCCGCGGACTGGCTGGCGGCGGGGTTTCGCGAGGCCGGGCTCGATGTCGGCGTCGCGGCAGGCTCGCCGTTCCAGTCGTTCGCGATGACGCTCGAGGCGAAGCTCGGGCCGGCCTCGGAGAACCGGGCCGAGCTCGTCGGGCCCGTCGCCGTCGATGGCAGCTCGAAGCTCGTTCGGCTCGAACTCGGCCGCGATTACACGCCGCTGGCGGCAGGCGGAGGGGGCGAGTTCGACCTGCCGCTCATGTTCGCGGGCTACGGCATCACCGCGCCCAAGGAGCGGTACGACGATTACTCCTCGGTCGATCCGAAGGGAAAGGCGGTCGTGATCCTGCGGCGCGAGCCGCGGCAGGACGACCCGGCGAGCGTCTTCGCGGGAAACCAGGACTCTCAGTATGCAGCGCTCTCCCGCAAGATCGCCAACGCCTCGGAACACGAGGTGGGAGGCGTCGTCTTCGTGAACGATTTTGTCAGTGTCGAGAAGATGAAGAAGGCGGCGGCGGCCCATGGTGTGAAGGAGGGGGCTGCGGGGAGCGACTTCGACGAGGATGCGCTCATGGCCTTCGGCAGGGCCGGCGACGGCTCCGACCGCCGCACCATGCCGGTGCTGCACGTCCGCCGGTCGGCGATCGATCCGATCGTCCGGGAGTCTTTCAAGCACAGCCTCGAGGAGGTCGAGAAACAGATCGACGACCGCTTCGCCCCGTCCAGCGGGCCGCTCGCCGGCTGGCGGATCCGCGGCCGGATCGCAATCGACCGGACCGAGACCGTCGGCCGGAACGTGATCGCCGTGCTTCCAGGCAAGGGGCCGCGGGCTTCCGAGGTGGTCGTGCTCGGAGCGCACTACGACCACCTCGGCAACGGCGGTTCGAACTCCTTGTCCCCGGGGGCCCAGGCGATCCACCACGGGGCTGACGACAACGCCAGCGGCACGGCGATGCTGATGGAGGCGGCGAGGGCGCTCGCGAAGGCCGGGCCGGCGTCCCGGACGATCCTCTTCGTCGCCTTCTCGGGCGAGGAGCGTGGGCTGCTCGGCAGCGGTCACTTCACGGCGAACCCGACCGTTCCCCTGGAAAACATCGTCGCCATGGTGAACCTCGACATGGTCGGGCGTCTCGACAAGGACAAGCTCATCGTGCACGGCACGGGAACCGGCTCCGGCCTCGAGCAGCTCGTCGACCGCCTGCTCTCTTCGCGTTCCCTCAAGGCCGCGAAGGAGCCGGGCGGCTTCGGGCCGAGCGACCACGCGAGCTTCTACGCGAAGAAGATTCCGGTGCTCCATTTCTTCACAGGTTCCCACGGCGACTATCACCGACCGAGCGACACCGCCGACAAGATCAACTACGACGGGATGGTCCGCATCACGGAGCTCGTCGTCGAACTGGTCAGGTCGATCGCGGAGGCGGAGCAGCGGCCCGCCTACGTCGAGATCGCCTCGAAGCAGTTCGCCAGGGGTGGCGACCGGCCCTACTTCGGCAGCATTCCGGACTTCGGCAAGCCGCAGAAGGGCTACGCGATTTCGGGCGTCGCGAAGGATTCTCCCGCCGCCCGCGGCGGCCTCGTGGCGGGGGACGTGATCGTGCGGATCGGCGAGAGCGCCATCACCGGCCTCGACGATTTCGACAGCGCCCTTCGCAAGCACAAGGGCGGAGACACGGTTCCGGTCGTCGTGCTCCGCGACGGGGCGGAAGTGAAACTCGATGTGACGCTCGCGGCCCCGAGGTGAGGCATGCGCCGCTGAAAAAAGCGGATTCTTCCCCGTTTTTTGGCCTTGAGCGGGTTCGGGTGGGCTGACAGAATCCCCGCCGCCTCGAGACCCCTGAGTGCCGGCCACGGATGGCGGTGCAGGTTGAAGGGCACCCAAGTCCGCCACGCCTGCAAGGCGTGGTGAGCAAGCACGCTAGCAAGGAGTGCGTTCCGTGAATCGACATCTCTGTCTTCTCGTGGCTGCGGCCGCCGTGTCGATGGTCGTTCCATCAGGGGCGGCGTTCGGAAATCCCGCCGCCCCGTCCGGTCCGCCCACGCACGTGGCCGTGATCGACGTCGGTTACATCTTCAAGAATCATGCCAAGTTCAAGGGCATGATGGAAAAGATGAGGGACGAGGTGATGACGGCCGAGAACGGCCTCAAGGCCGAGCGGGATCGAGTCAATGGCCTCGTCGAGCAGCTCAAGGGCTTCAACGTCGGCACGCCCGAGTACAAGAAGCTCGAGGCCGAGATCGCGAAGGCGCAGGCCGACTTCAACGTGACGGCGCAGATTCAGAAGAAGGAGTTCATGGAGCGCGAGGCGAAGGTCTATCTCCAGGTCTACACGGAGATCGAGAAGGCCGTCGAGCAGTTCGCCAAGCAGCATCGGATCGCCGTCGTGCACCGCTTCGACGGCGAGACTGTCGATGGATCCGATCGCAACCAGATCCTGCGGAGCATCACCAAGCCGATCGTGTATCTCGAGCCCGGCATCGACATCACGGTCGACATCCTGAAGAAACTCAACGCCCAGTCGGGCGTCGCGGGCCAGCCCAACGGCGTTCCGCCCCGGAGGTAGGCGTCTGGTGGCCGCAGGGCTCGTCGAGGGAGGCAGGTCGATGCTGGAATCCGATAATCCGCGGCCGCAGAGGACGCTTCGTCGGCCGGTGGTCGTCGAGGGCGTCGGCTACTGGAGCGGGCTGCGGAGCCGGGTGGAGCTTCGGCCGGCGCCGGCCGCCGTCGGGGTCGTGTTCGTCCGGAGGGACCTCTGTCCTTCCGTCCGGATTCCGGCGAGGCTCGATCGGCGGGTGGATGCCGAGGCCCGCACGAATCTGGCGTCCGGCGCCGCCAGGGTCGAGATGGTGGAGCACGTGCTCAGCGCGCTGGCCGGGCTCGGGGTCGACTGCTGCGAGGTGTCCGTCGACGCGGCAGAGATGCCCGGGCTCGACGGGTCCTCGAGGGCCTTCGTGGAGGCGATCGACTCGGTCGGGTTCGAGGAGGTCGGCGCCCCCTGCGAGCCGATCGTCGTCGATCGTGCGATTCGCGTCGAGGATGGCCGCGGGTGGATGGAGCTTTCGCCGCCGCGGTTCGAGGGTCTCTCCGTCGAATACCTGCTCGACTACGGAGACGGTCCGATCGGAAGGCAGCGGTGTGCCGTGGACGTCACGCCCGAGAACTACCGCGTGGAACTCGCCGGCGCGAGGACGTTCCTTGGCGTGCAGGATGCCGAGAGGCTGCGGGCGAGCGGCCGGGGCCTGCACGTCGAGTTCTCCGATCTGCTCGTGTTCGGGCCGGAGGGGCCGATTGGCAACACGCTGCGCTGGCCCGACGAGTGCGCCCGCCACAAAGCGCTCGATGTCGTCGGCGATCTCTCGCTTGCAGGTCGCCCGATACACGCCTGCGTTCGTTCCTCGCGCAGTGGTCACAGGCTCAACGCCATGGCGGTGGCTCGCGTCCTGGCCCTCGCGGCGGCTGGCGAGGGCTCGCCGGCGGGCGTGGCGAGGGAGGCGAGGAGGTGGTCGGCATGACGCCCCGCGACCTGCAGGAAGCGAACGGGGAAGAGGGGCCTGGCACCCTTCGGCTCCCGCCCCTGATCGCGCCCTCCGCGGTCATCGAGCCTGGCGCCCGGATCGCCGACGACGTTCGGATCGGTCCCTACTGCGTCGTTTCCGGCCGGGCGACGATCGGCCGGGGCACTCGCCTCGACAATAACGTGACGATTCTCGGCGAGGTCCTGATCGGCGAGGAGAACCGGTTTCACACGAACTGCGTGATCGGCGGTGAGCCACAGGACGTGAGCTACAAAGGCGGCCGCACCCGCGTCGTGATCGGCGATCGCAACACGATCCGGGAGGGCGTGACGATCAATCGGGCCACCGAGAAGGAGACCGGCGAGACGTTCGTCGGCAACGACAACTTCCTGATGGCCGCCTCGCACGTCGCCCACGACTGCCGTGTCGGCGATCATGTGATCATGGCCAACGGCGTGCTCCTCGGGGGGCACGTGCGGGTCGAGTCGCACGCATCGCTCTCGGGCGGCGTCGCCGTCCACCACTGGGCGACCATCGGCGGCTGGTCGTTCGTCGCCGGGTTGAGCCGCGTGCTCCACGACATTCCCCCGTACATGCTGTGCGAGGGGATGCCCGCCCGCCCGCGGTGCGTGAACGTCGTCGCCCTCCGCCGAAACGGTGTCGAGGAGAATTGGGTCGGGGCGCTCGCGGAGGCGCACCGTCTGCTCTACCGGGCGAAGGTGGGGCTGGAAGCCGCCAGGGAGATTCTTGTCTCGAAGGGGATGTGTGTGCCGCCCGTCGAGCGGGTGCTCGAGTTCGCGTCACGTCAGAAGAACGGTCGTCACGGTCGGGCGCTCGACCGCAGGAGGGTTGCATGAGTCGGCTGAGGGTCGCGGTGGTGGGCTGTGGACATCTCGGAACGATCCATGCCCGGCTCCTTGCCGCGAGGGAGGACGTGGAACTCGTGGCGGTGG
>DHLZ01000157.1:5207-8879 GCA_002405515.1 Planctomycetaceae bacterium UBA4655
CGGCGGTGGTCGCCTCGCCGACGGACCTGCACGCCGACTCGGCCGTGCCGCTCCTCGAGGCCGGCATCGACCTGCTCGTCGAGAAGCCGATCGCTTCGAGCCGGCGGGAGGCCGGAAGGATCGCCGACGTGGCGGATCGCAACGGCCGCGTCGTTGCCGTCGGCCACGTGGAGCGGTTCAATCCCGCCTGGCCGGTCGCCGTCGCGCGAGTCGGCTGCCCGGTCGCCGTCGAGTCGCATCGCCGCGCTCCTTTCACGTTTCGCTCGCTCGACGTGGGCGTGGTGCTCGACCTGATGATCCACGACATCGATCTCGTCCTGTCGCTTCGCCCCGGCCGTCTCCTTGACGTGCATGGCACGGCCGTCGCCGCGACGGGCGGCCACGAGGACGCCGTCCGGGCGCACCTGCGGTTCGAAACGGGATTCGTCGCGGATCTCACGGCCTCCCGAATCCATCCATCCGTGGATCGCTCGATGACGATCTGGGGCCGGTCGGGGATCGTGTCGGTCGACTTCCAGTCGAAGCGGGTCGATGCGGTGGCGCCGTCGGCGGAGGTCGCGTCGGGAGAATTCGTCGCCGCGGGCATCGCGACGGCGGAGCGAGAGCGGCTCAAGGGGTCCTTCTTCGAGACGGTGCTGCCGCGGACGACCGAGGAGCTTCCGCAGGGCAACGCCATCGCCTCAGAGCACGACGATTTCCTCCGCGCCGTGACGACTCGCGGTCGTCCGGTCGTCGATGCGGCATCCGGGCTGGAAGCGCTCGACGTGGCGCTTCGGGTCGTCGAAAGCCTGACGGTCGTGCGGCTCGACGGGGCCGTGCCATCGACTCGCGAGAATGACCGGCTCGTCGGCCCTCCGAGGCGGCGGGCGGCCTGAGGGTCGTGCCGGTTGTCGGGCCGCCGCTCGCGGCCGGGGGCGGAAAGGGACGACTCCTTCCAGAGACGATTGCCCCGGGCGGGGCGGCGTTCGCGATCATGGAAATTCGACATGCAGCATCGACGAATCCAAACAGCGACGCGGCGGTCGGTGTGGCTGCCGGCCTTGGCCCTGCTGCTTGCCGCCCTGCCGCCGGTGCAGGCAAGCGGAGCGAACCCGCCGGAACGCCGGCCGGTCTCGACCGAGGAAGCCGTCGGCCTCGAGCCGAGCATTCCGTTCGAGGGCCTCTCTCTCGAAGGCTTCCAGGGGGTGGGGTCGATCGCATCGCAGTTGCGTGCGATGGAAGCGGCGTCGGTCGAGCAGGAGGCGTGGGCGCTCGACATGGCGGTTTCCGGTCCGGGAGGCTCGGCCCGCATGGGCGGCTCGAGGCTCGCGGGTGACGCCACGGCTCCGATGCCGCTGAGCGCCATGGTCGCCAGCACCGTCTCCGGCATCGCCGTCTCGGCCGGCATCGACGCCGATCCGGGGACGATCCAGTCCGGGCCGGCGAAGTGGATCGGCGGCGTGAAGGTCGCCACGGAGGGAAGCTTCGGTCGTGCGGAACTCGCGATCCGCACGAGCATGAGGTATGCGGAGCAGACCCGCCTCATCGGCGTCGAACTCGGCCCGCGGTTCGAGCGGGCGTTTTCGGGTGGGCTGACGTTCTTCGTGGACGGGAAGGCGGCGGCCGAGACCGCCGGGTCGCCGGTGCAGCGGATATGGGAACCGGCCGCGTCCTCGCTCGACGGACTCGGCTCGCTCGGCGTCGTCGGCCGCACCGGCATCGTGCGGTGAACCGCCCGGTCCGATCGCCCTCGACCACTCAGGCGAGATCGCGGTGCTGGAACAGGATCAGCCCCACGAGGAGCACGACAGCGCAGTAGAGCGCCGCGTAGAGGCCCGCCCAGGCGAGGTAGATCCACGGGACGGCCACGCCTCCCATCACGGCCGCCTCGATCGTGAAGTGGTCGAGCACCGGCAGGATCGTCGCGAACAGCCGGCCGAAGAACCTCACGATCGCGAACTTCCCGACGCTCGACTGGACGATGAGCGGCACGAGGTGCCCGAGCACGTAGACGCCGAACGAGATGATGATGTTCGGCACGAGCCCGAGCCGCGTGGAGACGGTCAGGCTCACCGCGGCCAGCACGATCGCCTCGAGCCAGCAGAGCACGAGCCCCGGAACGACCGTGATCACCTCGTCGGCGCAGTCCCGCCAGAGCGGGTCGGTCCTGGCGGATTCGCGGGCGTCGTAGACCACCTTGTAGCTCGTCGTCGCCAGCAGGATCGTGCCGAGGATCAGCACCACGAGCGTGACGACGAGCACGAGACCGACGAACTTCCCCAGGAAGAACTCCCGGCGGGTGAGCGGCTTGGAGAGCACCGTCATCGCCGTTCGACCCTCGATCTCCTCCGCCACGGAGACGCTCGCGGTCCATACGGCGACGAGCAGCGACAATACCTTCACGAGCGTGATGCCGCTGTCCTTGAGCATCTTCACGTCGTCGCCGAAGGTGTTGTAGGGGATCAGGATGAACCCCAGGAGCAGCACGGCCCCGATGATCACGGCCACGCCGAAGGCCGGCTGCGCGACCGCCTCCTTCACCGTCGCGCCCGCGATCGCCGCGATCCGCCTCGCCCCGAGCCGCACGACCAGGTAGGCCCCGACCACCGCGATCGTCGCCGCGGCCGACCAGGGCAGCATGGCGGCCTGTGGAAATTCGGGGGCGAGCGTCACGCGAATCCGGAGGGCCGCCGGCTCCGCCGAGGGATTCGTCGCGTCGAGCTTCGCCTCCGCGCCGAGGAACGGTGTCGGCGACGTGTCGAGCACCGTGGCCCCCCGCTCCCTCGGCGGTCTGCGGTGCCACGTCCACGGCATGCCCGAGGAGAGTTCGACGACGGGAACCTTGACGAGCGCGAAGCCCTCGATCGGCTGCTGAGTGCGGACAGAGAGCGGCGAATCGCTCTCGAGTGAAATCGACTCGATCTCCTGCGGCCGCACCTCGAGTCGAATCTCCTGCTGTTGTGCGTTCGCCGCGACCGTCACCGTGCGGCTCGTTTCACCGGCCGTGGCGATCCGGGCGAGCGACCGCAGGATCGTCGTCACCGGCACGACGGGCGTCGTCGCCACCGCCACGGCCCCGCAGACGAAGGCCAGCCACGCGACGGGTCCGAGGAAGCCCTCCGAGAAGCTCGCGCGGACCTCCGCCGCGAGCCTCGGTGCGATCAGCCGCACGAGGCCATACATCGCGAGCAGCACGGCCCCGCCCGCGAGCACACCCGTGCCGACGAGCCACAGCGGCGGCAGGCAGACCGTGAACCGATTGGCGAGAAGCGGGACCATTCGCGGATTGTACCTCAAAAACGGACTTCAAAAGGGGGCTGACGCGCCGGGTTCGGGGCTGCCCGTGCCCATCGCCGGACGCTCGCTTCGGGCATCCGTGCCCTCCGCTTGCTCGGATGCCGACTTGAATGGCGGGAAGTTACTACCGGGAGCATCAAGTTGTTGACATTATTCTGCGGGCAACTCGGCCTGCTGACTTTCCCGGAAGCCCAAGGCGCGAGTTTCCCTGCAGGCGAACAGGTGCCCACTACGGAAGCCCGAGGCGCAAGTTTCCCTGCAGGCGAACAGGTACCCACTACGGAAGCCGGAGGCGGGCGGAAGACAGCGGGGAGAAAGGGGAAGGGGAAGGGGGGGGGGGGGGGGGAGGCGCGGGGGGGGGGGGGGGGGGGGGGAGGGGACGAGGGGGGAAGGGGA
>DHLZ01000109.1:0-6708 GCA_002405515.1 Planctomycetaceae bacterium UBA4655
CGCGCAAATTCCCGGAAGCCCGAGGCGCAGTGTTTCCCTGCAGGCCGAGCGCGCAATTTCCCGGAAGCCCGAGGCGCAAGCCGAGAGGGGAGTCGGGGTGGCAGCAACCCGACGGGAGGTGTCACAACGCCGGGTCGGAGGAACGTTCTCGGGCGACGTGACATCGCCTCGCGGCACGATCGTCCACGCTCCTCTCGGCTCGCGCCTCGGGCTTCCGTATTTCCGCGCGCCGTATCCCGCCGCTATTTCGGCTTCACCGATCGCTTGCGGCCGCTTTTGACGGCCGCAGCGAGCTCGGGGCAGGCCTCGGCCACCAGCCGCGTCATCGTGTTGAGCGACACGCCCAGCATGGACGCCGCCCGGCCCCGGTGGCCGCCGGTCGCCGCGAGGCACTGTCGCACGGCCATTCGCCGCAATTCCTCGAGATTGAAGACCGGGAGCGGCGGCTCGTTCGCGACGGCCGTCATCGACCGCGGGCCCGCGGCGAAGCCGGGCTCCGTCGCCGCTGACGGAAGAGCACCACCGTGGGGGATCTCCGTCGGCAAGCCGGCATCCCCGGCCTCCGCGAACAGCTCTTGCAGCACCTCGTCGGCCCGGTCCTCGAAGACGTAGATCCGCTGCACGAACTGGGCGAGCTGCCGCACGTTGCCCGGCCAGGGATGCTCGACGAGCCGCGCGAGCACGTCGGGCGACGGCCACCACCTCGGCCGGCCGTACCTGCCCGCGAAGTGGGCCGAGAAAAGACCGATGAACCGCGGGATGTCGTCCTTCCGCTCCCGCAGCGGCGGCACGGTGAGGCAGACGGTGTTGAGCCGATAGAAGAGGTCCTCGCGAAACGCGCCCTCGGCGACGGCGGCGTCGAGATCACGGTTCGTCGCCGCGATCACCATCACGTCAACGTGGTGGCCGCGGGTCGAGCCGACCGGCATCACCTCCAGCCGCTGCAGGACTTGCAGAAGCTTCGGCTGCAAGTCGATCGGCATCTCGCCGATCTCGTCGAGAAACACGACGCCGCCGTCGGCGGCCCGAAACACGCCGAACGTCGGGCCATCCGCGCCGGTGAAGGCCCCCTTCTCGTGGCCGAAGAGCTGGCTTTCCGCGAGCGTCGCCACGAGCCCGCCGCAGTTCACCGAGATGAACGGCTTGGTTGCCCGCGGGCCCGCGGCGTGGATCGCCCGGGCGATCTCCTCCTTGCCGCTCCCGGTCTCACCGGTGAGCAGCACCGGGCAATCGAACTCGGCGACGCGGGCGATCGAGTCTTCGAGCCGCCTCGCGGCGGCCGAGCTTCCGGGCAGCCGGGGCCATCGGGCGAACGACCCGCCGGCCGACCGGGAGGAGGCCAGCCGCGACATCGACGGCTGTGGTGAACCGGCAACCGCGCGGGCAAACGGCGATACAACTTCAGCGTCCAAAGCTCGCTTCCTGCGGGCCGCCCTGGAAAACACCTGCGTTCCAGAAGACGGCTATGGCAGCCGATTTCGCAACACCTGCGAATCAATTCGCAAAAACACGGAATCAGATTCGCTTTTCTTGCGAAATCCGCTGGATTCTTCACGGTGGCATCGCGGCGTTCACGGCATCGATTCCCACCGGCCCATCTGTTCAATACCGGGCAAAATCTTTTACCTTCATTGCATCAGGGACGATGGTTTCCAAGCAGGGAAACATTCCCCGACCTCGCGGCACGGAATTTGCGTTCCCAAATGGTTGGCAGGAAATCCGCAACACACCATCTGGCAACCATCCCATGTGCATGAATAGCCGACGTTTTCTTTCAGTTGTTCAGTTGTTGCCGCTCTGGCACTGATGGCGGTGGGCGGATCCAACGCCGCGCTGGCCGATGTCGTGTTTGGGAACCTGGGAGCGTCCGGCACGGGCGCTATCGACACCGGGGATACTGCGATCGTCGGGTCCTCAGTGTCGGGAAGTTCGGGGAACTCGTTCGCGGTGGCATTCAGAACTGGGACGAATTCCTCGTTTTTGAAGCTGCAATCGGTCACGCTTGGCCTCTCTGACGTAGCCCCTTTTTCAACCGCACTTTTGGCCGTGGTGGAGAACAATGCTGGACTGCCCACGGGAACCCAAAAGGCATCGGCATCGCTTCAGGTTGGATCGACCGGCCGCTATTCCTTTGGGCTCGGGAACGTGGCCGTCAGCCCCAACACGACGTATTGGGTCACCGTTACCGCGCAGAATGCTACGGATCCGAACCAGTTCAACTGGCTTCGGGCGGCTGCTGGAGACCCATTCTCCGGCCTCAATAACAGCGGGTACGTCGTTCCCAGCGCTACCTACGTGCGACGGTCTCAGGACGGCGGTGCTTGGAACAATTTCACAAACGGTCAGACGTTATCAATGAGCATCACCGCCGTCCCCGAGCCCTCCACTTACGCACTCGCGGCGATCGGATTTGGTGTCGCAGGTTTTGCCCGCTGGCGTCGCCGGGCGTCCCGCAGCGGCCGCTGATTCCGGCCGACCGGCTGAATTTGAGCATCCTTACGGGCGATCCGTCGGCAGGCGGGTCGCCTGAACTGTTTCTCCCGGCGGTGTGGGCGGCGGTTTCGGCTCGTTGACTGCCCGCCGAACCGAACGTAGATTCTCACGAGTTTCCCCCGGGAAAACTCTCAAAACTCCCCCTTCGAAAGGTTGACCGCTCTCCTCATGGCCACCACGCTCAAGAAGAAGTCCTCTGGCAAGAAGTCGTCCGCAGCCGCCAACGGTGGGGGGAAGGCCGCGAAGGCGGGGCGGATGATCTACTACTTCGGGGCGAAGAAGTGCGACGGCGACGGCACGATGAAGCCGCTCCTCGGCGGCAAGGGAGCCAACCTCGCCCAGATGACGAAGATCGGGCTGCCAGTGCCTCCGGGCTTCACGATCACGACCCAGGTCTGCATCGACTACTACAAGAATCACAAGAAGTTTCCCAAGGGCCTCGAGGAGGAGGTCGCCTCCGCCATGAAACTCATGGAGAAGGAGACGGGGAAGAAGTTCGGCGACCCGAAGAACGCGCTTTTGGTCAGCGTCCGCTCGGGCGCCCGCGACAGCATGCCGGGCATGATGGACACGATCCTCAATCTCGGCCTCAACGACGAGACCGTGAAGGGCCTCGCCGAGGCCACCGGCAACCCCCGCTTCGCCTACGACTCCTACCGCCGCTTCATCCAGATGTACGGCGACGTCGTGATGGGCGTGCAGAAGCGGCACGAAAACGAGCACGACCCCTTCGAGGAGACGATGGAGGCCTTGAAGCACCAGCTCGGCGTCCACGACGACACCGACCTCACCGAGTCCCACCTCCGCGAACTGATCAGCCGCTACCTGCGGCTCATCAAGGAGCGGACCGGCAAGGGCTTCCCGCAGGATCCCTTCTCGCAGTTGATGGGCGCCGTGGGCGCCGTGTTCGGCAGCTGGATGAACGAGCGGGCCATCCTCTACCGCCGCAAGTACAAGATCCCCGACGAGTGGGGCACGGCCGTCAACGTGCAGAGCATGGTGTTCGGCAACATGGGCGACGACTGCGCCACGGGCGTCGCCTTCACCCGCGACCCGGCCACCGGCGAGGACGTCTTCTACGGCGAGTATCTCGTCAACGCCCAGGGCGAGGACGTGGTGGCCGGCGTGCGGACGCCGAAGCCCGTCGCCGAGATGGCCCACGAGCCGATGTTCGCGGGCACCTACAAGCAGCTGGAGAAGGTGCGGCAGACGCTCGAAAAGAAGTTCGGCGACGTGCAGGACTTCGAGTTCACCGTCGAGAAGAAGAAGCTCTACATGCTGCAGACGCGGCACGGCAAGCGGACGGCGCTGGCCTACGTGAAGATCGCCCACGACATGGTGAAGCAGAAGCTGATGACCGCCGAGCATGCGATCCAGTCGGCCGATCCCGACGCCCTCTCGCAGCTGCTCGCCCCGATCTTCGACCGTGCCGACTACGAGGCGGCGAAGAAGTCGGGCCGGCTGCTCACCACCGGCCTGCCGGCCGGCCCCGGCGCCGCGACGGGGCAGCTCGTGTTCACGGCCGTGAAGGCCGAGGAGCTCGCCAACAAGGGCGTGAAGGTCGTGCTCGCCCGCGTCGAGACCTCCCCCGAGGATCTTCGCGGCATGATCGCCGCGGAGGGCATCCTCACGAGCCGCGGCGGCGTCTCGAGCCACGCGGCGCTCGTCGCGCGGCAGATGGGCAAGGTCTGCGTGGCGGGCGCCGGCGCGATCCAGATCGACTATGCCAAGGGCACGCTCAAGTGTGCCGGGCAGACGCTCCGTGAGGGCGACGCGATCTCGATCAACGGCTCGACCGGCGAGGTCTTCGCCGGCGGCATCAAGACGGCCGACAGTGAGCTGAAGCAGGTGCTCATCGCCAAGACGATGAAGCCCGGCGACTCGGAGGTCTTCCAGTACTACGACTTCATCATGAAGCTCGCCGACAAGCACCGGAAGCTCGGCCTGCGGACCAACGCCGACACGCCCGAGCAGGTGCGGCACGCGATCGCCTTCGGGGCCGAGGGGATCGGCCTGACGCGGACGGAGCACATGTTCTTCGAAGGCGACCGGATCGACGCGATGCGGGAGATGATCCTCGCCGAGAACGAGGAGGCCCGCCGCGAGGCGCTCGCGAAGCTCCTGCCCTACCAGCGGGACGACTTCGAGGGGATCTTCCGGGCCCTCGAGGGCCGGCCGGCCACGATCCGCTTCCTCGACCCGCCGCTTCACGAGTTCGTGCCGCACGACGAGAAGGCCCAGGCCGACCTGGCCAAGAAGCTCAAGCTGCCCGTCGAGACGGTGAAGGCCCGCGTCCACGCCCTCCACGAGTTCAACCCGATGCTCGGCCACCGTGGCTGCCGCCTCGGCATCAGCTACCCCGAGATCTCCGAGATGCAGGCCCGCGCCGTCTTCGAGGCGGCGGCGAAGGTGCAGAAGGACGGCATCAAGGTGAAGCCCGAGATCATGATTCCGCTCGTCGGCTTCAAGAAGGAGCTCGACAACCAGGTGGAGATCGTCCACCGCGTCGCCGAGCAGGTGCAGAAGGAGACCGGGCAGAAGATCAAGTACTTGGTCGGCACGATGATCGAGATCCCGCGCGGCGCCCTCACGGCCGACGAGATCGCCGAGACGGCCGAGTTTTTCTCGTTCGGCACCAACGACCTCACCCAGACCTGCCTCGGCATGAGCCGCGACGACATGGGTTCGTTCCTCCAGACGTACACCGACGCCGGCATCTTCAAGGCGAACCCGTTCGCCTCGATCGACTCCAGCGGCGTCGGCAAGCTCATGGAGATCGCGGTGGAGAAGGGCCGCAAGACCCGCAAGGACATCAAGCTCGGCATCTGCGGCGAGCACGGCGGCGATCCCCACTCGGTGGTCTTCTGCCACCACGTGGGCCTCGACTACGTGAGCTGCTCGCCGTTCCGCCTGCCGGTCGCGAGACTGGCCGCCGCCCAGGCCGCGCTCGGGAAGACGTACTGACGCAGGTCGTACGGCAAGTTGCCCTGCAGGCTGAGTTGCAAAAAACCCGGAAGCCCGAGGCGCAAGCCGAGAGGGGAGGAGGGGTGCTGACAAACCGACGGAACCCGCCACACAACCCCGGCCGAAGAAACGTTCTCGAGCAACGTGACGTCGGCTCACGACACGATCGTCAACGCCCCTCTCGGCTCGCGCCTCGGGCTTCCGTATCCTGACCTCTCATTTCGGTACGCTGACGTCGGGCTGCATGCATGGACCTCACCCCGGAAGCACAGAATCTCGTGGTGATCGTCGCCGCGGTGATCGTGCTCTGGTTCACCGAGGCCCTGCCGCTGGCCGTGACGGCGCTGCTGGGCGCCGCGGCGTGCGTGGTCTTCGGCGTGGCGCCGGCGAAGGAGGTGTTTCGGCCGTTCGCCGACCCGCTCATTTTTCTCTTCATCGGGTCGTTCCTCCTGGCGGAGGCGATCCGAATCCACCGGCTCGACCGACGGCTCGCCTACGCCGTGCTCGCGGTGCCATGGGTCGGCGAGAAACCCGTGCGGATCCTCGCGGCCGTCGCCGTGGTCTCGATCCTCACAAGCGCCTTCATCTCCAACACCGTGACGGCGGCGATGATGCTCGCGATCGTGACGGGCATCCTGGCGGCGGTCGAGGAGGCCTCGCCGGGTCGCAGGCCCGCCCCGGCGTTCGCCACCGGCCTCTTCCTCTGCATCGCCTTCGCGGCCTCGATCGGCGGGCTCGCGACGCCGATCGGCACGCCCACGAACCTGATCGGCCTCGGGTTCCTCCGCAAGGAGCTCGGCGTGCACGTGTCGTTTCCGGGATGGTGCGGGCTCTGCCTGCCCGTCGTCGCGATTCTCGGCACGATCCTCGTCGCCGTGCTCTCCCGGCTCTTTCCCGCGGGGGTCGATCGGCTCGAGGGGGTCGGGGCGTTCGTCCGGGATGAGCGGCGGAGGCTCGGGGCGTGGACCACGTCGCAGCGATCGACCGCGGCCGCCTTCGGCATCACGATCGCGCTCTGGGTCGTGCCGGGGTTCGTGCTCGTGGCCGCGGGCCCCGACCATCCGGCGGCGGCATGGCTCCGCGACCGGTTGCCGGAGGGGGTCGCCGCGATCCTGGGCGCGATCCTGCTCTTCATCCTGCCGGGTGATCGTGGGCCCGACGGCCGACGATCGCGGGCCGTGGCCTGGCGCGACGCGAAGATCGACTGGGACGTCGTGCTGCTCTACGGCGGCGGGCTCGCGCTCGGCGAGC
>DHLZ01000109.1:6885-7112 GCA_002405515.1 Planctomycetaceae bacterium UBA4655
GCTTCTCGACGGGGCTCGCGGCCGCCGCCGGACGGGCGATCACCGGCTGGATCCCGGACGGGCCGTGGGCGACGCCGGCGCTCGTGGCGACGGCGACGGTGGTCGCGGTGGTGCCGAGCGAGTTCACGAGCAACGTCGCGCGCGCCACGATGGTGGTGCAGATCGTGATCGCCCTCACGCAGGCCACGGAGGCGAACGCGCCGGCGGCCGCGGTCGCGGCCCCGCTC
>DHLZ01000045.1:0-173 GCA_002405515.1 Planctomycetaceae bacterium UBA4655
ACGGAAGCCCGAGGTGCAAGTTCCGCTGCAGGCATAGCTGCAGTAAAACCGGTAGCCCGAGGCGCAAACCGAGAGGGAGTTTGACGACATGCAGACCGGACCGCCTGCGTGGAGCGATACCGTGCAACTACACGTGTCGTGGGTTCTCCTGCCGCGATCAGTTTTTGGTCATG
>DHLZ01000045.1:429-6046 GCA_002405515.1 Planctomycetaceae bacterium UBA4655
CTGATCGAGCCTGCCGCGTTCTATGTGATGGTGCGCCTCGGGCTTCCACGATGCCGGCCTGCTGCGTCACCGGCCGTCGTCGGCCATGTCGCGGGCGTGGTAGCTCGAGCGGACGAGCGGGCCCGAGGCGACTTTCCGAAAGCCCATGCTCTTCGCGATCGCGCCGAGCTCGTCGAACTCCTCCGGCGGAACGTACCGCTCGACCGGGAGCGAATCGAGCGTCGGCTGGAGGTACTGGCCGAGGGTGAGGAAGTCGACGCCGTGGGCGACGAGATCGGCAAAAACGGCGAGCAGCTCCTCGCGGGTCTCGCCGAGGCCGAGCATGAGCCCGCTCTTCGTCTTCACGTCGGGCATGAGCCTCTTCGCGCGGGCCAATAGCTCGAGCGTCCACGGGTAGACGCTCTTGCGGCCGCGGACGACGCGGTAGAGCCGCGGCACCGTCTCGGTGTTGTGGTTGAAGACGTCGGGCCGCGCCTCCATGAGTCGTTCGAGGGCCCCTTCCTTGCCAAGAAAATCTGGCACGAGCACCTCGATCACCGCGCGGGTGGCCGCCCGCACCGCCTCGATGGTCCGCCGGAAATGCTCGGCGCCGCCGTCGGGCAGGTCGTCCCGGGTCACGCTCGTGATCACGACGTGCGCGAGCCCCAGCCGCCTCGCCGCCTCCGCCACCCGCGCCGGCTCGTCCTGCTCCAGCTCCTCCGTCTTCCCCTTGGGCACCGAACAGAATCCGCACGGACGCGTGCAGACGTTGCCGAGGATCATGAACGTGGCCGTCTTCTGCGACCAGCATTCGAGCCGGTTGGGACACTTCGCCGAGGAGCAGACGGTCTCGAGACCGAGCTCCGCGATCAGCCCGGCCGTCTCCGCATGCCCTCCCCCGGCCAGCAGGTTCTGACGGAGCCACGGCGGTAGCCGCGGGCCACCCTGCGGTAGCCGCGAGGCCGCCGCGGGCTCCATCATCGCCGTCGCGTCGGTTCGGCCGTCGTCAATCTGCACGATCGGCAGCCGCCCAAAATCCTGCATCATCCGGTCTCCAGATGCCCTCGGAACACCCGACAGTTTACGGTCCGCGCCGCAACTCCAGGACAGTTTCCCGGAAATCCGCGTGGTGAGTGCGGTTTTGCTGGAAACCTTCGGGCGGTCTTCGGGCTTCGGGGCCGCCGCGTTTCCGGTAGCATCACCCGCCACGCCCGGCCATGACCGCCCCACGACAACACCCCTACCGCCTCCGCCTCTCGCCGCATGGCCGGCTTACCTACGAGCCTGCGCCGCCGGAAGACGCCCCGCCCGTCGCGGACCTGCAATCCGACCAGGCCGCACGCATCGCTTCGGCGTTCAGCAGCGAACGGACCACCGGCCTGTTCCACATCGCCGAACTGGACGACTCCGTCACGCTGCCACCCGACCTTGCGTTCTTCCGGGGATGGACCCGCAGGCTCGTCGAGGCGGTCGCCCATCTTTCGGAGGAGGGACGAGCGACCTTCATGGCGTCCGGATCGCGACCGCAGTTCGAGCGGCTCATTCCGCCGCCCGACGCGGCCACGCTCGCGGCCACACTCGCCGCCGCTCCGCCTTTTCACGGCCTCGAGTACCTCGATGACGAGATGCTCCGCGACGTCTGGTTCGACCTGGCCGCCGCCCTTCGAAAACGGGCGACTGCAGCCAAGGGAGGGCTCGTCGCGGTGCTTTCGGCCGTCGATAAACGGCTGCACCTGCTCGGCAAGGTCACGTTTCATCTCGCGGAGAACCGTCGCGACGAGTCGAGGCCCTTCGCGTTCCTCGCCACGTATGCCCACCGGCTGTCGGCCGCCTCCGGCGTGCAGCATCTCCCCCTGGCCAAGGCGATCGAGGAGTCGGCCGACCGCAACGATCAAGCCAGGCTCCTCGATCTGCTCGCCCCGGTGCGAGAGGCCGCGAGGGGAAGCAGCCTCGTTCGGGAGTGGCTCGATTCGAGGGCCATCTTCACGCCGCGGGCGATCACGATCGCCGAGGCGCATCGGTTTCTTCGCGACGTGCCCGCGATGGAGGAGGCTGGCCTCGCAGTCCGCGTGCCCGACTGGTGGCGGGCCAGAAAGCCGCCACGGCCGACCGTGAGGGTACAACTCGGGACCGACACGCCTCACGAGCTTGGCGTCGACGGGCTGCTCGACTTCTCGGTCGATGTCGCCGTCGATGGCGAACCACTGAGCAAGGCGGAGATCGCGGAACTGCTCGCCGGCACGGAGAGTCTCTCGCTCCTCCGCGGCAGGTGGGTGGAGGTGGACCGCGACCGTCTGCGGGAGGCCCTCGCCCAGTGGAAGCGGCTCGAGCGTGAGCACGCCGAGGGCATCGACTTCGTGAAGGGCATGCGGCTGCTCGCGGGAGCCGACTTCGGCGTGGGAAAAGAGGCCGACGAGAAGGTCGTTGAATGGTCCGACGTGGCGGCGGGGCCATGGCTTCGCGACACGCTCGCGTCGCTCCGGGATCCGCACGGCCGCGCCGGCTGCACTCCCGGCCGCGGGCTCAACGCGACGCTCCGTCCCTATCAGGAGGACGGCGTCCGCTGGCTCTGGTTTCTCACGAGGCTGCGGCTGGGCGCCTGCCTGGCCGACGACATGGGGCTCGGCAAGACGATCCAGCTCATCGACCTCTTCCTCCGAATGCGGGCGGATGACGAGGCGGCCGGCCGACCGCGATCCACCGCCGGCAGGGCAGCCGCCAGACCGCCCAGGCGGCCGAGCCTGCTCGTGGTTCCCGCGTCGCTCGTCGGCAACTGGAAGCAGGAACTGGCCCGCTTCGCTCCCGACATCACCCCCCTGTTTCTCCACCGCTCGGAGTGCGAGGCCGATCTCTTCGACCGGCTCGCCGCGGCGCCGGAGCGGGGGCTGGCGGGCTACGACGTGATCGTCACGACCTATGGGCTCGTGAAAAAGCTCGACTGGCTCGCGGACGTGCCATGGCGGCTGGCCGTGCTCGACGAGGCGCAGGCGATCAAGAACGCATCGAGCGCACAGACGAAGGCGGTGAAGCGGCTGCGGGCCGACGCGCGGATCGTGCTCACCGGCACGCCCGTGGAGAACCATCTCGGCGACCTCTGGTCGCTCTTCGACTTCTGCTGCCCGGGCCTGCTCGGCTCGGCGGCCGAATTCAAGGCGTTCGTGAAACGGATGGGAAAGCGGGAGGCGTCGCAGGGATTCGCGCCGCTCCGCAGGCTCGTCCAGCCCTACATTCTCCGTCGGCTCAAGACCGACCCGAAGATCGCCCCGGACCTCCCCGCGAAGACGGTGATGCGGTCGGAATGCGGGCTCTCCCGCAAGCAGGCCGCCCTCTACCAGAAGACGGTGGAGGATCTCCGGAAGCAACTCGACTCGCTCCGCGATGCCGGCCGCGAGAACGACATCCGCCGCCGTGGGATCGTGCTGGCGACGACGATGCGGCTCAAGCAGATCTGCAACCATCCCGCCCAGCATCTGGCAGCCGACGTGTCGGCCTACGTGGCCGAAGAAAGCGGCAAGTTCCTCCGTCTGGCCGAACTCTGCGAACCGATCGCGGCCCGGCAGGAGAAGGTGCTCGTTTTCACGCAGTTCCAGACGCTCTGCCACCCGCTGGCCGGCTGGCTCGGCGAGGTGTTCGGCCGGCCGGGAGTCGTGCTGCACGGCGGCGTGCCGGTGGGGAAGCGGAAGGAGCTTGTACGTCGGTTTCAGGAGGAAGACGACGTGCCCTTCTTCGTGATCTCGGTGAAGGCCGGAGGGACGGGGCTCAACCTCACCGCCGCGTCGCACGTGGTGCACTTCGACCGCTGGTGGAACCCGGCCGTCGAGAACCAGGCGACCGACCGGGCGTTTCGTATCGGCCAGAAGCGGAACGTGATCGTCCACGCCTTCGTCTGCCGTGGCACCCTCGAGGAGCGGATCGACGACATGCTTCGCCAGAAGCAGGATCTCGCCGATCGGCTGCTGGGGCCGTCTGCGGCAGGGGAGACGCTGCTTACCGAGATGCGCGACGAAGAGCTGCTCGGAATCCTGTCGCTCGACGTGGGCCGGGCCGCGATGGAATGATCGCGCCGGTTGCTCGTTCCCTCACGGCTTGGGCTTGCGCTTGGGCTTTGCCTTCGCCTTCGCCTTTGCCTTCGGTTTGGACTTTGCCTTCGGTTTGGACTTTGCCTTCGGTTTGAGCTTGGCCTTTGTTTTTGGTTTGGACTTGCGTTTCGGCTTGGGCTTCAGGCCGGTCGCCGGCTTCGCGCCCTCCACGTCGATGCCGAAGATCGCCGACAGGTCATCCGTGGCAAGCGCGTGCGCGTCGTCGCGGCGCACCGCCTTCGTCACGGATTCCTTCGTCGCTGCGGCCACGAGCTCCTTCTGATCGACACCCCGCAGCAGGAAGAGCAGTTCCGGCTGCGTGTCGAGCCGGCTTCCGATCCCATACAGCACCGCCGCGAGGTGCTTGCAGAGATAGGCGCCATCCGGGCATGAGCACTTGACGTCGATCTCGCGCGGCGACGGAAACATCCCGTCGCCGGTCTTCACGAGCCGCTCCATCACGTCGTCGGCCAGCCGGCCGGCGAGCAGGTCGATGAGCGACCCGATCGACGTGGCACAATCGGCCTTGATCGCCCGCCACTTCACGGGCGAGAGCGGCGCGATGGCGATCGCCACGTCGTACACGACCGACCCGGCGACGATCGCCTCGACGCGGCCGCGGGCGACGAGCAGATCGACCACGGAGCCATTGCGGGCGTAGGTGCGACCGCGGGGCAGACGGTTCGCGAAGTCGCTGTAGCTCTCCAGGTTCCGGCACCACGACTTCCCCCAGAATGTCTTGGCGATGTCGCGGCCGGTGATCGCGACGGGCTCAGGCTGGCGGCCCGCCTGTTTCGCCCGCTTGGCCGCCCGCTTCTTCGCGGCCGCGATCCGCTCGTGGACCGGCACATACTCGAACCAGGCGTCGAATCTGCCCCATCGCATCCGTGCCGTCCTCGTGTGCCGAGACCTGCTCACTCCCACGACTTCGTCGTGAAACCGAGATTCGTGGCGTTTTCCGCTACGCCACATTTTACATGATCCTTCGGGCCGGCAGGAAACTCGGCGGTGACGTCGAGCGTCACGTGAACCGTCGCGTCGGCGTCGCTCGCCAGGAGGGCGATGATCTCGTCGGCGATGTCGCGCAGCCGCATCTTCGCCGTCGAGGCGTCGATCTGAGCGGTGCCCCGGAATCGTCGGACGGCAGCGCTGGCAGGGGCCGGAGCGGCGATCGGGGGCGTCGTGCCGGAGCCGATCGGAGTGGCGGGGCCGATGGGCGGCTGTGATCCGGCTGTAGAGGCCGGGCCCGAAGACGGCTTCACGGCCTCCCTTGCCTTGGCAAAAGCCGCCGCAGTGCCAGGCTCGATGAGCAGGAGCGAGTCGGCGTCGGCCTGCACGTGCGGGTCGCCGAATGCAAAACCCTCGAAGGCAACGCCCGTGCGGCCATGGGCGGTGCCGAAGTAGTCGCGGGTCTTGTCGCCTTCGCGGATCGCGCCGGTGAGCACATCGCGGCTCTTGAGCCGGGGCATGTAGAGATATTTCTGGGAGTCGTCCCAGAACGTGCGTACCTCGGCGGCTGTCTTGCCGTACCGCCGATAGAACTGCTGCAGGAGGCTCCG
>DHLZ01000078.1:0-12739 GCA_002405515.1 Planctomycetaceae bacterium UBA4655
TGCGTGGACGACTGGGAGAGGCACCTCGACGTCATGATCGAGAGCGTCGCCGTCAACAGCGGCCGCGGCTGCATCAACGCCTCGGCGATCTACGCGAGCCGCCACACGAAACGCATCGCCGAGGCGATCGCCGCCCGACTCGGCCCGGTGGACGTGAAGCCTCCGGACGACCCCGATGCGAAACTTGCCGCCTTCACGATCCCCGGCGCCGCCAAGGCCATCTGGGGACAGATCGAGGCGGGCCTGAAGGCCCCCGGCGTGACCCATGCCACCGAACCCTACGGCCCCAGGCTCGTCGAGGGGGAACGTTGCGGCTGGCTGCGGCCCACGGTCGTCCACTGCGGAAGCCCGGAGCCCGACATCGCCCGGGCGGAATACATGTTTCCGTTCGTCAGCGTCGTGGAGTGCCCGCAGGAAAGGATCCTCGACGCCATCGGCCCGACACTCGTCGCCACGGCGATCACCGACGACCCCGCCTTCCAGTCGAGGCTCGTCGGCTGCACGCACATCGACCGGCTCAACCTCGGGCCGATCCCGACGACGAAGCTCGACTGGCTGCAGCCGCACGAAGGGAACATCATCGACTTCCTCTACCGCTCGCGGGCGCTCCAGCTCCATGCGGAGCTTGCGGTGACCACGTGAAGCGGCCCTGAACCCGCGCATCCGAAACCTCCGGCTCTCCTTTCTGACGCCCGCGCCCATGACGCCCGCCGCCCCTTCGTTCGAGTTTCGCTGTCCGACGCGTCTGGTGTCCGGCGGAGGCTCCGTCGAAAAGCTCGGCGAAATCGCCGCGGAGCTTCGCTGCCGCCGGGCGCTCGTCGTGAGCGATCCGGGCGTCGTCGCCGCTGGGCATGCGGCGCTCGGGTCGGAGTCGCTTCGCCGCGCCGGCCTCGACGTCGAGTGCTTCTCGGGGTTTTCCGAGAACCCGACCACCCGCCACGTCGAGTCGGGGGCCGCGGTCGCGAGGGCGTTCCGGCCCGACCTCATCGTCGGCATCGGCGGCGGCAGCTCGATGGACTGCGCGAAGGGGATCAACTTCCTCCATTCGCTCGGCGGCACGATGCGCGACTACCACGGCCGCGACCGGGCGAAGGGCCCCATGCTCCCGTCGATCGCCGTGCCGACGACCGCGGGCACGGGCAGCGAGACGCAGTCGTTCGCCCTGATCTCCGACGCCGAGACCGGCATGAAGATGGCCTGCGGCGCCGCCGCGGCCGCCTTTCGCGTCGCCATCCTCGACCCGCGGCTCACGCTCACGCAGCCGGCCGGCGTGACTGCCCTCACCGGCATGGACGCGATCTCCCACGCCGTGGAGAGCCATGTGAGCCTCGCGGCCACGCCCGGCTCGCGGGTCTTCTCGCGTGAGGCGTGGCGGCTCCTCTGCCGCAACTTTCCGCGGGTGCTCGCCGACGGGGCAGATCTCGAGGCGAGAGCAGCGGTCCAGCTCGCGGCCGCCTGGGCAGGCCTCGCCATCGAAAACGCGATGCTCGGCGCGGCCCATGCCCTCGCCAACCCGCTCACGGCCGGCCACGGGGTCGCCCATGGCCAGGCGGTCGGCGTGGTGCTGCCGCATGTGGTGCGGTTCAACGGCCGACGTGCCTGGGATCGCTACGCCGAACTCTGGGCGGATCTCTCCGGGGAGCAGGAGGATGCCGACGCGGCCGACCGGATTGCAGACTGGCTCACGGCGACGCTTCGCTCCGCCGGCCTTGCGACGTCGCTTCGCGGGCTCGGCATCGAACGCCCCGATTCGGAGCACCTCGCCAAAGCGGCCGCGACGCAATGGACCGCGGGCTTCAACCCGCGGCCGGTGGTCACCGATGACCTGCTGCGGCTCTACGAGGCCGCGTCATGATCGCCGCCATGGGATGGGGAATGCTGGCGGTCGTGTTGATCGCCTCGGCGGCGGTCGCGGAAGAGCCCCGCATCGCTGAGGCCGCCACGGAGGCGTGGCCGATGGCCCGCGGATGCGTCGAGGGCACCGGCCGCTCCGGCTCGATCCTGGGGTTTCCGCTCCGGGAGTCATGGCAGCGGCGGTTCGACAAGACTTCTTTCGAGGCGACGCCGATCATCGCCGACGGCACGATCTACATCGGCGACCTCGACGGCACGTTCCACGCCCTCTCGCTGGCGACCGGAGAAACCCGCTGGAAGTTCAAGGGGGAGGCGGGGTTTTCGGCGGCGGCGGCGTTCGTCGCCGGGGCCGCGGATTCGGCGGGCGGCTCGCCATCGCTCGTGGTCGCCGGCGACTCGTTCGGCGTCGTCCGCGCATTGGATGCGAAAACCGGCGAGGTCGCCTGGGAGCACGAGCGGGACGGAGAAATCTCCGGCGGCCCGAGCGTCGTCGTCGACCCGTCCGGACGCGGGCCGGCGAGGATCCTCGTCGGCTCGCAGGATGCCTCGCTCGTGTGCCTTTCGGCCGAGAGCGGCAAGGAGTTGTGGAGCCATTCGATCGCCGACCAGATTCGCTGCATGCCGACGGTCGTGGCGGGCTTCATCCTCATCGCCGGCTGCGACGGACGGCTCCATGCGATCGACGCCGCCACCGGCAAGCCCGCGGGTGAAGTGGCGATCGACGGCCCGACGGGCACGACGCCGGCGGGCCTCGGCACGTCCGTCTTCTTCGGCAGCGAGGGGGGAACGTTCTATCGAATCGACGTCGCCCCGCGGCCCGACACGAATCATTCCATCCGCTGGCAAAAAAAACCGGCAGGCGGCGGCCAAGCCTACCGGTCGAGCGCGACGATCGCGGAGGGCACGGCCGGACCGCTGGCCATCGTCGGCACCCGCGGCCGGGCTGTCGAGGCTTTCTCCGTGGCTGACGGAAATCGCCTCTGGCGGGCCCCCATGCGGGGCAAGGTCGATGCCTCGCCGGTGGTCGTCCGCGTCCGTGAAACCGGCCGCAATCCGGATTCCGCGGTGATCGCAGCCGACACGGCCGGACGGATCGCCGCCCTGCGGACGGGGGACGGCACGGTGCTCTGGGAGTTCGACGCCGGGCAGGGCTTCACCGGCTCGCCGGCCGTCGCGGCCGGGCGGGTTGTGCTGGCTGGCGAGGACGGAACGATCTGGTGCTTCGGCAGGACGGAGTGACCGTTGCCGGCGGCCGTCGCTGCCGCTCGCGAAGCTGGGGAAACGTGCCCCGACCCTGCGGGCATCCCAACTGTCAGCGGGCCGATTCCGCTCCATTTTCGCAAGCGGGAAGCCGATCGGGAAATAAACGTCAAGGTCGTGAACCGGGGCCGGCTGGGGTGCGTAGGATTGACTGCCTCCGACATGCAATCCGGGGGCGAGGAGGATGGCAGATGGCACGCAAAGATGCACTATTGAACCTCAGATCGATCCTCGTCCGTCGCCGCGACGCGTTGCGGAACGCCTTGGCGGGAGACCTGACGTTGTTGAGGGAACTGCGGAGCGAATCGCCCGGCGACGTCATGGACGCCGCCTACGATTCCGCCCAGGACGAGATCTCGTCGCAGCTGGCAGAGGTGGAGAGCCGGGAACTGGCGTCGATCGAGAATGCACTCGACCGCATGAAGTCCGGCCACTACGGCCTCTGCGAGGTGTGCAACAGCAGGATCCCGATGGCCCGACTCAACGCCCTGCCCTATGCGACGATGTGCATCGGCTGCCAGCGCGACGTCGAAAGGACCGGCTATTCCCCCGCTTCGCGTCGTGAGGAGCAGGAGGAGATGTCCGGCGACGTCGAGCTGGACGTCTCCTGACGCCCGGGTCGCGGGAGGCGGCTCGAAACGCCGATGGACGGGGTATGATCGGCGGCCGGGGCGGTTCCGCCGGAACCGCCCGCCCCCGCAGGAACACCGGTCGATGCCACTCCAGTCGGCGAACATCCACCGGGCGATCGTTCCTGCGACGCTGCTGTCGCTCGGTGTGGCCATCGCAACCCTCGGCGGGCAAAGCTCGTCGGTCGGCGAGGAGCCGAGGCCCGCGGCGGCGACACGTCCGCCGGTCGATCCGGTCAGCCACCGCCGCATGAGCGATGCCGAGCGGTCGAAGCTCTACCGACAGCTCGAGGACGAGGTCGAACTGCTCGAACGACAGAGCTCGATCCTGCGGAAACTCGTCCGCCTCGTCACGCCGACGGTCGTCCACATCGATGCGAAGAAGCCCTCGCTGCGGCCTCGAAACGGCAAGTCGAGCGAGGAGGAGACCGGCTCCGGCGTGATCACGGAGGTGGGCGGACGCACCGTCGTCATCACGAATCGCCACGTCATCCACCGCTCGGCGCTGGAGAACATCCGGATCAAGCTCGACGACGGCCGCGAACTGAAGCCGCTGAGGGTCTGGAGCGACGACGGCACCGACGTGGGGGTGCTCGAGATTCGGGCCGAGGGACTCGTGTTCGCGCGGTTCGCCCGCGACGAATCGATCGACATCGGCGACACGGTGCTCGCCATCGGAAGCCCGTTCGGCCTGTCGCACTCGGTCACGCTCGGGATCGTCTCGGCCAAGGGCCGCCGCGACCTGGAACTCGGCGAAGGCAACGTGAAGTTCCAGGATTTCATCCAGACCGACGCCGCGATCAACCCGGGCAACAGCGGTGGCCCGCTCGTCAACCTGCGGGGCGAGGTCGTCGGCATCAACACGGCGATCGCGAGCAACTCCGGCGGCAGCGAGGGGATCGGCTTCGCAATCCCCATCGACATGGCGGTGTTCGTGGCGAAGCAGCTCGTCGAGACCGGCCGCGTGGCGAGGGCCTACCTCGGCGTGGCGCTCGACCGCAACTTCTCACAGCAGACCGCGGAACGCCTCGGCATGGTCCGCCCCGTGGGCGCGCGGGTGTCGGGAGTGACGGCGGGCACGCCGGCCGCCTCGGCCGGCATCGTCAACGACGACGTGATCCTCGAATACAACGGGCGTGTCGTCGATGACGACGACCATCTCGTCAGCATGGTGAGCGTGACGCCGGTCAACCGCACGGTCGGCCTCGTGATCTTCCGCAACCGGGAGCGGATGACGCTCGAGATGCCGGTCGGAAGCCGGGCCGAGTTCGAGCCCTCCCAGCAGCAGCCCTGAGGTCGCGGACGTAGGCCCTCACTCGCACTCGCGGGCCGCTGCTGACAGGCCCCGCAGGATGCAGTCGCGAACGGCCGCCGCATCGCAGGCCGTGAGGATGTCGATGTTCGGCCGCCACTCGCGGACCTGCCGGCGGTCGATCACGAGCATGCCGCTCGTCAGCTCGCCGGAGGTTTCGACGTCGGCCGCGACGGTGGACCGCTCGAAGAGCTCCGGATGGAGGAGCGACACGACCGCGACCGCGTCGTGGAGCCGCACCCCTTCGATGCCGAGCAGCTGGCGGTAACCGCGGTAGAGCGGCGGCAGCGTGCGGTGGAGCAGAAACCCGACCCGGCTCGACTCGTCCGGAATCTCCTCGAGCAACCCGAAGTCGAACACCAGCTGGCCGGTCGTCTCGAGCGGAACGAGCGTCTTCGTCAGCGGCTCGCGGACGACGTGACGGGCGGCGAGCGGGTCGGCGAAGAAGTTGAAGTCGGCCGCGGGCGTGATGCTGCCGTGCCCCTGCCATGTGCCTCCCGAAACGACCACCTCGCCGATGCTCTCCACGATCGATGGATCGCGACGCAACACCCTCGAGAGGTTCGTGAGCGGCCCGAGGGCCAGGATCGTCACCTCCCTCGGATTCGCCTTCACGATCTCGTGGATCACCTTTTCCGAGACGTGCCCCCCGTGGAGCTGCACCCGCGGGATGTCGGCCCCCCCGAGGCCGTCGGGCCCGTGGACGGTCGAAGGCCGCTCGGGCCGGGTCACGTCCGCCGGCGCGACGCCGATCCGCGGCAGCCGGGGCGGATCGAGGAGCGAAACGATCGCCTGGACATTGCCCGTCGCCTGCTCCGCGGGGACGTTTCCCGCGGTCGCCGTGACGGCGAGCACCTCCAGCCTTGGGTCGAAAAGGGCCATCGACAAGGCCACGGCATCGTCGATGCCGGCGTCAACGTCGATGATGACCTTTCGGGGCAAGTCAGGATTCTCCTCGCGGGTATGCTTGGGGCGTTCGCCCGAAATCCTATCCGAAAACCGATGTCCGAGCCGCCGTCCGCCCCCGCCGACGCCCCCGATCCGCAGGTCTCCGCCGCGGCCCGCTTCGACACACCGCTCGACCGCGAGCAGGCGAGACAGATCGTTGATGCCGTTCTCGACGGTGCCGTTCTCGATGCGGGCGACCCGGGGGAATCCACGGCCCTCGAACCGCTCCGGGCTTGGCTGGTGGCCGCCGCCGACCGGGGTGAAACCGCGGAAGAGATCGCGGGCGTGGCCGACTCGCTGCGGGCGAGAATGCTTCCGGTGCAGACCGTTTTCCCGTGCGTCGCCGACACCTGCGGCACCGGCGGCGACGGCCTGGGCACCTTCAACATTTCCACCGCTGCGGCGATCGTCGTGGCCGCGACCGGCGTTCCCGTCGCGAAGCACGGCAACCGGGCCGTATCGAGCCGCACCGGGTCGGCCGACGTGCTCGAGGCCCTCGGCGTACGGGTCGATCTCGCGCCGATTCAAGCGGCCGAGTGCCTCGAGGAACTCGGGCTTTGTTTCTGTCTGGCTCCAATCCACCATCCCGCGATGGCTCGGATCGCGGCGGTGCGACGGTCGCTCGGCAGGCCGACGGTCTTCAATCTCGTCGGGCCCCTCTGCAACCCGGCGGCCGCGAGCGTGCAGGTGATCGGCGTGGGGCGGCGGTCCGCACGCAGGCCGCTTGCGACCGCCGCCGCGATGCTGGGGCTGCCGAGGGCCGTGGTGGTCTCGGGGGCAATCGGGGGCGTCGATGGATTCGCCCCCTCCGGGTGGCTCGACGAGGTGAGCCTCTTCGGTCCCACGGACGTGATCGAAGCGCGAGGGCAAGCATGGCCGGTCGAGGAGCCCCTCGACCACGAGTTCGACGAAGGCCGACTGACGGAGACCCGGCTCACGGAAACACGCTGGACGCCGGAAGAGTTCGGTCTCGCCACCATGCCCATCGAACGGTTCGCCGAACTGCACGTCGATGGGTCCGTGGCAAGCGCCGCCGCGATCCGGGAGGTGCTGTCGGGCCAGGACGGCACGCGTCGGGACGTGGTCGTGCTCAACGCCGCCGCCCTCCTGCGGGCCTCGGCCACCGCGGGCGATGCCCAGGTGGCACGGGAGGTCGCAGAGGAGGCGATCGACTCGGGCCGGGCAGCCCGCCTGCTTCAGGCCCTCGCGAGGAAAACCCAGGCGTTTTCGAGAGACCCATCGACGGCATGAGGCCGTAGGATGACTCGACGATGCAACTCGACGTCATCCAGATAGCTCCGGTTCCTGCCGCGCCGAGGCCGTGCTGCGCGAAGCACGAGGCGGGCTCGCTCGGCTGGACCTGCCCGATGCACCCGGACGTGACGAGTGGCTCCCCGGGGAACTGTCCCGTCTGCGGCATGAAGATGGAGCCGATCGGGATGGCCGCCGCGATGAAGACCGGCGACGAGACCCGCAGGCTGATCGCTTCCGCGGTGCCTGCCACGATCGTGTTCGCCCTCGGCATGCTCGCGATGCTCGGCCACGCCTTCCCATCGGCCTTCCCACCGGCCGCATGGGCGACCAACCTTCCGGGCCGTGCCTGGCTGGAGCTCGCCCTCGCGACCCCGGTCGTCTTCTTCGGAGGCTGGCCGATCCTGAGGCAGGGCCTCGAGGGGTTTCGTCGCGGGCAGCCGAACATGTTCTCGCTCGTCGCCCTCGGCGTGCTGGCCGCCTGGGGCTACAGCGTCGTCGCCACGGTCGCGCCGTCGCTCTTCCCGCAGCCGTATCGGCAGCACGACGGCGTCGTGGAAACGTTCTTCGAGTCGGCCGCGATGATCGTCGTGCTCGTGCTCGCTGGGCAGTTGCTCGAGTCGAGGGCTCGCCGAGGCACGACCGAGGCGATCCGGACGCTCATGAACCTCTCGCCGCCGACGGCGGAACGTTTCGTCGATGCCGGCGAGGGCCGAAGCGAGGCTGTCCCGCTCGTCGCCGTCCGCGTCGGCGACCGGCTCCGCGTGCGTCCCGGCAGCCGCGTGCCGGTCGACGGGCTCCTCCTGGAGGGAGACACGGAATCCGACGAGGCCCTGCTCACCGGCGAGCCGCTGCCCGTCGCGAAGCATCCGGGCGACAGGCTCCTCGGCGGGTCGATCAACGGCGCGGGCTCGATCGTCATGGAAGCCTCCGCCCTCGCCTCCGACTCGCTCGTCGCGAGGATCGCGAGGCTCGTTCGGGAGGCCCATGCCCGCCGCGCACCGATCGAGAGGCTCGCCGACCGCGTGTCGGCCGTGTTCGTCCCGGCCGTGCTCGCGATCTCGCTGCTCACCTTCCTCGCGTGGCTGGCGTTCGGCCCGGAACCGAGGGGATCGCTCGGCCTCGTATCGGCGGTGAGCGTGCTCGTGATCGCCTGCCCCTGTGCGCTCGGGCTGGCGACGCCGCTTGCGATGACGGTGGCCGTCGGCCGCGGCGCCCTCCAAGGAATTCTCGCGCGGTCCGCCGAGGCCATCGAGAAGCTCGCCGCCTGCGACACGATCTATTTCGACAAGACGGGAACGCTCACCATCGGCAGCCCGAGGATCGTGGCGAGCGGGCTGTTCGGTGCGACCGCCGATGACGGCGAGGCCGCACGGAGGCTTCTTGCCGACTGCGCCGCCGTCGAGCAGGCGAGCGAGCACGCGCTGGCGAAGGCGTTCGTCGTCGCGGCGAAGGAGAGCGGGCTGCGGGTGCCGCCGGCGACCGGAGTCACGGTCACGATCGGCCGTGGCGTCGAAGGAACGGTCGAAGGACGTCGGGTCGTCGTCGGAACCGCCGACTTCGTCGCCGACCGGATGGCCGACGCATCGATGCCCGCGGTCCCGCCCGGTCGGGAGTCGGACACGCTCGTGGCCGCCGGCATCGACGGCCGGCCGGTCGGATGGTTCGCAATCCGCGACGTGCCACGACCCGATGCCGCCGACGCGATCCGCGACCTCGCCGCCCGCGGCTATCGCCTCGCGATGCTCTCCGGCGACGCCCCCCCGGCCGCCCGCCACGTCGCCGACGCGATCGGCCTCGCGGAGGCCCACGGCGGGCTCTCGCCGGCGGACAAGCTCGCGCGGATCGAGCGGGCGATCGCGGCCGGCGGCGTGGTCGCCTTCGTCGGCGACGGCATCAACGACGCCCCCGCCCTCGCGGCGGCCGACGTCGGGATCGCGATGGGCAGCGGCGCCGACGTCGCCCTCGAGACGGCCGACGTGACGCTCCTCTCCGGGGGCCTCGCCGCCGTGCCGCGGGCGGTCGATCTTGCGAAACGCACGATGCGCACCGTCCGCCGCAATCTCCTGCTCGCCTTCCTCTACAACGTGCTTGCGATCCCGGTGGCCGCCGGTGCGTTCCACCCGCTCGTCGGGCACGTCACGAGCCCGATGCTCGCGGCCGTCGCGATGACCGCAAGCAGCCTGTCGGTGATCGCCAGTTCGCTGGCGCTCGCCCGCCGCCGACGGCCGACGGACTACAGCGGAACCACGAGCCCGTCGTAGGCGAGCTCGACGCCCGCGGGCAGCGCGGCCGAGACCGCGGCATGGGCGATCTCGTGCGACATGTGGATGAGGAGCGTCCGCGTCGCGTCCACGCGGCGGGCCACCGCGAGAGCCTCGTCGAGCGAGAAGTGCGTCGGGTGCCGCGAGGGCCGCAGGCAGTCGACGATGAAGCAATCGAGCCCCTCGAGCCGTGCGAACGTCTCCTCCGGGATCGCATTGGTGTCGGTGCAGTAGGCGAGATTCCCGAACCGGAAGCCGAGCACGTCCGAGGCTCCATGCGCGAGCCGCAGCGGCACCACCCGCATCCCGAGCAGATCGAACGGCTCCGTGGAGATCCTGTGGAACTCCACCTTCGGCACGCCGCCCCCGGCCGCCGGCACCGGCTCGAAGGCATAGTCGAAGGCGCGGCGGATCCGACGCTCCACCCGCTCCTCGCAGTAGAGCGGCATGGGTCGCGCCATCCGGTAGCAGAGCGGGCGGATGTCGTCGAGGCCGTAGACATGATCGACGTGGTCGTGCGTGTAGAGCACGGCGTCGATCCTGGCGATCCGCTCGCGAAGCAGCTGGCTCCTGAGGTCGGGGGTCGTGTCGATGAGCAGGGTGCCGCCGGGCAGGCCGAGCACCGCGCTCGTCCGGGTGCGGGCGTCGCGGGGGTCGCCGGCGGTGCACGTTTCGCAGCCGCAGCCCACTGTCGGCACGCCGACGCTCGTTCCGGTGCCGAGGAAAAGGCACCGGCCGGAGAGGTCGCGGGAGGGAGCCTGCGGGAACGTCATGCTCGTCGGACGGTGTCCGGGGCCTGCCTGATGGTTGCGAAAGGGATCGGTTCAGGGTAGGGTGCCGTCGTCAGAATACACGCTCAAGGAGTCCGTCATGATCGACCCCGCCAAGAAGGCCTTTTCGCTGTTCGAGGAGTTCAAGAACTTCGCCCTCAAGGGCAACGTCGTCGATCTCGCCGTTGGCGTGATCATCGGCGGCGCCTTCGGCAACATCGTCAAGAGCCTCGTCGACAACATCATGATGCCGGTCGTGAGCCTCGTGATGCCGGGGGACGCCGGCTACGAGAAGTGGGCGATCACCGTCGGCGAGAAGACGATCCCCTACGGCAAGTTCCTCGCCGACATCGTGAGTTTTGTGATCCTGGCGCTCGCGCTCTTCATCTTCATCGTGAAGTTCCTGGGATGGATCATGAAGACGAAGGCGGCCGAGCCGGCCGCACCGCCGCCGCCCACGAAGGACCAGGAACTCCTCACCGAGATCCGCGACCTCTTGAAGGTTCGCTCTTGAGGGCCCGATAGTCCGGCGGGCTCTTGAGGGCCCGATAGTCCGGCGGGCTCTCGATTGATCCCGCTCCCTTCGAAGGATTCCCGATGCCGTCCGCCACGAGGCGATTTCCGCCGTTCGTGCCCGTGCCGTTGGTGTCCGCGGTGCTCGCGTTCGTGCTGTGCACGGCGACGCTCGCGTCGCGGGCGGCCCTGGCCGAACCGTCCGCCGACGCGGACGACCATGTCACCATGCGGGTCGTGACGGAGCACCCGCAGCCGATGCTCGCCTCGGCGACGCCGAGGTATCAGGCAGTGAGGCTCTCGAGCGAGGCGAGCAGCGGGGCGATCCTCGAATCGCTCGCGAAGACCGACGCGACCTTGTCGTTCGCCGAGACGCCACTTCGCGACTGGATAGCCGCGATCGGCAAGAAGGCCGGCATCGACGCGGGCCTCGACACGAAAGTGCTCGGAGACGCCGGCATCGACCTCGAGTCGCCCGTCTCAGGCAGTTCGGCCGGCCGACCGCTCCTCCAGGCCATCCGGTCGATGCTCGAACCGCTCGGGCTGACCGCCGTCGTGCGGCACGGACGGCTGCTCGTGACCACACGCGAGCGATCGCAGGATCCGGACTGCCTCGAACGGTTTCTCTACCCGATCCTCCCGGGCAACGACCCGGAGGAGGTCCGTGATCTCATCGAGTCCATGATCGCGCCGGAGACGTGGGACTCCGTCGGCGGTTTCGCCACGGTCCGCCCCCTGCCGGCGGGCTTTGGCTCGGGGCTCGTCGTGAGCCAGACGGAGGAGAACCACGAGCGGATCGCCGCCCTCCTCGGAGGAATCGATCGGGCGATCTGGAATCGGGCGGGCGAGGCCGCGGCCGCCCGCGTTGTGCGAACCTACGCCGTCGCCGACCCGCGCGGCCGCGAGGAGCTTGCCGCCGGCCTCGTGAAGCTGTGCAACGACGCTCTCCCGGAGGGCAAGGATCCCGAGGCGACGGTGCAGGTCATCGCCGACTCGCTCGTCGTGCAGTCCGTCTCCCGGGCGTTCCACGTCATGGCCGCCGCGATCATCACCTCGATCGACGGCGTGGACTCCCTGCTCATCGAAGATGAGCAGGCCGAAGACGAGCCGCCGGAGCAGGCGGGCACCGTGCAGGCGACATCGGCCCGCCGGTGAAAAGCTCGGAAACCCGTCGCCCGCCGGCCCGCCGCGATCGATCCCTCGCGGCAGCCGGGGAGCCGGGGCGACGCCCCCAGGCGGCTGTCCGCGATCCTGGGCGGTGATTCTCGCGTGCGTCGGGCAGGATTCGCGCATCGTTCGCCTTGACCCACGCGCGCCCGCGCCGCGACAATCCCGTCATGGAATTCCTCGAAAACCTGCTCGACGGCGTCTCGAACGTCGCCGCCGCCGCCAGCACCCGGCTCCAGCGGCTCCTGATCGGCCTCTTTGGCTCCTCGAACGCCCGGATGCTCCGGAAGCTCGAGCCGAAAGTGGAGGCGATCAACTCGCACGAGCCGAAATATCAGGCGATGACCGACGCCGAGCTGCGGGGGCAGACCGCCGAATTCCGCCGCCGGCTCGAGGCCGGCGAGACCCTCGACGACATCCTCGTCGAGGCTTTCGCCGTCTGCCGCGAGGGGGGGCGGCGTTTCCTCGGGATGCGACATTACGACGTGCAGCTCATCGGCGGGATGGTGCTCCACTCGGGGGCGATCGCCGAGATGATCACCGGCGAGGGCAAGACGCTCGTCGCCACGCTCCCGGCCTACCTCAACGCCCTCGAGGGAAAGGGGGTGCATGTCGTCACGGTGAACGACTACCTCGCCCGCCGCGACATGGAGTGGATGGGGCCGCTCTACATCGGCCTGGGGCTCACGGTCGGCGCGATCCAGTCGGGCATGGACCCGGCGGAGCGGCAGAAGGCCTACGCCTGCGACATCACCTACGGCACGAACAACG
>DHLZ01000078.1:12896-14135 GCA_002405515.1 Planctomycetaceae bacterium UBA4655
GTTCGGCTTCGACTACCTCCGCGACAACATGCGGATGGCGGCGAGGGGCGACGACCGCTTCGCCAAGCACGTCCAACAGAGCCAGGGGCCGCTCAACTTCGCGATCGTGGACGAGGTGGACAACATCCTCATCGACGAGGCNNGAGAGCTTCTACACGGCGGGCAACATGGAGTGGCCACACCTCATCGACAACTCGCTCAAGGCGCACCACCTCTACAAGCGGGATGTCAACTACGTCGTGCAGAACGGCGAGGTCGTGATCGTGGACGAGTTCACGGGCCGGCTCATGCCCGGCCGGCAGTGGTCCGACGGCCTCCACCAGGCGGTCGAGGCGAAGGAGGGGGTGCGGATCAAGGAGGAGTCGCAGACCCTCGCCACCGTCACGCTCCAGAACTTCTTCAAGCTCTACAAGAAGCTCGGCGGCATGACCGGCACGGCCATGACGGAGGCCAACGAGTTCTGGAAGATCTACAAGCTCGACGTGATCGCCATCCCGCCGAACCGTGGCATGAAGCGGATCAACCACCCCGACGTCATCTACCGCACCGAGCGGGAGAAGTGGATCGCCGTCGCCGACGAGATCGAGCGGCTCAACCGGTACGACACGGTGCTCACGTCCGACGGCAGCTGGCGGATCGGCCGGATCGTCCGGGAGGACGACCGCGAGCTCGAGATGGACACGAAGCCCACGACCGACAAGCCGCAGGAGCGGGTCTCCATCCCGCGGGCGAGCGTCAAGGAACTCCACCGCCGCGGCTGCCCGGTGCTCGTCGGCACCGTCTCGATCGAGAAGAGCGAGCGGCTCTCGGCCCTGCTCGAAAAGCGGGGGGTCGAGCACGAGGTGCTCAACGCCAAGCAGCACAAACGCGAGGCGGAGATCATCGCCCAGGCGGGCCGCACCGGCGCCGTCACGATCGCGACGAACATGGCAGGCCGCGGCACCGACATCATCCTCGGCGGCAACCCCGACACGCTCGCCTGGGCCCGCCTCCAGGACAAGTACCCCACGCGGCTCGACGTGCCGAAGCAGGAGTGGGACTCGCTCGTCGCCGAGATCTCCGCCCGGGAGAAGATGAAGTCCGAGGGGGAGCAGGTCCGCGAGATGGGAGGCCTGCAGATCATCGGCACGGCGCGGCACGAGGCCCGCCGCATCGACCTCCAGCTCCGCGGCCGCTGCGGCAGGCAGGGGGGTCCGGGCCGCAGCCGGTTCTTCCTATCGCACGAGGCCGACCTGAAGC
>DHLZ01000280.1:0-7593 GCA_002405515.1 Planctomycetaceae bacterium UBA4655
GGCTTGCGCCTCGGGCTTCCGGAAATTTCAACGCAACGCCTGCAGGGCAACTTGCGCCTCGGGCTTCCGTGGGACCGTGGTGCCGCTCAGTCAGCCGAAAACCACTGTCAACAACATCGTGCTCGGGGTAGTATCTCTCTCGGTCAACATCGCCGACACCCCGGCGAAAAGTTGTGGGTATTTGGAGTCGAGCCAGGTCGTCGCATTCGTCCGGCCGCCGTTCTTGCGGAATTCCCAGGGGGGCGTCGGCGACGGCTGGGACCAGAGGCCGAGCTTTCTCGCCTGCGCCTGCCGCTGCAGGTCGTCGAGCGCCTCGTCCTTCGAATAGGCCGCGTAGTGCCAGGCGTTGCCCGTCGCGACCATCTGCCGGTTGACGTCCACGCCATCCACGGAGATGTGTCCGATCCACCGGCCGTAGCGGTCCTTGCCGTCGTCGCGGACCTCCACGGTCTTGCCGAACACCAGCTCCGCGAGCGCGTCGCGGGAGACCTTGCCGAAATCCTGGCCGATCTCGGGAGCATCGATCTCGGCGAGCCGGACCTTCTGCTTCGTGTTCGTGTCGTCGATGCAGGTGACAGTGTCGCCATCGTGCACGCCGACCACCCGCCACGCGTGGATGTTGGAGAGCGAACGCGAGGCGTCCGACACGGGCGCAAGCGGGGGCGACTGGGGCGCCGCCGACGGCGAGAGGCTCGCCGACTGGGCCGTCGTGCCGCCGTTCGAGGGCGATGTCGGGATCGGCTGCGGTGCGGCTGCCGCGGCGGCCCCCGCGATCGCGGCCGGCGCGATCGCGGCGAGCGGCTCGGTGCCGCGCAGATCGGTGGTGGGCGGTGGTGGCGGGATGGCGGCGACAGCGGGCGGCGGGACGGGAGTGGCCGAGATCCACTGCGTCGGCGGCGGCTGCAGCGGTCCGCCCGCAAGCTGCGAAGAAGCGGCCGCGATCGGTGGCGGCGGGGCGGTCGCGATGGCGGGGTCGGTCGCGGGAAACGGTGCCGCCACCCACCGCGATGGCGGATCGGGCAGCTTGTACGGCTTCGCGACGACGATGCCCGGATCGACCGGCTGCAGCCCCTGCGTCTGGAACACCCAGGGCGTGCCGTAGGGCACGCTCGGCCGTGCCGCCGCGGCGACCGCGACCGGCGGCTTCGAGACGACCGCCCGCACCGGCGGCGGCTGGGCCGGAATCGGAACGGGCTGGCCGATCGCGTAGGTGAACGTGTAGGTCGGCGCGACGTGGACGGTGATCGGCCGGCCGTCGGGGCCGATCGCCGACCATGGGATCGGCTTGGGAGCCCAGTCCTTCGGGATTTCGCCCCCCTGGATCACGACCTGCGGCGCCGCCGGCACGCTCGTGATCGCAGGGAACGCTGGTGATCCGGGATCCTTGAACGGTTCGGCGGCCCGCGAGGCGAGGGACGCGCAGGCCCCGGCGACGAGACAAGCCGCGGCGGCGACGCCACGCCCTCGCTGCCAACGCCTGCGGTGTGTCGCCCCCTCCACGGCTCCCTCCGACGACTCGGAGATCGGCCGATCGACACGTTCCGTTGAGTGGAGGACTTCCTCGTCCCTACCGTTTGCCACGACCTGGCAAGACGGGCGGACCTGTGCGGCATTATGCTTCAGTCGTCATGGATCGCACTTCCCTGAGACGCCTTGGAATGCTCGCGACGGTTGCGGCCCTCGTGGCCGTCGCGCCGCCGCAGGTACTCGCCGAGCCGAGGCCATTCTCGATGATCGTCTCCGGCTCCGCTTTGACGGCGGAGGAGTTCACGGCGCGGGCCCACCGCGCGGGCCTGCGGGTCGTCGAAGGGCGGCACCTCGTGCTCGCCACCGACCGGCCTCCCCGGGATGGCGACGGCCTCGAGGACCTGCCCCGGGTTTTCGACGGGGCGTTCGAGGCATGGTGTCGCCACTATCGTCTCGCGTCGCACGACCACGCCGACTGGCGGGCGCTCGGCTGCCTCGTCGTCGAAAAATCACGGTTCCAGGCGGCCGGGCTCCTGCCGGATGTGATTCCCGACTTCACGAACGGGTTCTGCGCCAACGAGCGGTTCTGGATGACGGACCAATCGAACCCCGCCTACCGCCGTCACCTGCTGCTCCACGAGGGCGCGCACGCGTTCACGCTCACGTTGCGGTCGCTCGCGACGCCCACCTGGTATACCGAGGGAATCGCGGAGTGCCTCGCCACGCACCGCCTCGACGACGGCCGGTTCGTGAACACGCCGATTCCGCGATCGGCCGACGACGTCGAGCAGCTCGGACGGATCGAACATCTCCAGAAACTCGTCCGTTCCGGCAGGGCCCCCACGCTTCGCGACGTCTTGAACGCCGCGCCGGCGGCGCACCGCTCGATCGAGGCCTACGCCGCAAGCTGGGCCGCCGTCGCGATGCTCTCCGGCCATCCACGGTACGCGGCCGGCTTCGCCGCGATCGAGCGTGGGCCGCTCGACGCGGCGTTCACGGAGCGGCTCACCCAGATCGAAGGCTGGGACACCGCCGTGGCCGCCCGCGACTTCGCCGCGTTCCTCGACGACCTCGACTACGGCTACGACCTCGCGACGCACGCCATCGACTGGAAGGCCGCTCCCCCGCTCGAATCCGCGGCGAAGTTCGCCGTCGCGGCCGGACGCGGCTGGCAGCATGCCGGCGTGTCGCTCACGGCCGGCCGCCGATACTCGACCGCGTCGGGCGGCCGCTCGCAGCTCGGCCGCATCGGCAGCCGTGAGATCGAAAGCGGGCCCGACGGCATCTCGCTCGACTGGTATCGCGGCCGTCCGATTGGCCGGCTGCTCGCGGCGCAGTGGGTCGAGGAGCCGGGCCGACAGCCCGGCTTCCGCGTGCTCGCCGAGGGGAGCGAGGCGGAGTTCGCGGCCGCGACGGACGGCCCGGTGTATCTGCGGATCAACGAGTCCCCGGCCTCCCTTGCGGATAGCCGGGGCGTGATCCTCGTGACCCTGAGTCCGTCTCCGGATCGGGAAGCTGGGCGGGGGAGGTCTCGATGACCAACCAGAACTTGGACGATCGTCGGCATGCCCCACGCGTGTCCCGCAGGACGGCGATGGCCGTCGGAGCGTCTCTCCTCGGTTCCGTCGCCGCCGCTCCGCCGGCTGCCCGCCGAGGCATACCCCTCGGCTACGACAACTTCGCCGTGCGGGCGATGCGATGGAACGCCAGGCAGCTCATCGACCATGCGGAAAAACTGCGATGCGACTCGCTCTTCATCACGGACTTCGCGCCGTTCGAGGGCCGCACCGACGCCGCGAGCCTCGCCGACATTCGCCGCTACGCCGCCGACCGCCGCGTGGCGCTCGCGGTCGGGTCATGGAGCATCTGCCCGACATCGACGACGTTCAAGAATGACTGGGGGACCGCGGAGGAGCATCTCGCACTCGGCATCCGTATCGCGAAGGATCTCGGCTCGCGGGCGCTGCGAGTGATCCTCGGGAGCCACCGGGACCGCCTCACGCCCGGAGGCATCGACGCGAGAATCGCCGACACCGTTCGTGTGCTGAAGGCGTGCCGCACCCGGGCGATCGACTCGGGAGTGAGGATCGCCGTCGAGAACCATGCGGGCGACATGCACTCCACCGAACTCGCGAGGCTCGTCGAGATGGCCGGAGCGGATTTCGTGGGCGTCAACTTCGACTCCGGCAATGCGATCTGGACGCTCGAGGATCCCGCGGCAGCGCTCTCGAATCTCGCGGCCCACGTCGCCACGACGAGCCTTCGCGACGCGCAAGTCTGGACGGACGCGCGGGGTGCGGTCTTCCAATGGACGGCCATGGGCGAGGGCTGCATCGACTTCGGGGACTTCTTCGAGATCTTCGGAAGATCCTGCCCGGGCGTGGCAGTCCACATCGAGACGATCTCCGGCGCCGCAAAGTCGCTGCCCTACCTCGAGCCGGACTTCTGGAAGGCATTCCCGTCGATGAAGGCTTCCGATTTCGCGACCTTCCTCGCCCTCGCGTCGCGGGGCAGGGCGATCAAGCCGTTCGAGCCGCCGGGCGGCGCCGATCGAAACGCGGCCGAGCGGCAGCACCAACTCGGCGAACTCGATCGCAGCATCGCCTACTGCCGCGACACGCTCGGTCTCGGGCTGAAGCAATGACGACGCGGCCGCTGGCACCCGTCGTCACGCGTGGACGGCGAACTCGCCGGCCATCGTGCTCGGCAGGTTCGTCTGCCCCATGAGCCAGAGGTCGACCGAGCGGGCGGCCTCGCGGCCCTCATGGATCGCCCAGACGACGAGCGATTGGCCGCGGCGGAGGTCGCCCGCGGCGAAGACGCCCGCCCGGCTGGTCATGTAGTCGCCGCCGGTCTTCACGTTGCCCCGCGGATCGAGCTCGATCCCAAGGTCGGCGATCGGGCCTTGCTTCTCCGGCCCCGTGAATCCCATCGCGAGGAGCGCGAGCTGGCAGGGCCACTCCTGCTCCGTGCCGGGAAGCTCGCGAAACTTCTGCTGCCCCGAGGCGGCATCCTGGTACCACTCGATGCGGATAGTCTTCAGCCCGCGGAGCCGGCCGGACTCGTCGCCGAGAAACTCCTTCGTGAGGATGCCCCACTCTCGGCGGCAGCCCTCCTCGTGCGACGAGCTCGTCCGCAGCATCTGGGTCCACAGCGGCCACGGGCTGTTCGCCGGCCGTTCCGAGCGGCGGGGATACTTGCCGAGATCCGGCGGCTGCGGGAGCAGCTCGAACTGGGTCAGGCTCCTCGCCCCCTGGCGGTTGCTCGTGCCGTCGCAGTCGCTCCCCGTGTCGCCGCCGCCGATCACGATCACGTCCTTGCCCTCGGCGGAGATCTGCCCCGGCACCTCGTCGCCCGCGTTCCGCTTGTTCTGCTGCGGCAGGAAATCCATCGCGAAGTGGACCCCTTCGAGCTGGCGGCCGGGGATCGGCAGGTCGCGGCCGAGCGTCGCGCCGCCGGTGAGCACGATCGCATCGTAGTCGTCGACGAGCGACTGCGTGGCGACATTCTTCCCGACGTTCACCCCGCAGCGAAACTCGACCCCCTCCGCCTCCATCTGCTCGATCCGACGCCAGACCCTCCACTTCTCGAGCTTGAAGTCGGGGATGCCGTACATCAACAGCCCGCCCGGCCGGTCGGCCCGCTCGAACACCGTCACGTGGTGCCCGGCCCGGTTGAGCTGCTGGGCGCAGGCGAGCCCCGCCGGCCCGCTGCCGACGACGGCCACCCGCTTGCCGGTTCGCTCCAGCGGCGGCTCGGGATTCACCCAGCCCTCGTCGAAGGCCCGGTCGGCGATCGTCATCTCGATCTGCTTGATGGCGACGGGATCCTCGTTGATGCCGAGCACGCAGGCCGCCTCGCAGGGGGCCGGGCAGACACGGCCGGTGAACTCCGGGAAGTTGTTCGTGGCGTGGAGCCGCTGGCTCGCCTCGTGCCACTGCTCGCGATACACGAGGTCGTTGAAGTCGGGAATGATGTTCCCGAGGGGGCAGCCGGTGTGGCAGAAGGGAACGCCGCAGTCCATGCAGCGGGCGCCCTGCGTCTTCACCTCCTCCGGCGGGAGGATCGTGAGGAACTCGTTGTAGTTCTTCAGCCGCTCCTCCACCGGCTGATAGCCGGAGACCTTGCGGCCGTACTTCATGAATCCACGTGGCTCACCCATCGACCTTGGCCTCCTGAAAAAGGTGCCAGCCACCAAATTTGGGCAATCTGGGATGGCGACACCTGCCTGGTTTATCCAAATTTGGTGGCTGGCACCTTTTTGGCGTCGTTCTGATCCTGCTCCGCGAGCTTGCGGAGTTCCGCGAGGGCCCGCTTGTAGTCGGTCGGCATCACCTTCACGAATCGCTCCTTCTCGACGCTCCAGCGGTCGAGAAGGGCCCGGCCGCGGGTGCTGTCGGTGAGTTCGACGTGTCGTTCGATCCGGCCCCGCACATACTGGATGTCGCCTGCGTCGAGCGGCTCGAGTTCCACCATCTCGCGGTTCACCCGCGTCGGAAACGACCCATCGGCATCCCAGACGTAGGCGATGCCGCCGCTCATCCCGGCGGCGAAGTTGCGGCCGGTGCTGCCGAGGATCACCGCCCGGCCGCCGGTCATGTATTCGCAGCCGTGGTCGCCCACGCCCTCCGCCACCGCCTCGGCGCCGGAGTTGCGGACGCAGAACCGCTCGCCGCAGACGCCGCGGATGAAGACTTCGCCCGACGTCGCCCCATAGAGCACGACGTTGCCTGCGATCACGTTGTCCTCGGCGACGAAGGTCGCATCGCGGGCTGGCCGCACGACCACCCGCCCGCCGGAGAGCCCCTTGCCGCAGTAGTCGTTGACGTCTCCCTCCACGCGGACGGTCACGCCGGGAACGCCGAAGGCCATCAGGCTCTGCCCGGCCGAGCCGGTGAAGGTGATGTCGATCGTGCCGTCGGGCAGTCCGCCCGCCCCGAATCGCCTGGTCACCTCGCTCGAGAGGATCGTGCCGACGGTGCGGTTCACGTTGCGGATCGGCAGTTGGAGCTTCACCGGCTTCCGCTCATCGAGCGCCGGCCGGCAGAGGTCGAGCAGCGTCGTCATGTCGAGCGACCGCTCGATGCCATGGTCCTGCGGCTCCTGCCGGAACGTCTTCACCGACGCCGGAACCTCGGGCCGGTGGAGGATCGTCGAGAAGTCGAGCCCCTTCGCCTTCCAGTGGGCGATCGCCTTGCGGGTGTCGAGGCGATCGACACGGCCGACCATCTCGTTGATCGTGCGGAAGCCGAGCTTCGCCATGATCTCGCGAAGATCCTCGGCGAGCATGAAGAAGAAGTTGACGACGTGCTCGGGCTGCCCCGTGAACTTCTTCCGCAGTTCCGGATCCTGGGTCGCGATGCCGACCGGGCAGGTGTTGAGGTGGCACTTCCTCATCATAATGCAGCCCATCACCACGAGCGACGCCGTGGCGATCCCATACTCCTCCGCCCCGAGCAGGGTCGCGATCGCGACGTCCTTCGCGGTGCGGATCATGCCGTCGGTCTGCACGACGATCCGCCCCCGCAGATCGTTCATCACGAGCACCTGGTGGGCCTCGGCGAGGCCGAGCTCCCACGGCAGCCCGGCGTGCATGATCGACGTCTGGGGGCTCGCGCCCGTGCCGCCGTCGTGGCCCGAGATGAGCACGACGTCGCTCTTCCCCTTCGACACGCCCGCCGCCACGGTGCCGACGCCCACCTCGGCCACGAGCTTCACGCTGATCCGCGCGTGGTGGTTGGCGTTCTTGAGGTCGTGGATGAGCTGCGCGAGATCCTCGATCGAGTAGATGTCGTGGTGGGGCGGCGGCGAGATGAGCCCCACGCCCGGCGTGCTGTGCCGGATCCGCGCGATCTCGCGGTCGACCTTGTGGCCCGGGAGCTGGCCGCCCTCGCCGGGCTTCGCGCCCTGCGCCATCTTGATCTGCAGCTCCTTGGCGTTCACGAGATAGAGGCTCGTCACGCCGAAGCGGCCGCTGGCCACCTGCTTGATCTTCGAGTTCTTGCTGTCGCCGTTGGGCTCGAGCTGGTAGCGGACGGGATCCTCGCCCCCCTCGCCCGTGTTGCTCCAGCCGCCGAGCCGGTTCATCGCGACGGCGAGCGTCTCGTGGGCCTCCTTCGAGATCGA
>DHLZ01000280.1:7802-8507 GCA_002405515.1 Planctomycetaceae bacterium UBA4655
AGCAGCTTCGTCTGCTGCTCGTCGATGAGCTTCTGGTACTTCTTGAACTCCTCGCGGCTGTTGATCTGCGTGGCCCGCTGGAGGCTCGCGACGACGTCGGGCGAGAGCACGTGGGCCTCCCCCTTTCGCCGCCACTGGTAGCGGCCGCCCACGTCGAGTTCGAGCGTCTGCGGCACGCTCGTCTTCGGCCAGGCGTGCTCGTGGCGGCGGAGCGACTCCTCAGCCACTTCCTCCAGCCCGATCCCGCCGATGCGGCTGGGGGTCCGCGTGAAGAACTCGTCGACGAGCCGCTTGTCGAGCCCGACGGCCTCGAAGATCTGGGCCCCACGGTAGCTCTGCTGCGTGGAGATGCCCATCTTGCTCATGACCTTCAGGAGCCCCTTGCCGGCCGCCTTGACGAAGTTCTTGTGGAGCGTCTCGCGGGGCGTCTCGGGATTGATCATCCGTTCGGCCTGCATCTGGTCGATCGTGGCGAAGGCGAGGTACGGGTTCACGGCGCCCGCGCCGTAGCCGGTGAGCAGCGCGAAGTGCTGCACTTCGCGGGCCTCGCCCGTCTCGACGACGATGCCGCACATCGTGCGGGTGCCCTCCCGGACGAGGTGATGGTGAACGCCGCCGGTCGCCAGGAGCGACGGCACGGCCGCCATCTCGCGGCAGACACCCCGATCGGAGAGCACGATGATCGTCGCCCCGTCGCGGATCGCC
>DHLZ01000280.1:8641-14686 GCA_002405515.1 Planctomycetaceae bacterium UBA4655
CCGCGGATCGCGTCGAGCCGCCTCAGCATGCCAGCAGCCCCTTCGCTCGCGGGGAACACCAGCGAGATCGTCTTCGCGACGAGGCCGTGCTGCCGCAGCGACTTGATCCTCGCGCACTCCGCGTTCGTGATCACCGGCGTCTCGAGCCGCAGGAGCCGGCACTGCTGCGGCGTCGAGTCGAGCAGGTTCCCCTCACGGCCGATCGTGGTGATCATCGAGGTGATGATCTCCTCGCGGATCGCGTCGAGCGGCGGGTTGGTGACCTGCGCGAAGAGCTGCTTGAAGTAGTTGGCGAGGAGCTGCGGCCGGTCGGAAAGCACCGCCAGCGGCGTGTCGTTGCCCATCGACCCGATCGGCTCCGCGCCATCGGTCGCCATGGGCGCGAGGATCACCTTGAGGTCTTCGAGCGTGTAGCCGTGGGCCCGCTGCAGTTCGAGCAGGCTTGCCGCCTCGCCGGCGACGCCGGCCGCCCGCCAGGGGTCGGCCGCATGCGGGCCGCCGTTGCCGTTCGCGGAAGGGATCACCTCTTCCGGCAGCACCGCGCGGCTGCGGCAGACCTCGGCCGCCTCCGGCGGATCCGCGACACCTTCGAGCCGCACCTGGTTGGCCGAGATCCACTCCCGCCAGGGCTTCGCCGTCGCCAGCTTCCGCTTGATCTCGTCGTCCTCGACGATGCGGCCCTCTTTCGTGTCGACGAGGAACATCCGGCCCGGCCGCAGGCGGCCCTTTCGCACGACGTCGCCTGACGGCAGGTCGAGCACGCCCGCCTCGCTCGCCATGACGACGAGGCCGTCCTTCAACTGCCACCAGCGGCCGGGCCGCAGGCCGTTGCGGTCGAGCGTGGCCCCGATCTTGATCCCGTCGGTGAAGGCGAGCGCGGCCGGACCGTCCCACGGCTCCATGAGGCAGGCCTGGAACTCGTAGTAGGCCTTGAGGTCGTCGGCCATGCTCTCGTGGCCGCTCCAGGGCTCGGGGATGAGCATGCTGACGGCCTCCTCGATCGGACGGCCGCCGAGCACGAGCAGCTCGAGCACGTTGTCGAACGTGGCCGAGTCGCTGCCCCCGGCCCGGACCACCGGCTTGATCTTGTCGAGATCAGGGCCAAATACCGGATGCGCGAGCATGCTCTCCCGCGCGTGCATCCAGTTGATGTTGCCGCGGACGGTGTTGATCTCTCCGTTGTGGGCGATGTAGCGGAAGGGATGGGCAAGGTCCCACGTCGGGAAGGTGTTCGTGCTGTACCGCTGGTGCACGAGCGCCAAGGCCGACGTCATCCGCTCGTCGGAAAGATCGGGGTAGTACTTCGCGACCTGGTCGGCGAGCAAAAGCCCCTTGTAGACGAGCGTTCGCGACGAGAGCGAGCAGACGTAGCAGAAGGTCTGCTCCGTGAGGCCGAGCGAGCCGAGTTCCACGCCGAACCGCTTGCGGATCACGAACAGCTTCCACTCGAAGATGTCGCGGGGGGTGGACCGACCTCGGCCGATGAACGCCTGCCGCACCACGGGCTCCACCTCCCTCGCGGTGCCGCCGATGGAACCATTGTCCGTCGGCACGTCCCTCCACCCGAGGAACTCCTGCCCCTCCTCGCGGACGATCCTCTCGAAGAACATCTCCGCCGCCTCGCGGTCGCCGTCGCTCGGCGGCAGGAAGACGTTGCCCACCGACCACTCCCCCGGCGCCGGCAGCCTGATGCCCGCCTTCGGCGTGACGGCCGCAAAAAAATCCTGCGGCATCTGCATGAGGATCCCGGCGCCGTCGCCGGTGAGCGGGTCGCAGCCGCAGGCGCCGCGATGCGTGAGGTTCTCGAGCACCTCGAGCCCCTGCCGGACGATGCGGTGGCTTCGGCGGCCGTGCATGTTGACAACGAAGCCCACGCCGCACGCGTCGTGCTCGTTGGCAGGGTCGTAGAGGCCGGTGGCGGGGGGAAGTCCGGGACGTCGCGTCATGTCGTGGGCTCTGGCGTGGGTTCTGGTTTTCGGCCGCGGGGGCGGCCGGTTTTGGGGAATGGTTTCGTGGCTACAGCGGAGGCATCGACGCTCCCGCGGAGCAGCTCGACGAAGCGTCTTGCCGTCGCGGAAAGCGGCTTGCCCTTGGAGTGGATGACGCCGAGCGGTCGGACAAGCTCCTCCCCCGCAATCCGAACGCTCGCGAGCGTGCCGCTGGCGAGTTCGCGACCGATCGTCGGCTCCGGCAGCAGCGAGACGCCGGCGTCGATCTCCACCGCCCGCTTGATCGTCTCGACGTTGTCGAACTCCATCACGACGTCCGGCGAGGCGTCGTGTGCCGACAGCTTCCGGTCGATCTCGTGACGAATCATGAGATCCTGATCGAACGAGACCATCGGCACGCCGTCGAGCTCCTCGAGCGCGACCTCGACCCTGCCGGCGAAAGGATTGCCTGGGGCGCAGACGAGCACGATCGGCTCGTCCCGCCAGGGCTCCGCCTCGATCGACCGCGTGCTCCGGGCGTAGCTCACGAGGCCGATGTCGGCCTGCCCGTTCTCTACCGACTCGAGCACCCGTTCGGGGTGAAGGTATTCGAGCCGGACGTTCGCCTTCGGATGGCGGCTCATGAACTCCTGCACGTAGCGGCTCATGCCGTGGAGGCCCACGGAGTAGATCGCCGCCACCCGCACCCGTCCGGCCACCTCCTCGTGAAGGCTCCGCACCTCGTCCTCGAGCGCTTCGTAGCGGGCGAGCAGCTTGCGGCTACCGTCGCAGAAGACCTGCCCCTCGCGGGTGAGCACGAGCGGCCGTTTCGACCGCTCGATGAGCTGCACGCCGAGCCGCTGCTCGAGATGGCTGATCACCTGGCTCGCGGCCGACTGGGAAATGCCGTTGTCCTCGGCGGCCCTCGAAAAGCTGCGTCGGGCCGCGATGTCGCAGAAAACTTTCAGCGATTTCAGGTTCATCGACGGGGACGCGGGACTTTCCTGGATGAGAAAAACGAATAGTCTTCAATCGGAACATTTGGAAAACAAATCGAGTATAAGGTGGTCAGGAGGGTCGTCAAGCATCCGATCCGGCGGAATCCCGGCTTTCAGCCTGCCTTCGAAGCCGGGCGACGAGGTCGCGAAGATCGCGGGGCAGCGGGCTCGTGAACCGGAGTTCCTCGCCGGTGTGGGGATGGACGAACCCGAGTTCGGCCGCATGGAGGGCCACCCGCGCCGCACCGGACTCGTCGGTTTTGTCGCCTCGCCGAGGACCGTACACCCGTTCCCCGCAGAGCGGGTGCCCGGCCTCTGCGAGGTGGATGCGGATCTGGTGGGTGCGACCGGTCTCGAGCGCGCACTCCACGAGCGTGTGCTCCCGGCCGTAGCGTTCGATCACCCGCACGTGCGTGACCGCCGGCTTCCCCGCCTCGGGCCCTTCGCGGTCCTCGGAGTCCGCTCCCCTGCGTCGCGACGCCGCCTCCGCGCTCCCGCGGCGGCCGTCGCCCCGATCCCGCAGGAGGTGCGAGCGGATCGTGGCCTGCTTCGCGCGGCCGCGGACGACCGCGAGGTAGCGTCTGTGGGTCGTGTGCTGTCGGAACTGCTCGGCGAGAATCCGGGCGGCGGGAACGTTCCGGGCGAACACCACGAGGCCGCTCGTCTCACGATCGATCCTGTGGACGGCGAGCACCGGTCCCGGCCGGCGCGGCTTTCCGTCGGAAGACTGTTTGCGATCGCGGCTCCTTCCCTTCGGCCTCGACGCCTGCAGGTGCTTCGCGATCGCCGACGGCAGCATCTCATCGAGCGTCGGCTGCAGCTGCCGGCGGCGGGCGGGCCATGATTTTTCCTCATGGTGCCGCACGGTCGTCACCCCGCTCGGCTTCTCCACCACGACGACGTGGTCGTCGAGATGCACGATGCGGAGGTCGGAGGGCTCCGGGGCCGCGGCGGCGGGCCGTGCGAGCAGCTTGACGACCTCCCGCCCCTGGAGACGGCGGGCCTCGTCGATGCAGATGTTGCCGTCGATCATCACGAGCCGCCCCCGCAGAAGCTCCCTCGCCCGGGACCATGCCATCCCCGGCTGGACGTCCCGCAGAAACGTCGCCACGGTCCGGCCAGCGGCCGAGCCGGGCACGTGGAAGACCTTCCCCTGCGGCCCGCCCGCCTTGGCCGAGCGACGGGCCCTGCCGCCCCCGGCGCGGCGGTCGTTCGCGGAATCTTCTTCGGACGGCTTCTGATCGGATGACATCGGCTGGCACGCGGAGGAACGTCGGGAAGCACCGCGACGAGTCGGGCCGCCCCGAACCGCCGGTGCACGGCCGCGATCCTTGACCGCGGCCCCCCCGGTTTTACACTCCACGGTGCAACTTACGAGGAGATTTCGTGCCCGGTACATGCGTCGTCGGTCTGCAATGGGGGGATGAGGCCAAGGGGAAGCTGGTAGACATCCTCACCGAGCGGCACGAGATCGTCGTGCGATACCAGGGGGGCGCCAACGCGGGCCACACGGTCGTTTCCGGCGGCCAGACCTGGAAGCTTTCGCTCATCCCCAGCGGCATCCTGCGGGATGGCGTGACCTGCGTCGTGACCGGCGGTGTCGTCCTCGACCCGGCCAACGTGCTCAAGGAGCTCGACGGACTCGAGTCGCGGGGGGTGCGGATCGGTTCGAAGCTGAAGCTCAGCGACCGGGCCCACGTCGTCTTCCCCTGGCACATGCTCGAAGACAAGGTTCTCGACGGCAGCGTCTCGGGCGGCGAGGCGATCGGCACGACGGGCCGGGGCATCGGCCCCTGCTACCGGGACAAGGTGGGCCGCTCGCTCGCCATCAGGCTCGGGGATCTTTATCGCGACGACTTTTCGGAACGGTTCGCGCACGTGCTCTCCTTCAAGCAGCGATTGCTCGAGTCGGTCGCCCCCGGCGAGGGTTCGATGCTCGACGGCGAGAGGATCCTGGCCGAGTACCGTGGCTACGCGGAGCGGCTGAAGCCCTACGTCGCCGACACCACCGCCTACCTTCTCGACGCGGTCGAGGCGGGCAGCAAGCTGCTCTTCGAGGGAGCGCAAGGGGCGCTGCTCGACATCGATCACGGCACGTTCCCCTACGTCACGAGCTCCAACTCCTCGGGCGTCGGCGTCGCGAGCGGTTCGGGCGTCCCCGGCCGGTGGATCGAGCGGGTGATCGGCGTCGTGAAGGCCTACTCGACGCGGGTCGGCGGCGGGCCGCTTCCCACCGAGCAGGACAACGCCATCGGCATGCACCTGCGGGAGCGTGGCCGCGAGTACGGCACGGTCACCATGCGTCCCCGCCGCTGCGGCTGGTTCGACGCCGTCGCCGCCCGCTACACGGCGAGGCTCTCGGGCGTCGATGAGCTCGCGGTGATGCTGCTCGACGTGCTCGCCGGCCTGCCCGAGGTGAAGATCTGCTCGGCCTACGAGATCGACGGCAGGCGGGTGACCCAGTTCCCCAGCCACGTCGACGACCTCCGCCGCGCCGTGCCCGTCTACGAGACGCTCCCCGGCTGGCAGGCCGACATCGACGGCGTCACCCGGTTCGACGACCTGCCGAAGGAGGCCCGCGGCTACGTCGCGCGGCTCGGCGAGGTGATCGGCCGCCCCGTCTCGATCGTGTCGGTCGGCCCCGACCGCGCCCAGACGATTTTCTGCCGCTGAGGGTCGGCGGCCTGACGAATCGCACCGCCGCCCACATTGGAAGCCGACTGCTCCGTCACACGGAACGTCCGCGCTAGGAAAGCCCGAGCCGCAAGCCGAGAGGGGCGTTGACGAAGCGGCGTGAGTCGACGCCATGCAGGGAATCGGCCATTGTGCCGGCGCCGTTGCCCACCTCTCGGCCTTCTCGGTCAATCACGCTTCTCGTTCATCCACGCTGACTCCCCTCTCGGCTCGCGCCTCGGGCTTCCGTAGAACGCGAGCACCGCGTTTGACCGGTTCGGGGCTGCCCGTGCCCGGGAGCCGGCGTATGCCGACGAGCGAAGCAAGGATTGCGGAGCGAAGTCGGCATCCGAGCGAGCGAAGGGCAGGATGCCCACAGCGAGCGTCCGGCGATGGGCACGGCCGGCCCCGAACCCGCGGAGTTGACCAGAGTTGGCCGTGAGGGG
>DHLZ01000008.1 GCA_002405515.1 Planctomycetaceae bacterium UBA4655
CAGCAGACCGAGTTGCCCGCAGAACAATGTCAACTTCTTGATGCTCCCGGTAGTATCCCTCGGGCCTTGGGCACCGCATTGGTCGAGTGCCTTGGCGACCGGCGGGTCATCCGCCGCTATGGCCACGCGATCATCCCCATGGACGAGGCGCTGGCGACCGTGGCCGTCGAGTCCGACCCCCGCCAGCCCGGCATCCCGAGCACGAAGGGCACGGTCACGAGCAAGTGAGCGTGCCCGGCCTGTCCGGGTAACCCTTGGCGGCACCCGTCAACGGCCGGCGGGCCGCTTGGCTGGTGGCCCGCCGATCACGCGGATGTCCTTGTCGAGCGGCAGGCCGGTCTGGGGCCGCTCGCGGAGGATCGCGAGCGCCTGTGGCGAGACGGTCCGCAGGGACGACAGCGACAGATAGCCGGGTGCGCGGACGACCGCCCGGGCGATGGCGGCGGAATCGGGGCCCGAAAGGTCGGTGATCCCGGGGAACTGCGGACTGAAGCTCGGGCAGTCGGCGAGTGCGCGAGCCGTTTCCACGGACAGCGATTTCAGCCCAGGCATGACGAGCTCCACGCCCACGTGCCGGCCGAGCCAGGCCGCCGCTTCCGGCGCGAGCGCCTCGACGGCCAGCAGTCGCAGACTGCCCCGCTGCCGCCACAGCCCGCGGGCGACGTCCTCGGGAACGTCGCGGAGGCCCAGCTCCAGGGTCTCGGTATGCCGACGGAACGCCGCCGCCGCATCGGCATCGAGCGCCACCAGACCGCTCAACTTGATCGTGCCGCGCCGGGACGCCAAGGCCTGCGCCACGCCGGTGGTGAGATGGCCGATCCGCGGCAGCCATCCATCCCACATCTCGACGGCCGCCAGTCCCTGGGCGGCTTCCGGCGAAAGCCGCGCGATCCCGTGGAGCTCGATTTGGGGGCCGCTCTTCCGCCCCAACGCGTCGGCCGTCTCGGGCCCGATCGATTCCAAGCCGCTCAGACGCAGCAGCGCATGCGAGCCCATGTACACACCACCGCCACGCGGCGCGTCGGTGCCACGCCGCAGGCCATCGTCCGGTTCGAGCAGGGCGCTGGCCGCGACGGCATCGAGCCGGCGAAGATTCGGCAGATCGAGCCCCTCCTGTTCCCGGCCGAGTGCCCGGGCGACTTCAGGATCCAGGCGTTCCAACCCGGAAAGCACGAGGCGGGATGGTCCCTCTGCGAGCAGCTGCGCCACCGCGGGCGTGACCGCGGTCACGCCGAGCTCGAGTTCGCCCGGAAAAGCGACCAGTTCCCGCGCCGTGTCCGCCGAGATCTCCTTGACCCCGGCCAGCGCCAGTGACGTGTGGACGCCCGCCCAGTGCCGGGCCACTTCAGGTGGAAACGACTGCAGCCCGCCGAAGCTGAACATGGTGGCGAACTGGCCGTTGGGCTCGGGCCGCATCAGCAGGGCCGCCACGTCCGGCGTCAGGGTCGTGACGCCGTCGAGCCAGAGGGCAGCGGCCGTGCCGGCGTGGATCGCCTTCGCCATGTCGGGCGTGAGCTGCTTGAGCCCCGAAAGATCGACGGTCCCCTTGAAGCTGGCCAGCGACCGCAGGGCCGCGACTGAGATTTCGCCGAGGCCCGCGAGCCGGAGAATGCCGCCATTCGGGTGGCCGCGGCCCCGGATCGCCGCCGCCACGTTCTCGGGCAGGCTGGTCACCCCGGGGAGCGACACGTCGCGCACCCCGGCCAGGGCCGAGGCGGCCGCCGGTTCCAGGGCGGTGATCGCGGGAAGCCGCAGGCGGCCGTTGAAACCGCCCAGGCCGCGGGCCGCCTCGGGGGACAGCCGCTCGACGGCGGGCAGATGGAGAAAATCCGACCAGTTGTTGGCGGCACGCTGCCACTCGGGGGTGCGGGTTTCCGCCAAAAAATCCATGACCCTCAACAGCAGAAGTCCGTGATGCGACGCCCGCCGCGGTGCGTGAGACAGTTCCTGCCAGAAGCGGTCGATCTGTTCCGGTGTCATCCCGGCGGCCTTGAAGGCGGCTTCGAACTGGGCGTCGCTCGATCCGGTGAGTGCCGGCTTCGCAGCCTGCTGACTCCGGATCGTGGCCGCGTCCTTGGCGGTGAGCTCCGTGATCGTGAGGAGATCGACCGGCGGCACGGGATCCGCCGCTCGGGCCGGGCCGCACAGGACCGTAACGCCGAGCCAGAACCCGCAGGCCAGCCAGGGCACGAGGTTCGCGGGCCGCCGGGCAACTGGCGCAGGCCGCGGCAGCGGTCTCATCGTCCACCTCCGGCCGGCGCGGCCGACTGCTTGGCGATCGCTTCGCATGCCGCCCGGGCGCGGCCGGCCGCCGCGGCCAGCGCGGCGTTCGGCGACCGGGCCAGTTCGGCGAGACGCTCCCCCATCCACGTGATCGAGGCGGCCGCATCGATCGCGGCGTCCGGCGGCGGGTCCAGACGCCGGGCGAGCATCCGCGCGGCGCGGCGGACGTCGCCGCGACCGGCGGCTCGGGCCGCGGCGTCGAGGATCGCGGGCAGGGGCTCGTCGCCGTAGGGATCGAGTTCCGCCACGGCCGCGAGCGCGACGAAATCGACCTCGTCGTCGAGCATTCGCACGAGCACGGGCAGCGCGGCGGGCACCACCAGCGCCTGCCTGCCGATCTCCGCCACGGCGGCCGCCCGCTTCAGGGGATCGGGGCTATGGGTGTCGACCTCGGGATACTCGACGAGATACGTGTAGGTGGAGCCGAACCGGGAAAGCTGACTGCGGGCCGCCGCCGCGACCTGCGGCGGGCCGTCCGCCGCCAGACGGTGCAGCACCTTCGCGTCGACCATCCGCAGCGCGTCGAGCCGGCGAATGACGTCGATGGCCGCGAGCTGCTCGGTCGGGCGGGAGTTGTCGAGCAGGATCCGCGCGAACGCCTCGTCTCCGTGGCAGCGGAACTGGGGCCGATTCTCGCAGAGCAGCCAGTCGATCGCGGCCCGTCGTTCCTGGTAGGCCTTCAGACCAGCCAGCCGTGCAGGCGGGGTATCGGCTCCCAGCGCCGCGACGGCGGCCCGCAGTTTCGCGTCGCCGTGCATGGCGGCCTCGGCGTCCGCCGGCGTCCGCGGCGGGGGGGCCGCGCCGCGGCGCCGGATCCGGCTCACGGCGTTTTCGTGGAGATTGAAGGTGACGAGCGTGTCTCCGAGCCGCTCGATGTTCGTCCACCGCAGGGAGTCGGGCTGGGGCTGATACCAGACGCCGTCGGTGTCGAGGAGCCGGCCGGGGCCCGCGAACAGATGGCCGTCGAGCACCGCCATGCCCGCCAACACCTCGGGGACGAAGGTCTGTTCCGCGGTGACGAACCCCAGCAGCGGGACGTGTCCGCAGTCGTCGAGGTCGATCTCGTAGGGCACACGTGAATACAGCGTCCAGTTGGCGAGCGCCTTGCGGCCGCCGTCCCAGAACAGACCGCGGACGCTGCCCATGAGCACCCGCCTCCAGCCACCGTCCCGGAGACTGTGGCACCACAGGCCGCTGCGCGACCGGTCGCCGCCGACGGCCAGCCAGAGCCGGTGCCGCACCGGGTCGGCCAGCATGCCGGTGATCTCGTAGGGCTCGCCGCCGTCGAGCTGATGACGCGGCACGACGGCGGCCGCGGAGGCGAACGTCGCGGCGCCGGTGTCCGGGGCGTAGGTCGCCAGGCCGCGCGGCACGGCCATGTACAGGCGGCCGTCGAGCCAGGCCATCCGCCCGATGCTGTTCGAGGGCAGGCCGTCTTTTTCGCCCACCGCGGTCAGGCCGCGGCCATCGACGACGAACAGGCCGTGCCCGAAGGTGCCGATGAACGCCCGGCCGTCACCGGCGGCCAGCCACGTGATGCCCTCCGTCGGCAGGTCGAAGGCCGCCACCTCGGTGAGCAGCCCGCCGCCGGGACCGCAGCGGGTCAACAGGTGGGGCCAGGCCAGAGGTGCGCCGGGGCCGCCCCCTTTCGGCGCCGCCGCGGCCCAGAGCAAGAGGATCGAGCTGCCCTGGTCGGCCGCCTGGCGATCGACCGCCGCGGCGACGAGCCGCGGATGGTCGGGCGGGGCGTTGGTGAACGTCACCGGTTCGATCACGTAATCCGCCCAGGGGCCGACCGGTGGCGGCGGGGGCGGGGCGCCGTCGCCCTTGCCGGCCTGCGGATTGAAGCGTTCGCCGATGATCCTCCGGTAGCGGGCGATCTGCGACCGCGTGTCGCGGGAATACGTCCGCGCCTTCAGCAGCGTCTCGACGCGCCGGTGCAGGCCGCCGGCCCGGCCCTCGGTCATGATCACCGCATGGGCGAACAGCTCGGGGCTGCGCATCAGGAGACCGCCGTCATCGCTTTGCTCCGCCGTGGCGACGAGCGCTTCCACGTACGCCGTGGCCCGCCCTTCGAAGGCGAGTCGCTGGAGCGCCACGGCGGCGATCTGCGCGACGGTCTTGTAGGCGGCCATCTCGAAGAATGTCCATGGCGGATCGGCCTTCCGGAAATAGATGTCGAGGATGCGCTCCGCCGCCGTCAGGCTCCGGGCGCCGGGCTGGTTCAGCAGGCATGACAGGCCGATGATTTGCACCGCCGGATCGGAGCCGCCGACGAGGCCGTCGACGAGCGGCGCGATCTCGGCCAAGGGGGGACGAGCGGGACGATCCATGACCGCCATGAGCATCGCGGTGTGGTACTGATTGGCGAAGGCCTCGCGGGCGATGACGACCCCGGCATCCTTTTGCCACACCGTGAAGCCGGGGCCGTTCGGCAGTCGATCGGCCAGCGCCTCCGTCGCCAGCTCCCGCTGCAGGCCGGTGACGGAGCGCATGAAGTCGGCCGCGGTCGGATGCGGCGCTCCCGGGACGAGCTGATCGATGAGCGCGAGCTGCCGCACGAGGACGAATCCCGTCGTGGGCCGCTCGGCGGCGCGGCGAAACGCGAGGACGCGATCCGCGGTCGCCCGCTCCACGGCACGGATGCGGTCGCGGATCTCCGCCTCCTCTGCCGACGCGGGGGCCGGCGTCGGCGACCAGATGCTGTGCAGCAGTTCGACGGGAAACAGCGTCTCCCAGGCCAGGGATTCGGTCGTCCGTTCATAGAAGTCGCCGATCAACTCCGCCTGTCGCAGCCCCGCCTGGGCGACGTCCACGGGGCTCGCATCGGCCGGCAGGGCGGCCCTGCTCAGCGCGTTGGCCAGGTCGAACGTTTCCCGACAGGGATGGAGGACGTAGGCCGCTTCGGCCAGCCGGGAGGCCTGCGTCCCGTCGCCGATCCGGTCGAGCCGTCGCGCCCGTTCGAGGAGCAGTTTCGCCTCCGCGGTCGGGCTGGCGGTTTCGGGCTCGACGGCGGCGGCCAGCATGTCGGCCAGCGCCGCCGCGATCGCGTCGCGGGCCGCGCCGGTCTTGGCGGGCGTGGTGACGGTCCGCTCCCGCCGCTTTCCGTCCTTGAGCGGCAGCAGGGCCAGCGCGATCACGAACGTGTCTCCCTCGCGCCGCAGGCTGCCCTCGAGCAGCAAGGCCGACGTCCGGAGGTCGAGCTCGGTGCCGGTCAGGTCGCGCTCGGTGGTGAGCCGGCGGAGCTGTTCCCGCTCGAGAACGACCACGTCGGGAAGCCGCTGCAGATCCTGCGCGGCGAACACCGTCAGCGCCCGGGCCGTGGCCATGGTGGAGCCCGTCTCCTCCTCGCTCCGCAGGCCGACGATGCCGACCAGCCGGCGGCTCTCCGCGGCCGCGCGGAGTTTTCGCAGGCCCGTGCGCAGGTCCGCCAGCAGCACGGCCCGGTCGGCGAGCAGGTCGGCGGCCGCCCATTCGCCGTCCGCGAGCCGGATGCCGGTGCGGGTTTCCACCATCCGCACCCGTACCCGAGGCGGCGTCTCCGCAGAGCCCGCGTCGAGCATCACGATCGCGTCGGCCGCGAGCAGCTGGCCGAGTTTCACGCCCGCCGCTGGATCGCCGGCCGCGGCCAACTTCAGTTCGTCCACCACACGAGCGACGGCCTGCCGCTCCACGAGCCGCAGGCCCGCGTCCCGCGACAAGTCTGCTGTGAGCAGATCCGCGAGCGGGGCCCGCGCCGCCGCGGTGGGCACGATGGCGACCGTCGGCGGGGGCGGCTCCGCGGCCACGGCACCGGAAACCCATGGCAGGCCGCAGGCCGCGATCGAGGCCAGCCAAGCCGCGCGGTGACGGGGAACGGTATGCATCATGAATGCGGGTGCCACGCGGGGCCGGTACCTCCATCAGACCGCCGAGCCGCGCCGATCTTGGCCCGGCCGCCACAGCTTTTTTCCGGCCCCGGCCTGGTCCGGGCTTGGCCGCGGGCCCCACGGCGGACGAGACTAGCCGAGTCGTCCAGGGCACCGCAACCCGCGGATCGCGAACCGGTGGGACCCAAGATGTGGCCGTCGGGCCCGTCTCATGGATTGACACGGAGCGGTAGCGGTTTGGAAACGTCCGACGAGCAACTCGTGGCCGCCTGGCGGCAGGCCGGCGACCGCGGGGCGCTCGACGAACTGGCCGTCCGGCACCTGACCACGGTCCGTCGCATGATCCATTCGATGATCCTCAACGACGCGGCCGCGGACGATCTGGCGCAGGACGTGCTCCTCCGCGCCTTTCGCAGCCTCGACGGCTTTCAGGGCCGGTCCAAGTTCACGACCTGGCTGTACCGAATCGCCATGAACACCGTCCACGACGCGCTCGACCGACGCCGGCGGTCGCCCATCGACGATCGGGCCGAGGTGCCCCGGGACGCGGCCATGCGGGACGCGGGCGTCGGGGCGGAAGTTGAGCGCGACGAGTGCGACGGCGCCGTGGGCCGGGCGCTGCACGCCCTCCCGCCGAAACTCCGCGCCGCCATCGTGCTGGTGGCGATCGAGGGACTCGACCCGGCCGCAGCCGCGGTGATCGAAGGCTGCACTCGGGCCACGATCTACTGGCGGCTGCACGAAGCCCGCAAGCGGCTCGCCCATGCCCTGCGGGAGCAGATGGAACCATGACACGCGACCCGCCACAGCCGTCACGATCCGGCGCCGACCTCGACGCCCGCCTCCGTGAGTGGCGCCGCCGCCGGGACGCGGCGGCGGATGCCGCCGGCCGCGCCAGTCGTATTGCGGCGGCGGTCCGCACCGCCGATGTGGCTGCATCCCACCCGGTCGTCGCCGGGCCCGACCGCTGGGGCGAGCGGACCGGCTGGTTTGCCGCGGGGCTCGCGGTGGCTGCCGCGGTGGCATGCGTGGCGTGGTGGCGTGGACGCGACGACGAGGGGGCGAACTGGCCGCCGAGCGTGCGGTTCGCCGCCGCCGACATCGCCGCCCGCGCCGAAGTCTTGGCGGGTATGGAGCAGACGTTCGCGGGGCGTCTCGCGTGGGTTGCGGAGCATGATCAGACGGTGGCCGTGGGGCTCGCGGACGGCGGCGTCGCCGCCGCACCGGTCGCCGTGCGGATCGTGGTGCTCACCCGGCGCGGCGCGGCCGCGCGGTGGGAGCCGGCCTGGCAGGCGGACGTCGTCGTCCGCGACGAGCAGGTGGTCGACGTCGCGGCCGGTGCCCGCGGCGAAGGGCGGCTCAAGCTGTGGGCCCATTGCCTGCCCGACGGGGCGATCGCGGTGGACGGCGAGTTGACGCTCGCGTCGCATGCGGTGCCGCTGCGGGCCTCCTACGGCGGCGTCCAAAAGGCGGGCCTCCCGTGCCGGGTGACCGGTGACCGCGCCGCGGACGTCGAGTGGCAGGTGATCCAGACGGTGGTGCCACTTCGTCCTGCGATCGGGAAGGAGGTCGGATGACACCCCGGTGTGCAGTTCTCCACGGCGTCGCCGCGGCGAGCCTCGCGATCGTCGGGGCCGGCGTCGCGGCCGGTGACGACGCGCTCGAGGTGGCGCCGGCCGATGCCCGCACCAACTACTTCGCCGGCCGCGCGGCGGACTGCGGCACCGTGATCCGGGGGGGCGCCGCCGTCGAGGGCAGCCTGGCATGGGTGCTGGCGGTCGGGGGCCGCTCCCTGGCGAACGGCGCCGTGGCCGTGCGGCATCCCGGCCGTGGCGTCACCAACGCCATGGTCACGGTGCCCGTTCCCGCCGGTCGCGAGGGCGTGGTGGCGGAGGCCACGTTGACGACGGTCCTGGCCGACGCCGCCGGCAACCGGCTCGGCATGGCGACGCGGCCGGTGCGGATCTTTCCGGCCGATCCGTTTTTCGACCGCCGGCGCTGGCTCGAAGGTCTGCGGATCGCGGTCGTCGATCCGGACGGCGGTACCGAGAAGCTGCTCACCGCCGCGGGAGTGCCGCTGCTGCTCGCGCGGGCCGACGCCGACATCGCCGCGCTGCGGCCGCACGTGGTGATCGTCGGCGAGGGGCTGGCGTGGGACGAGCATCCGCGGCTGGCACCGGACCTCGTCGGCCTCTGCGGCCGGGGCACGAACGTGCTTTGCCTCGCCCCCGCATCCGGAGCGTTCCCGCTGCCGGACGCCGCAGACACGGTCGGCGACGGCGTCGCCGACCGGCTCGTGCTGCGGCAGGCCGACATCGTCGGCGACCTCGACGGGCGGCTCGATTGGCGGGATTGGTCGGCCCACGGCTCCACCGTGGTCAGCCGCCTGGCGATCGTCGCCGACCGCGAGGCGGTGGTGGCGCGGGCCGGCGGCGCGCCGCGAGGCTGGCCGTGGCTCGAGGCGCGGTTTGCCGATCGCGCGTCGGGTCGGCCGGCAGGAACGTTCATCATCTGCGGCCTCGGCATCGTCGCCCACTGGGAGGAGACACCGGCCGCCCGCTACCTGTTCGCGGCGCTCCTCGCCCGCCTCGCGGCCCCGGCCGCCGACACCGCCCCGTCACCAGATCCCCGTTCCCATCAGGAGAGTCCCCGATGACCATCGTGTCCCTTCGACCTGCAGCCGTCCGCGTCTTCGTGTGTGCCGTTCCTCTGGTCGCCGCCCTGCTCGCGGCGACACCCGCGGCCGCCGAGCAGGCAACCGCGGCCGCACCCGCAACGGGGCTCGTGCCGGTGGCGATCCTGCCCTTCCAGGATCGCGCCGCCGAGGGGGCCACCGCCCGTCCCGGCGGGCCGGTCGGCGACGGCGGCAAGGTCACCGACCTCCTGTTCGCCGAGCTGGTGGCCGAGCCCGCGCTGATGCTCATCGAGCGCGAGGACATCCGCAAGCTGCTCGACGAGCAGGAATTGAACCTCACGGGCTTGGCCAACCCTGCCACGGCGACCCGCGTCGGTCAGCTCACCGGCGCCAAGATGCTGATCGCCGGCTCCGTGTTCCGCGTCGACAACTCGCAGTATCTCGTCGCCAAGATCATCGGCACTGAGACGAGCCGCGTGCTCGGCGCGAGCGTCAAGGGCACGGCCCGCGACGACCTCGGAGGCCTGGCCGACCGCCTGGCCACGGAGATCGTCAAGGTGGTGACCGAGCGGGGCGGCGAGCTGCTGCCCAAGGTCGTGACGCGGGACGACCGGCTCGCGGACCTGAAGAAGGCCTTGCCGGCGGGCGAGCGGCCGACCCTGTTCGTGGAAATCAAGGAGCAGCACGTCGCCCCGGTCGTGGCCATCGTCGCCGGGCCGGGTGGCCGCGTCGTCATCGATCCCGCTGCGGAGACGGAGATGACGCTGTTCGCCAAGGAGACCGGCTTCGCGGTCGTCGACCCCAAGGAAGGCAAGCGGTCCGCGGCCGCGGTGCTCGTGATCGGTGAGGCGATCAGCGAGCCGGCCGCGCGGCACGGGAACCTGATCTCGGCGAAGGCCAGGCTGGAGGTGAAGGCCGTCGATCAGGCGACGGGCAAGGTGCTGGCCATCGATCGGCAGACGACCGTGGCCACCGACCTCACCGAGCAGATCGCCGCGAAGACGGCCCTGCAGGAGGCGTCGGCCTTGATCGCCGAGCGGCTGCTGCCGAAGATCGCCGGCTTCAAGCCGGCGCCCTGAGCCCAGGATGGGCGCAGGCCGCGTCCGGCGTGGTCGCCCGGCTGCCTGGGCCGATAGGCCAGCGGCAGCGCGATGTTTTCCACCACGCTCAGATGTGGGATCAGTTTACTACCCCGAGCACGATGTTGTTGACAGTGGTTTTCGGCTGACTGAGCGGCACCACGGTCCCACGGAAGCCCGAGGCGCGAGTTTCCCTGCAGGCCGAGTTGCGAAAAACCCGGAAGCCCGAGGCGCAAGTTTCCCAGCAGGAGTT
>DHLZ01000009.1:0-2458 GCA_002405515.1 Planctomycetaceae bacterium UBA4655
GACGCTCTTCCGATCTCGGTGGGCATGGATGCCCGTAGCGAGCGTCCGGCGATGGGCAGGGGCAGCCCCGAACCCGCAGCGAACGTCCGGCGAGGGCATACGGACAGCCCGAACCAGCAGCGTTGACCGTGAGGGGCTTTGGATTACCCGGCGAGCCGGCCGTGGGCCTCGAGCAGGAGCGACTCGGTCTCCTCCCAGCCGATGCAGCCGTCCGTGATGGAGACGCCGTAGGCGAGCTTGGAGCGGTCGCGCTGCACCGGCTGGCTCCCCTCGTGGAGGTTGCTCTCGAGCATGAGGCCGACGATCGAGCGGTCACCGGCAACCCGCTGCTCGATCACGTCCCGCCAGACGACCGACTGCCGCCGGTGGTCCTTTCCGGAGTTGGCATGGCTGCAGTCGACGATCACCCGCTGGGGAAGACCGGCCTTCTCCAGACGGCCGCGGGCCTCCTCCATCACCTCCGGGGAGTAGTTGGAGCCGCTGCGGCCGCCGCGGAGCATGAGCACTCCCCAGGGGTTGCCGGCAGTCGATACGACGCACGTGCCTCCATCGTTGTCGATGCCGAGGAAGCTGTGGGGTGCGCGGGCCGACTGCATGGCGTCGATGGCCGCTTGGAGCGAGCCGTCGGTCGCATTCTTGAAGCCGACCGGCATCGAGAGGCCGCTGGCCATCTGGCGGTGTGTCGGCGACTCGGTCGTCCTGGCCCCGATCGCCCCGAGCACGATCGTGTCGGCGATGTACTGCGGCGTGATCGGCTCGAGAAACTCGGTCGCCGTCGGCAGCCCCATGGCCGCGATCTCGATCAGGAGCTGCCGGGCAATGCGCAGGCCCGTCGCCACGTCGAATGAGTCGTCGAGGTGCGGGTCGTTGATGAGCCCCTTCCAGCCGACCGTGGTCCTCGGCTTCTCGAAGTAGACCCGCATCACGACGAGCAGCCGGTCGGCGACGCGTTCGGAGACCGCGAGCAGCTTCGTCGCGTATTCCCGGGCCGCGTCGCAGTCGTGGATGGAACAGGGGCCCACGACCGCCATGACCCTGTCGTCTTCGCCCGCCAGGATCCGCTCGACGGCCTTTCGGCCGTCGAGGATCGTGCGGGTGGCGGCGGCGTCCAGGGGAAGAATCGCGACGAGCCTGGCCGGGGGCACCAACGGATCGAGGCTGCGGATCCGCAGATTTGCCGTCGGGCCGAGCGAGGCGGGAGCGTGCATGGGGAGGGCGGGGGGAGGCCGGGGAGCATGGTCGGACCGAACACTCAAGGATACGCCATCTTTCGGCCGGCTCAAAAAGGCTTTGCGTCGCGAGCGATTCGCGATTGATTTGACCCCCCGGGACGACACTGGTTCAATCCTGCCGGCGGTACACTCACTCGGGAAGGAGCTCGATCCGTGTCCAGGCATCTTTTCGTCACCGGCGGCGTCGTCAGCTCGCTCGGCAAGGGTCTCACCAGCGCCTCGATCGCGATGCTCCTGGAGTCGCGGGGCCTGCGGGTGAGGATGCAGAAACTCGACCCGTACATCAACGTCGATCCGGGCACGATGAGCCCCTACCAGCACGGCGAGGTCTACGTCCTCGACGACGGCAGCGAGACGGACCTCGACCTCGGTCACTACGAGCGGTTCACCTCGACGAAGCTCACCCGTGACAGCAATTTCACGACGGGCCAGATCTACCTGTCGGTGATCAACAAGGAACGCCGCGGCGAGTTTCTCGGCAACACCGTCCAGGTGATCCCCCACATCACCAACGAGATCAAGGACGTCATCCGCCGGCTCGCCGACGACGAGACCGACGTCGTGATCACGGAGATCGGCGGCACCGTGGGCGACATCGAGAGCCTCCCCTTCCTCGAGGCCATCCGACAGATTCCGCTCGAGGTGGGCCGCGAGAACTGCATGTTCATCCATCTCACGCTCGTGCCCTACCTGAAGGCCGCGGGCGAATTGAAGACCAAGCCGACGCAGCACTCGGTGGGCATCCTCCGCCAGATCGGCATCCAGCCCGACATCCTGGTCTGCCGCACCGAGCGGGCCCTCGACGTGTCCGACCGTGAGAAGATCGCGCTCTTCTGCAACGTCCCGCTCGACTGCGTCATCGAGGAGCGGGACAAGGATTTCTCGATCTACGAGGTGCCGCTGTCGCTCCAGGCGAACCGGATCGACGAACTCGTGCTCCGACGGTTCGGCATCAAGGCGCCGCCCGCCGACCTCGAGGAGTGGCGGGAACTGCTCCACCGTCTTCGCAACCCGGAACACGAAGTCTCCATCGCGGTCGTCGGCAAATACGCCGACCACCGCGACGCCTACAAGAGCATCTACGAGGCGATCGACCACGGCGGCATCGACCAGCGGGCTCAGGTCCGCGTCCAGCCGATCCGGGCGGAGGATATCGAGCGGGAGGGGGCGGAGAGGCTGCTCGCAGGCTTCGACGGGCTCGTCGTGCCGGGCGGATTCGGCGAACG
>DHLZ01000009.1:2715-6007 GCA_002405515.1 Planctomycetaceae bacterium UBA4655
CTCGGCATCTGCCTGGGCATGCAGTGCGCCGTGATCGAGGCCGCAAGGCACCTCGCCGGCCTCGACCGGGCCCACTCCACCGAGTTCGACCGCAGAACCCCTCACCCCGTGATCTGCCTGCTGGAGGAGCAGAAGGGAATCATCGACAAGGGGGGGACGATGCGGCTCGGAGCCCAGCCGTGCGTGCTCTCCGAGGGGACGAGATCGGCCGCCGCCTACGGGTGCACGACCATCTCGGAGCGGCATCGCCACCGCTACGAGTTCAACAGCCGCTACCGACAGCAGCTCGAGGCGGCCGGCCTCGTGGTCGCCGGAACGAGCCCCGACGGCTCCCTCGTCGAGATCGTCGAGCTGGCGGACCATCCCTGGTTTGTGGCGGTCCAGTTCCATCCCGAGTTCAAGAGCAAGCCGACGAAGGCCCATCCGCTCTTCGCCGGCCTCGTTGCCGCGTCGGTGGAGCGTCATGCGGGAAGCGCCTGGGTCGCGGAGGTCTGAATGAGCGACGATCCCCCATCCGAGACCGACATCGCCGACCGCCCACCACCGCCGGCGACGCTCGAATTCCTCGTGCACACTCTCTTCACGCAGGCGCTCATGGCGCTCGGCCGCATTCCCAACCCGATCACGGGCAAGGCTCACAAGAACCTGCCCACCGCCCGGCACTTCATCGACACGATCGCGATGCTCGAGGAGAAGACCCGCGGCAACCGGACGAACGACGAGACGCGCCTGCTCGAGGAAGTGCTCCACCAGGGAAGGCTCCAGGTGTCGATCGAATCATCGCAAGCGGGCGGGCACGGCGGAGACGAACCTTGAACGATCATCCGTTTTCCAGAAGTGTCTTGTCGGTCCTCGTCGGCGTGGCCCTGCTCGCCGCGTTCCTGCGGCTCGCGGACTCGCCCCGGGATGACCGGGTCACCGGGGATGCCCGGGTCGTCTTCGAGCAACGGCCGGGCAGCATCCGCGTGTGCATCGACGACCGCCCGTTCACGGAGTACGTGTTCGAGGGGCATCCCAAGCCGATCCTGTTTCCGATCATGGGCCCCGGCGGGGTGCCGATGACGAGGTCGTGGCCGATCGTGAAGGACGTTTCGGACGAGCCGCACGATCATCCCCATCACGAATCGCTCTGGTTCATGCACGGTGACGTCAACGGCATCGACTTCTGGATGCACAAGCCCGACAAGGAGGGCAGGAGGCCGGAGGTGAGGCAGACGGCCATCGACGTGTCCGAGGCGGACGGCACGATCGAATCGCGAAACGAGTGGCGGCGTCCCGACGGAACGGTCGTGATGACGGACACGCGGCGGATCCGATTCTGGGCCGACGTTCGACCGGACGGCACGGGCCCTGCGGCAAGGGGCATCGACTACGACATCTCGCTTCACGCCACCCACGGCCCGGTCGTCCTCGGCGACACGAAGGAGGGCACGATGGCGATCCGGGTGCACCATTCGCTCCAACTCGAGGACCTGGACGGCTCCAAGGGTGCGGCGGGCACCATCGTGAACTCGGAGGGAGCGAAGGACGCCCGCGCCTGGGGAAAGCCGGCACGGTGGGTCGACTATTCGGGCACGATCGACGGGAAGTCCGTGGGAATCGCCCTCTTCGACCACCCCGCCAATCTGCGGCACCCGACGCGGTGGCACGCCCGCGGCTACGGCCTCTTCGCCGCCAACCCGTTCGGGCTGCACGACTTCGCCGGTGAACCGAAAGGCTCGGGCAGCCACACGATCGCCGACGGTGGAACACTGCGGCTGCGGTATCGCTTCGTCTTCCACGAGGGCGACGCCGAGTCGGCGGGGATCGAGGGCCGCTGGAAGCAGTGGGCCGAGAAAGGCACCCCATGACCGCCGCTCTGCTCGATGGAAGGCTCCTCGCCGCCCGCATCGAGGAAAACCTGCGAGCGGAGGTCTCGACCTTCGGCGAGATGCTGGGGCGGCGGCCGCGGCTCGCGGTCGTGCTCGTCGGCGACCTCGCGGCGAGCGGCTCCTACGTCGCGTCGAAGCGGCGGGCTGCGGAGCGGGTCGGCATCGATTCGCTCCTCGTCGAGCGGCACGGACTCGTCGAAACGAACGAGCTCGTTGAGCTCGTCGATGGACTCGCGCGGGACGAGCAGGGACCGGTCGACGGCATTCTCGTTCAACTGCCGCTGCCGCCACGCGTGGATACCGTCGCCGTCCTCGACGCGGTGCCTCCCGATCGCGACGTGGACGGCTTCCACCCGGTGAACGCGGGCCTCCTGTCGCAGGGACGGCCCAGGTTCATTCCCTGCACGGCGGCCGGAGTGCAGCGGATGCTCATCGACGCCGGCATCGAGACGGCCGGTCGCCACGCCGTCGTGATCGGCCGCAGCGACATCGTGGGAAGGCCGCTTGCCCTGCTCCTCTCCGGACGCGGCGCCGGTGGCGATGCCACGGTGACGATCTGCCACAGCCGATCGGCCGACCTCGCGGAGCATGCCCGCAGGGCCGATATCCTGGTCTCGGCCGTCGGCCAGCCGGGGCTCGTCACGGCCGACATGGTGAAGCCGGGCGCGGCAGTGATCGACGTCGGAATCAACCGCGTCGCTTCGGCCTCTGGAGGAAGCAGGCTGGTGGGCGACGTCGATTTCGACGCCGTCCGAGAAGTCGCCGGCTGGATCACGCCCGTGCCGGGGGGCGTCGGCCCGCTCACGGTCGCGATGCTCCTCTCCAACACCCTCCTCGCCGCCGAACTCCGACTCCGGTAAGGGACGGAACAGGCTGCCACGCGAGCTGCACTTTTTCGCGCAGGCGTTTTTACCACACATACGGAAGCCCGAGGCGCGAGCCGAGAGGGGTGGTGATGGTCGCGCCGTGAGCGAAGGTCGAACGCTTCGCAAATCCTCGGTATCCGCGGCGTTGCGGTAAAATCATCGGGGTCATTACAGCCACGCTACAGCCCCTCTCGGCTCGCGCCTCGGGCTTCCGTGCGTGTTGGCAGCACGAGAAGACCGTGAGGGGCTGCCCGTGCCCGAGAGCCGGCGTATGCCGACGAGCGAAGCAAGGATTGCGGAGCGAAGTCGGCATCCGAGCGAGCAAAGCACAGGATGTGCGAAGCGAGCGTCCGGCGATGGGCACGGGCGGCCCCGAACCCGCAGAGTTGACCAGCGTTGACCGTGAGGGGCTGCCCGTGCCCGGGAGCCGGCGTATGCCGACGAGCGAAGCAAGGATTGCGGAGCGAAGTCGGCATCCGAGCGAGCAAAGCACAGGATGTGCGAAGCGAGCGTCCGGCGATGGGCACGGGAAGCCCCGAACCCGCAGAGTTGGCC
>DHLZ01000127.1:0-11500 GCA_002405515.1 Planctomycetaceae bacterium UBA4655
GCGGCTGCTCCCCCGGCGGCAATGCGGTCTCCTGCAAACCAATCCGGTCTCCTCCAAGGAACTCTGCACAGACGCCGTATTGCAGCGGGAAATCCCTCCACGCCCTTGTCTCGGCTGGCCTCGAGGGCGATCCTGTTGGGCTCCTGACCGACTCGCGAGGGCCCCATGTCGACCGCACCATCTCGTTCCTCGAATTCGCCCGCGGACGCGGACCGCGGCTCGCTGCTCGAGTCGCTCAAGTGGCGGAAGTTTCCCGTTCTCGACGACGGGTTCGTCGCGCTCGTCGACTGCATGGGGGACGACGGGTCGGTCGTGCAGGCGGCCCGGGTGAGCTACGGCGAGGGCACGCGGAAGGTGAGCGACGACCGCCAACTCATCCGCTACCTCATGCGGCACGCCCACACGACCCCCTTCGAGATGGCGGAACTGAAGTTCGTCGTCCGCGTGCCGATGGACTGCTGGCGGCAGTGGATCCGCCACCGCACCGCGAGCGTCAACGAATACTCGACCCGCTATTCGCTCGCCATCGACGCGATGCAGTCGACGCACGACGACGGGTGGCGGCTGCAGGCCGCGACGAACCGGCAGGGATCCGAGGGGAGCCTCCCCGTGCCCGCCGGCCACAAGCTCACGCAGTCGGAGACGGAACTGCAATCCTTCGCCCGGCGGGTCTACGAGGAGCGGCTCGAGGCGGGCGTCGCCAGGGAGCAGGCCCGCAAGGACCTTCCGCTCTCGACCTACACCGAGGCCTACTGGAAGATCGACCTCCACAACCTGCTCCATTTCCTGGCGCTGCGGATGGACGCCCACGCCCAACTCGAGATCCGCCGCTACGCCGAGACGATCGGCCGCGAGATCGTCCGCCCGCTCTTCCCGCTCGTCTGGGAGGCGTTCCTCGACTACCGGGTCGAGGCGATGCGACTGACGCGGCTCGACCGCGAGGTGATCCAGCGGCTCGTGTCGCAGTCCGCCGCCAAGGGGTTGCCCGCCCCGCACGACGCCTTCCTCGCGGCGCAGGACCCTTCGTGGAAGCCGCTCGAGCGGTCCCGCGAGCGGGATGAATGCCTCGGCAAACTGATCGCCCTCGGACTCGTCACCCCAACGGAAACTCCATGATGGCCGACACCGCCAAGGATCTCGTTTACCTCTCACAGAAGCTGCTCGACGCCATCGCCGCCGGCGACTGGAACGCCTACCGGCAGTTCGTGGCCGACGACATCACCTGCTTCGAACCGGAGGCCCGCGGCCAGCTCGTCGAGGGGCTTCCCTTCCACGAGTACTACTTCAACCTTCCGGCCCCCGTCGGGCAGAAGCCCCGGCCGGTCCAGAACACGATCGCGAGCCCCGTCGTAAAATTCCTCGCCCCCGACGTCGCGCTCGTCGCCTACGTCCGCCTCACGCAGACGCTCGACGACGCCGGCAAGCCGGTCACGAAGAGCTGCGAGGAGACGCGGCTCTGGAAGAAGCAGGGCAACGCCTGGAAGCACGTGCACTTCCACCGCAGCCTGCCGGGCTGAGTCGGCGCGCCATCCGACCAATCGATGGTCGCGGCGGTCCATGGTGGCCCGCGGGTCAATCGCGGAGCACGACCTCCACCTCGTCGCCGGCCTCGTACCGCTTCCCGCCGGCTGGCAGCGAGAGGAGTCCGCCGGCCCCGGTGAGCCCAAGGAGATCCGACGAGCCGGTCCACGGAAGCGGCGCGGCCTCGAGCCCCCGCGACGACCTCGTGAGCCGGCAGGGAAGATAGACCGGCCGGTCGGCCGCCGCTTTCGTCGCGCCAGTGAGCACGGCCTTCGCCCGAGGAAGGTGCCAGGCGTCACGACCGGCTCCGGCGAGGATCCGCATCGCCGGCCGCACGAAGAGTTCGAAGCAGACGAGGCTGCTGGCGGGATTGCCGGGCAGGCCGAAGACGAGCGTCGGCGGGGAGTCCGCCCGCTCGAGCCTGCCGAACCAGACCGGCTTGCCCGGCTTGAGCCGCACCTTGTGGAAGATCTTTTCCACGCCCGCCCGTGCGAAGATCTCCGGAACAAGGTCGAGGTCTCCCGCCGACACGCCGCCGGAGAGCACGAGAATGTCGGCCGCGAGGCCCTGCGCCACCGCGGCGCGGATCGCCTCCGGCCTGTCGGCCGCGACTCCCATCGGGATCGGCTCGCCGCCGAGGAGCTTCACCGCCGCGAAGAGCATCGGCCCGTTGGAGTTGCGGGTCTGGCCGAAGGCGGGCACCGCCTCCGGAGAAACCAGCTCGCTGCCCGTCGAGAGGATCGCGACTCGGACCTGCGGCGAGGCGACGACGTGCGTCGCGCCCGCCTCCGCCGCGAGGCCGATCTCCGCGGCGGCCAGCCGCATGCCGCAGGCGAGCACCTCCTGCCCCACGCGGAAGGCCGCGCCCTGGCGGCCGATGTGCTGGCCGGCGCGGAACCTCGCGTCTCGCAGCCGCACCCGGCTGCCGGCATGGCCGGCCCTCGCCGGCGGCCCGGCGGAGTCGGGCGGCAGCAGGCACTCGATCGGGATGACCGCGTCGGCACCCTTCGGCACCGGCGCCCCGGTCATGATCCGCGCGCACGAACCCCGCCGCACCTCGATGCCCGTCACGTCCCCGGCCGCGATGTCCACGACGACGTCGAGTTCGACGCCGGCTTCGCCGGCCGCGGCCACGTCGTCCCCCCGCACCGCGAAGCCGTCCATCATCGCCCGGTCCCACGGCGGCGAATCGACGTCGGAGACGACCGGCAGGGCGAGCGTGCGGCCGACCGCCTCAGCAAGTCGCATCCGCCGCGGCGGCAGCGGCCGGGCATGCGACTCCACGACCGCGATCGCCTCGGCAAGCTCGATCATGCGGCCACCGCGGATGTCTTCAGGAACGCCCGCAGGAGGTCGTAGCCAGCCGGCGTGAGGAAGCTCTCGGGATGGAACTGCAGGCCGTAGACCGGGAGCGTCGTATGGCGGATCGCCATGATCTCCCGCGAGCCGTCGGCCGCGGTGGACCAGGCGTCGACCTCGAAGTCCTTGGGCAGGGTCGGCGGGTCGATCACGAGGCTGTGGTAGCGGGTCGCCTCGATGGGGCTTTCGAGCCCCGCGAAGAGCCCCTTGCCGGTGTGCTCGATCCGATCGACCTTCCCGTGCATCAGCCGCTTCGCGCGGACGATTGTTCCGCCGAACACCTGCCCGATCGACTGGTGGCCGAGGCAGACGCCGAGGATCGGCATCCGGCCGGCGAAACGCCGCACGACGTCGCACGACACGCCGGCCTGGCTCGGGGTGCAGGGGCCGGGAGAGATCACGAGGTGGCTCGGCGACTTCCGGGCGATCTCGTCGCCGGTCACGCAGTCGTTGCGGTGCACCTCGACCGGCAGGTCGGCCGCGATCTCGCCGAACCGCTGCACGAGGTTGAACGTGAACGAGTCGTAGTTGTCGATCAGGAGGAGCATGGAGCTTCTCACTCCAAAAGCGTGCTCGGATGCCCCTCGCGATCCACGAGTGGCATCACGTGCGGCTTGTAGATCTCGTTGTAGGCGGCGGCCAGCCGGTGCTGATCGAGCGACTCCTGGGTCGCCCAGTGCTCGACGAGCGTGAACCGCCTGGGCTCCGCAGTCGAGTGGTAGACGTCGAACCGCAGGCAGCCGGGCTCGGTGCGGCTCGAACGCATGGCCGCGGCGAGATGTTCGCGGATCTTCGGCACGTCGGCCGCATCCTTCGCCGTCAAAAGCACGTTCAGACAGATCATGAAATCCTCCTCCAATTACTCTACCAGCATGAGCCCCGCCCCGCCCTGCCCGCCGCGCGACCGGCGGGCGAGGACGCGGACGTACGGCGGGAGAAACGCCGCGCGGTGGGCGAACGATCCGGCCGCGGCGGCCGGCTCCGCGTGGTCGGGCTCGAACACGTCCTCGACCTGAAACCCGGCCCGGCAGATGCCACCCAGGATCGCCGTGAGCGAGTGGACGAATTCCTGCGTGCCCGGCTCGCGGAGCCGGCTCGGCGGCTCGGGCGGGAGGGCGACCCCCGCGGCCTGCGGATGGAGGAGTTCGTAGCGGCCGGCCGCGTTGAGATCGCGCGACGCCTGCAGGCTCGTCGGCGACTTGTGCTGGCTGACGTACGTACCGCCGGCACGGGTCACGCGGGCCACCTCCCGGAAAACCCGCGACACCTCCGGCAGGTAGCAGGTGCTCACCGGATGGATCACGAGATCGAAACGACCGGGGGCGAACATCGAGAGGTCGTCCATCGAGCCCTGCACGATCGCAAGATCGAGCTTCCGCTCCCGGGCGACCTGCCTATCGAGTTCGAGCATCGCCGATGAAAGATCGACCACGGTGACCCGCCCGCCCGCCGCGGCGTAGAGCGGGCCGTGCTTGCCGCCACCCGCCGCGAGGCAGAGCACCTCGAGGCCGTCGAGCCGAGCCGGGATCCAGGGCCGGCCGTCGGGGCCGCCGCCGCCGAGCCAGGCTCGCGGATCGGAAAATGCCTCGTCGGTCGCCGGACGCGCGAGAGCCGCCTCCGCCATCGCCAGCCGATCCCAGGCCGTCGCGTTGGCGGAGGCCGGGCCGCGGAGAGTGTCGGAAAGGGGCGTGATCACGACACCCGCACGTTCCCTGGCAGCCCCGCCGCTCCCGCCAGTTCCCCGTTCACGGTCCAGTGGAACTCCCCAGGCGGCAAGCGACCAGCCGGTCATCTTCCGGTGAAGTTCGGTGCGACCGAAAAAAGCGGGTTCAAACCGAAACATCGACTCCGCAGGTAGCCCGAGCAGGCGGGCCACGGCGACACGGATCGGACCGGCATGGGTCACCCAGGCAACGTCGTCGCCAGCGGCCTCTGCCGCCGCGAGGGCGCGACCGACCCGCTCGGCAAGCGTCCCGTGGCTTTCTCCTCCTGGCGGGGCCTCCACGAGATAGTTCGCCATCCAGCGGTCGAAGCGTGGCCCCTCCTCGCGGGCCAGCGCGTCCCAGGACCGCCCCTCCCACTCGCCAAAGTCCAGCTCCCGGAGATTCGGGTCGAACTCGAGCGGGCATTCGCACACGGCGGCGATCCGGGCGGCGAGTTCCCGGCAGCGACCGAGGTCGGAGGCCACGATTCGCCGCGGCCGCGTGCCTTCCCAGACAAGCCCGGCGGGCAACGGCTCACAGGGCACGTCCGTCTGCCCATAGCACATGCCGGAACAGACCGGACGGCCGTGGCGGATCAGGAAAAGTTTCATGACACGGGAGGGGAGCCGACCACGAAACAGAGCATCACGGCCAGCTCACTCAGCTGGTTCGTCGCTCCCAGGGCATCGCCATTGATGCCTCCCAGGGTTCGCAGGAACCACAGTCCGCAGAGCAACGACACCACGGTGGCGACCACCATTCCCGCCACTCCACACGGCAGCCACAGCGTCAGCAGCATCGTCACCACGAGGGTTGCCGCACCGCCACTCCACGTGGGTGGACCGACAAACAGCGAACTCCGGCCACCGCCATCGCTACGGGCCGTCGGGAAGACCGCCAGCATCAGCACCGCCGAGGCTCGGGCGATGACATGCGCAAGAAAGACCGCCGCGCCGAACCGCCCGGGCTCGATCTGACCGAGGGCCGTCGCCTTCATCGCCACCAGCCAGATGAGGCCGAGACTCCCGAATGAGCCGACACGCGAGTCCTTCATGATCTCCAGCCGGCGTTGCGGCGTGAAGCCGCCCCAGATCCCGTCGCAGACATCGGCGAAGCCGTCTTCGTGGAAGCCTCCCGTGAGCACCCAGCCCGCGGCCAGCATCACGAGCACGGCGAGGCCGCGACCGAACAGCGGCTCGACCAGGTTGAAGGCCAGGATGAGGATCACCCCGACCACCGCCCCGACGACCGGAAAGCATGGGTGGCTGCGGGCGAGCAGGTCGGCATCGTGCGGCGCATACCCGAGCGGCAGCCTCGTGAAAAAACGCAGCGACTCGAGCAGCGTTCTCCAGGCGACGAGGATGCGACCGACGAACCGCTTCACGGCAGCCTCCCGCTCACGCCCGCCGCATCGAACTCCGCCATCGAGCGGTAGAGTGCCAGTGCCAGCCGCAGGATCGGCACGGCCACGAGGCCGCCGGTGGCTTCGCCGAGTCGCAGATCGAGGTCGAGCAGCGGCCGCGCCCCGAGTGCATGCAGAACGAAACCATGTGCCGGCTCCGGCGAGCGGTGGCCGAAGACGAGATGGGGCCGCACCCGCGGATCGTGTGAGACGGCGATCAAGGCCGCCACCGAAGCGATGGCGCCGTCGACGATCGCCGTCGTCCCGCCGCCGATCAGCCCGAGATATCCACCGACCATCGCGGCGATCTCGAGCCCTCCGAACCGCTGCAAGACATCGAGCGGCCCATCTCCCGAGAACGGCAGGCGAGCAGCTGCGGCGACAACCGCCTGCTTCCGCACGAACGTGGCGTCGTCGACGCCCGTGCCCCGGCCGACGTACCGGTCGGTCGGCCCTCCGAGCAGCCGCTGCGCGAGGATCGCCGCCACCGTCGTGTTGCCGATTCCCATTTCACCGAGGATGACAACGTCGGGCCCGTCGTGCGGCTCTCCCCCGCTCTCGCCCCCGGCATGGCCGCCCCGCACGGCCGCCCGCCCGAGATCGAGGGCCAGCGCCATTTCCCCGGCTGTCATCGCCGGCTCGACGAGCAGATCGCGGGTGCCGCGGCTGACCCGGATCGGATCGGCGACGTCATGGTCGACGCCCACGTCATAGGCCGTAAACCCGATGCCGAGTTCGCGACAGAGCACGGCGGAGGCAGCCCCGCCGGCCCGCAGGTTCGCCAGCATCTGGGCCGTCACTTCCCGCGGATAGGCCGAGACCCCATGGCGGGCGATGCCGTGATCGCCGCAAAAGACATGGCAGGCTATCGTCTCGAGCCGGGGCCGCTCCCGCTGCTGAACGGCGGCCAACTGACAGACCACCTCCTCGAGACGGCCAAGCGCACCGGCCGGCTGGGTTTTCCGCAGCCAGCCCGCCGCGACCAGTGGGGCCACGTCGTTCATGCAGGCTCCAGCACCCTCACCGGCCAAAACGGCACCGCCGGCAGGCCCGCGCGGGCCCTCTGCCAACTCAGCACCGGCATCAGAAGCAGGGTGTAGGAAAGGTCGCCGATGAGGGAGTTCCTCAGGAACATCCAGGTCGGCGGGTAGCCCGGCAGTCCGACCGTGAGCGCCTGCAGCCAGCCGGCAACGCCCGGTGGATAGTCGGGGCTGAGCAGGAAACAGACCGTGTTCGACACGAGGAAAAACGTGATCGTGCAGGCGAAGCTTCCCGACACCATCAGCAGCACCGACCTGCGGCCGGTCACCCATCGGCCCGCCAGGGCAAAGATGGTGAGGCAAAGCAGGGAGACGATTGTCCACGAGCCGATCGCCGGCTCGCCGTAGTGCACGTTGAGCACGATGTCGGAGGCCAGCAGCACGAGCACGGGCACCAGCCAGTCGTGCCGTCTTCCCAGACAGGCGGAACTGGAAAAAGCGATCGCCGTGAGCGGCATGAAATTCACCAAGGGCATCTGCCCTACGCCGATCACCACCCGCACCGCGGCAGTCAGCATGATCGCGATGAAGAACATGGAAAATCTCCCTTCAAGGTGCACGGCGGCAAACGGGATGGCCGTGAATGCCATATCGAAGACTCAATCCTCGGCCGGTATCACGAGCCCCTGTCGATGCATCACCTGCAGAGGGGGCCCCGGCCGCCAGACTTTCCGCTTGGCGTCGTACACGGCCGGCACGAGCGTCGGCGATCCCGTCTTCGGGTTCGCGAGCACATCGCCCGCGAGCGGGAGCACGAACACCTCGCCGCTGGTCCGGCAGACATAGCGAATCCGGGGAATCAACCCCTCCGCCACCGCGGGCGCACGGTGCGGAAACACGAACGGAGCGATCAGCCAGGCCGCCACCCCCAGGGCGACGACCACGACCCAGACTCGGGGGTCCTTCATCGTCCTCGTCTCCAGATGGATGCCGCGGATTCAGTCGAGGTCATACAGGGCTCGCGCGTCGGCGTCGTCCTGGGGATCGCCGTCACAAATGATTCCTATCTTGTGGAACTCCATCTGGGGCAATTGGAGAGCCTGGGTCCAGACGCCGGCCCGGAATTTTCGCGGATACGCCTCCACATGGCCGTCCAGGAAGACCACGTTCGCGTGATCACCGGCATGACGGAAATGGATCGATGGGTCGTTTTCGACCGGCAGTTCCAGGCCGCCGAGATTTTCCCGCAGACGATACGGCGGCTGGTAGTCGATGATGGCGCTGTCTGCAAACGCGATCGTGCGTCTGGTTGCGGCAACCCGTCCGATCGGGTTCCGGGAGCATTTGCTCACCAGCGACAAGGACGACCAATCATCGGACCACTTGTAGACGGTTCCGGGCGCGAGCGTGGCGTTGTAGTCGAATCCCGTCGACATCTTGCCGAACCGCAACGACTCGACGGCAGAAGAGCCGAAGTTCGGGCATTGATAGGCTCCCGTGTTTCCTTCCATGAACGGCGTGAGCGTGCCGTTCTCGAAAGTCAACCGATCGTCCAGATCCGGCTGATTTTCATCGATTTCACCGAACCAGTAGCGGCTCTTGCCGCGGTATGGATTGTTGAAGGGATTGGCGATCGAGTCGGCGATGCGCTCGTCGTTGTCGACCTTCCGCGGAGGCAGTTTGCCGCCGTGCACGCCCACGTATCCGTGCAGGGCGATCCCGAGCTGTCGAAGGTTGCTCGCACAACTCGTTCGTCGCGCCACCTCACGGGCCATTTGCACGGCGGGCAGGAGCAAGCCCACGAGCACGCCGATGATCGAAACGACCACGAGAAGTTCGATGAGCGAGAATCCGCGACGGCAGGACGGCCCGACGTCCATGGGCAAACTCCTCTGGCCTATGCGCTCCGATCCGACGCTCACCCATGCGGCTGCGGCATGAGAAGAGAAAGGAGCACCGAACGAACCGAACATTTGCCGGTCCACTCGCGCGGACCGTGCCCGTGCTGCCGCCCGCGCAGCCTCACGTGCTCCCTTGCGAACCCTGGAAGGATGTGATCCCTGGTAGGTCGCGATCTCTGGTAGGTCTTCTGACTCCCAGGCTCAGCCGGCCGCATGCCTTCTCGTGACGGACCCACGAAGCGGGCCGCGGCACAATGGCTCGAAGCGACCGGCCTCGACGCCTGGACACAGCGGCGGGGCCGTCCCGGAATCACACCGGAGTTCCCTGTTTGCCGGCGGAAAGCAGCAGCAATCCTCCGGCCACCAGAGACGTTGGTCGAATGTAGGGATCAGAACGACCTTGTCAAGAACGCCATCGCCCGCCCTCCTTTCCCGCAGAGTCTCACAGCCGCGGTCGATGGCTGGAAAGCTGTAGCGATTGCTCCGGTGATCGACGGCTCGACCCTGCGGATTGTGCGACGCGCGACCACACATCCGTCACGCGAGGAAGAGCCGTCAGTTCTTGCGCGAAACGCACCATAAGTCGTTTCGTGGAAAAAACTTGGACTCGCTCAAGACGCTTTCCCTCGGCCGCCGATAGCCCCCTCTGACCCCCGGGGCATCACTGTGCCCGTCGGGCAACCAGGGGGCGGCAGCAACCTGCAAGTTTTCGAGTCACGGAAAGGCTCGACAGGCCTGTCGCAAAAACGTTCGTGGACCACAAGCCTCGGGGCGAGAGCCTCGCGACACGAGATGCGAATCTCAAACGTGATCCACAAGCAAAGGAGATGTGGCTCGATGAAGCGTATGTTGTTCCTCGGTGCGCTGGTCCTCGGCGTTACCGCTTGTACCCAGTCCTTCGGTTTCGAAATCCTTCACCGGATGGTCGGACACCACAAGGGCTGTGCTGATTCCTGCTGTGAGCCGGGTTGCGCCGCCGATAGCTGCGAGCCCGCGTGTGGTGCCAAGGCCTGCTGCGAGCCGGCGTGCGGTGCCGATGGTTGCTGCGAGCCCGCCTGTGGGGCGGACAGCTGCTGCTCGAAGGGTCACAGGAAGTGCGACCTGTTCGGGGGCATCAAGGGTCTGTTCCACCATGCCAAGGGCAAGCTTCACGCTCTGAAGCACCACTCGAGCTGCTCGACGTGCTGCGAGCCGGCCTGCGGTGCTGAAGGCTGCTGCGAGCCGGCCTGTGGTGCTGAAGGTTGCTGCGAGCCGGCCTGCGGTGCCGACAGCTGCTGCTCGAAGGGCTGTGGCAAGAAGCACTGCACGCCGATCCTGGACCTTCTCCGCGCGATTCATCACGCGAAGAAGAGCCACGGCTGCACGAGCTGCTGCGAGCCCGCCTGCGGTGCGGGTGGTTGCTGCGAGCCCGGCTGCGGTGCCGAGCCCGGTTGCGGCTGCGAGCCGGCCTGCGGTGCGGATCCGGCCTGCTCTGCCGGCGTCGCGAAGCCGACGCCGGACATGGCGGCGAAGAAGCAGGCGAACGGCCGCGTGATCGCGGTCAGTCGCAAGGCCTCGGCGACCAAGTGAGGTTTCTGAACGGTCGATAGCGGAAAGTCTGTTGCCCGACTTCGGCCAGTGAGCTCCGCCCGGGACCAAAAGTCCCGGGCGGAGTTTTTTCGTGCCTGACGCGGAACGTGCGGGAGCCGACCGCAGGGGCTCCCGGCGACCGCGGCGCGTCGCCGCCGGCGACAAGCCCGGGGCATCGGCTACGATGACTTCGCGGGCCGCACGGCACCGCGGATTGAATGCCATGAAGCCGCTCGCCATTTTTCGCTATTCGCCCACGGAAGGTCCGGGCTACTTCGCGGAGTGCATGGACGCTCGCGGCGTGCCGTGGCGGCTGGTGGCCGTGGACCGCGGCGACCCCATCCCCGAGTCGCCGGAGGCCTGCTCGGGCCTCGTCTGCATGGGCGGCCCCATGAGCGTCAACCACGACCTGCCCTGGATCGCGCCGATGCTGTCGCTCATCCGCAAGGCCGTGGATGCCGGCATCCCGGTGCTGGGTCACTGCCTGGGAGGGCAGCTCATGTCAAAAGCCCTCGGCGGCGTCGTGACCCGAAATCCGGTCAAGGAGATCGGCTGGGGCCGGATCACCGTGGATGCAAACCGGGTGGCACGGCACTGGTTCGGCGACGTGACCGCATTCGAGTCGTTCCACTGGCACGGCGAAACCTTCTCGCTGCCGCCCGGGGCCACCCGCATCATGTCCAGCGGCTTCTGTGACAACCAGGGATTCGCGATCGGTCCCCACCTCGGCATGCAGTGCCACGTGGAGATGACCCGCGCGATGATCGAAACCTGGTGCGACGATGGCGAGCGCGAAATCGCCGCCAGTCCCGGTCCGGCGGTGCAGCTCACGGCCGAAATCCGCGGACGGATCCCCGAAAACCTCGCACCGCTGCACCGCGTGGCCGAGGGGCTGTACGACCGCTGGCTGGAAGGTTTGAAGGGCTGAGCGGCGGCCGCCCTCATTCGACATCGACCGATGCTCGGCCGAGGATTTCCGCGACGGAACCCTGCCGGGCCACGCGGCCCGCTTCGAGTTCCACCACGTGGCCCGCCGCCCTCGCGACGAGCGAGTGATCGTGGCTG
>DHLZ01000127.1:11728-15341 GCA_002405515.1 Planctomycetaceae bacterium UBA4655
CGACATCGCCGGATCGAGGGCGCTCGTCGGCTCGTCGAAGAGCATCACGCTCGGCCCCATCGCGAGCGCCCTGGCGATCGCCACCCGCTGCTGCTGCCCGCCGGAGAGCGTCGCGGAGCGGGCCGACTCGAAGCCCCGCATGCCGACCCGCGACAGCAACGACGCCGCCAGATCCGCGGCGTCGTCCCACGGCCGTCCGAGCACGACCCTCGGCGCGAGCATGACGTTCTCGAGCACCGTCAGGTGCGGAAACAGGTTGAACTGCTGGAACACCATGCCGACGTCGCGGCGGAGCCCTACGAGGTCACCAGCCCGCCTCGCCGCGCCCGGCGAAAGCACGTGGCCGGCGATCAGGATCTCGCCCGAGTCGAACGGCTCGAGAGCGTTCAGGCACCGCAGGAGCGTGCTCTTGCCGCCCCCCGAAGGCCCGACGATCGCGGTCACGTTTCCCTCCGGGACCTCGAGATCGACGTCGGCGAGCGCCGTGACGCCGCCGCGGAGCTTCCTCACGGAACGAACGGAGATCACGGGGTCACCTCCCGTCCGTGCTCGAACCGCCGCGACAGGATCGAGAGCGGCCAGCTCATCAGGAGGTAGAGCATGGCCGTGATCGCGGCCAACTCCACGATACGGCCGGTCGTGAGCGCGAGCACGCTGTACCGCTTCGTCAGCTCCATGACCGTGATCACCGAGCAGACGCTCGTGTCCTTGAACAGCGCGATGAAGTCGCTCGTCACCGGCGGCAGCACGAGCCGGACGGCCTGCGGCACGACGACCCGCGAGACCGCCTGCCACGTCGTCATGCCGAGCGACAGCGAGGCCTCCAACTGCCCGACGGGAACGGCCTTGAGCCCCGCCCGGTAGATCTCCGACTCGTACGCCGAGTAGTTGATCGCCAGCCCCGCGACGGCCGCGACGATCGCCGGCAGGGCCAGCCCCACCTTCGGCAGCAGGAAGAAGATCGCGTAGAGCTGCAGCATGAGCGGCGTCCCGCGGACGATCTCGACGTAGCAGACGAGCAGCGGCCGCAGCCATGCCGGGCCGTAGAGCCTGCCGACGGCGATCGCGAGGCCGATCGCGATCGCCAGCGGCATCGCGAGGCAGGAGAGCAGCACCGTCATGCCGGCGCTCTTCAGCAGCATCGGCAGCGTCGAGGCGACCACCTCGGCGAGGGGCGGCCGCGGGGCCGGACGGATATCTTCCGAGGTCCGCAGGAGCAGCTCCTGCTGGCGGCCCGCCATGTCCCAGCGGTCGTAGAGCCGCTTGAGCCGGCCATCGGCGAGCAGCGAAGAGATCGCCTCGTCGATCGCGTCGGCGAGGCGGGGCGTGTCGCGGGCCGTGAGGATCGTGTAGAAGCCGCCATCAAAGGGCCGCCCGGCGGGCCGCAGCCCCGCGAAGCGGTCGGCGTAGAACGTGGCGATGCAGTCGTCCTGGACCGTCGCGTCGAGCACGCGGCCTGCCACCTGCTCCATCGCGTCGATCGTGCCGTCGTATCCGATGCATTCGACCGCGAGCCCCTGCCGCGTGCGGATCGCGATCTCGGCGGCCGATCCCGTCAGCACGCCCAGCTTCCAATCGCCCCGCGGCCCGGGGCGGCCGAGGTCGTCGAGCGACCGGATCGGAGAGTCGCGGGCGACGATCAGCTGCAGCGCGTAGGCGTAGTAGGGCCGCGAGCAGCGGTAATCCCGCCGCCGCTGGGGCGTCAGTTCGATGCCGTTGATGACGCAGTCGGCCGACCGACCGAGCAGGAGCGGCAGGCGGTCCCACTGCCCCTGCTGAAACCTCGCCCGGATCGTGCAGCCGTGCTTCCGGCCGATCTCCTCGGCCACGAGTTCCGCCAGATCGACCTCGAAGCCCGTGAGGCGGCCGCCGCGTTCCGGATCGGGATAGACGTGCGGCCCGCCCCCCTCCTGATCGGCGGCCCAGACGAGTTCGCCTTTCGCGATCACCGCGTCGAGTTCGGCCGCCGCGGAGCGGCTCGGAACGCCGACGGCTGCCACGACGGCACAGGCCGCCGCCGTCCGCATCCACGAGGTCGGTCCCGACCCACGCCAAGCGGCATGTTCCATCAACCGCCTCCCTGCTCCGATGTCGGCCGCGTCAGCCGGCCGAGCGACGACGCCGGATCCGGCATCACCACGGTGAGCGAAGCCGCGTCGGCCGTCAGGCGGTCCGCCTCCGCGACGAATTCCGCAGCCCGACCGGCGGCGTCGGCGAAGTCGGCGACCGCCGGATCCGCGCACCTCGACTCGGGCAGTTGTGCCAGGAGTGAAGCGACGTCCCGGTCGAGTCCCCGACGGACCACGGCCACGACGAGCCAGCGGAGCGCGAGGCCGCAGACGGCGACCCAGAAGAGCGACTCCCAGAGAAAACCGCCGGTGTCGGTCGGCATCCCCTTCCAGAGCCGGTCGTGAAAAAAGCTCCAGCCGGCGCGGAAGAGCACCACGACGAGCAGTCCTCCGAAGACCGCCTCGCACGCCAGATGAAGCAGCCTCGACGAGGGCCGGTCTCGCCGTGAGGACGAGAGGGACTCCACGCCACGCGAAAGCCACCCGGACGTTCTCGACTGCACCTCCCGGGTGACGACGGCCGACTGTTCTTCCGAAAGCCGCGCGCGTCCGACGAGCGGCTCCCCGATCGCGGCGCGGGCCGCGAGGCCGACGAGGATGCTCCGCGACTGCTCGATCTCCGACGCCGGGATGCCGGCATCGGCGATCGCGGCATCGTCGCGAACCGGCCAGAACCTGGCCACCGCCGCGATGCCTTGAAGAAACGCCGCGAACGGCCCCCCCTGCCAGGAATCGACGGTGTCGGCGACGATCCGCCGCCGCCACGCGGCCCCCGACGCCGCGAGCCGTCGCTGCAGGCCGGTGCCGAGCGCCGACTCGAGCCGCGTCCGCTCGCGGGCGACCCCGCGGAGCAACTCTTCCGCCGGCCGGCGGACGCCGGAGAGCGAACCGGCCGCCTGCCTGAAGAACCACTGCGCGAGATCCCCCGCGCCGGTCCTCCGCACCCGCCGCGCCGCCCGGCCGGCGAGCTCCGTGCGAATCGACGAGAGCAAGGCCGCGAATCCCTCGTCGGGCGGCAGCCCCGCGGCCGCCCGACGGATCGCCTCCACCCCGTCGACGCGATGAATGACCGGAACGTCGAACCCCTGCCGCTCGAGCTCCCGCCTCCAGTCGTCGCGGATGTCGAAGTCTCGCGACGCGTGGGTCTGCACGAAGAGCACCGGCCTGCCCGGAGCGAATTCAACGATCTCGCGGGCGACCGCCCAGGAGCGGTACTTCTGCGCGGTCGACACGACGAGGAGCACGTCGCACTCCGGGAGCACCTGCTCGAGCAGATCGCGGTTGCGGTTGGCATCGTCGGCCGCGGCGTCGTCCCGGCCCTGCGTGTCGGGGTCGGGGCAGTCGATGAGAACGATCTCGGCGACCGCCGCCGAATCGCTCCGCACGAGCTTCGCCCCCCAGCGATCGATCGGGAGCCAGCCACAGTCGACCTCCGGCCCCGCGACCACGACCGGCCTCGTCGTGGTGGGCCGTGCGACATCGCCCGCCGCGGTCACCTCGCCGCCGGCGACCGCGTTGACGAGCGTGCTCTTGCCGGTGCCCGT
>DHLZ01000127.1:15467-23479 GCA_002405515.1 Planctomycetaceae bacterium UBA4655
CTCTTGCCGGTGCCCGTTCCGCCGAGGACGCCGACGACGAGCACGCGGGCAAGCTCGCCGCGGACCGCCGCGAGCCTCGGCCCCACGCCGTCCCATTCCTCCTGGATCCGCCGGGCCGGGGGCCACTGCGGGAACGACCGCGCCCAGCGGTCGACCGAGCCGACGAACGCATCGAAGGCGAGCAGCTGATCGGGCGAAACGTCGTCGCCCGCTCGGTGAGCGGCTGCCGGACCGTTGGCATCGCCGACATCCGTGTTCACTTGGTTCACATCCCACCTCCGCCGGCGATCGCGCGGATCGCCGCCCGCGCCTCGTCGATCCGCGGATCCGAGGCCGCCACCGCACGGCGGTCGATCTCCTCGAGGGCCTCGCCGAGCACGACGTCGCGGAGCGTGGAGGCGAGCAGGTCGCACCGCCTCATCGACCAGCCGGCGAAGAGCGATTCCAACAGCGGCTTCAGCCCGCTGGTGGTCAGCTCGAGCGCCCCCTCTCCCGCGATCGACGCGGCCGCGCCGACGACCACGTCGCCGACGTGGTGCACAAGCGCCGTCAGGCCGCCGGCGGTCGCCGCCGCCGCCGGCACGGCCGCCGCGCCGGCGAGCCCCAGGCCGACCGTCACAGCGGGTCGGACGACGGCGCCGAGGTTGAGCCCCGTGAGGATCCAGCCGACGGCATCGGGCCGGGCTGCGGCGAAGCGGTCGAGCTCGCCCCTGACGAACTTCCGGTAATCGTCGGAGACGAGCGGCAGGGCCGCGTGACGCCGCTGGAGCTCGACGAACCACGCCTCGCGGTCCCCCTGCACGAGCCGTTCGCCGAGCACGCTCCTCACGAGCTCGTCGCGGCGGCAGGCGTCGTCGAGCCGATCGAGGAAGTCGCCCATCGCCGTCTTGAGGCCCGCCAGCTCCTCGGCCACGAAGTCGCTTCGTCTCCCCGCCTCGTCGCCGAGCAGGCCGATCCGCCTGCCGAGCCAGGCCACGCCGCTTCCCGCCATCCGGTAGGCCCCGCTGACGGCGAGGTCGAACCGCGAACGCCTCGGCTCGAGCCAGCTCCAGATCTCGTTCCAGACCAGCTCGCGGGGTGCCGGCGGCAGGCTCGCCTTCACCTGCGCCTCCTCGACCAGGAGCCGTCTCGCCTCCCGCCACCGCGCCGCCTGCAGTTCGATGGTGCCGAGCCAGTGTGGGACGCCGGCGGCCTCGTCGAGAACGATCGCGAGCGATCCGGCGATCGCCGCATGCTTGATCGCGTCGAAATCCACGCGGGCGAGACGCTCGACCAGGTCGGCCGCCGAAAGAGGGTCGGTCGAGGGGGCCGTCGTTGAATCGCCCGTGACCTCGAAAAAGTCGATGCCCCCCTGCGACGCGCGTTCGCGGTTCCACGGGGCGGCGTAGACCGCGATCGGCTCGAGGCCGGTCTGCCGCTTGAACGTGTCGAGCCATCCGCCGATCACGGCCGCCTGCTGCGGCCAGTCGAGCATGTTGAAGACCACGACCACCGCCTTGCCCGCCGCAGCCGCGGCGGTGAAGAACTCCCTCACGGCGGCGTCGTTGTACTTCTGCTGGGTGAGCACCGCCACGATGAGGTCGCAGGCGGTTCGCACGAGCTCCGCCCGCCGCCAGTTGTCGCGGAGCGTGCCATCGACGTCCGGCGTGTCGAGAAGCACGAGGCGAGGCGGCTGCCGACCGCTCGCGTCCTCGCGCCAGAAGAGCCGATGCGGCCCCCCGTCCGCGAGCGGGTCGTCCTCGCCGGCCAGGCGGACCACGTCGAACCCGGGAAACAACCTCGCCACGGCGGCGGGATCGGAAAAGCCCCGCGGCAGGCTCGCGACCGGGTGTCGCGTGCGGGCCGCCTCCGGCGACGACCGACTGATCGCGGAGCCGGCGACCGCGTTGGCGATGAGGCTCTTGCCGGTGTTCGTCCCGCCGCAAACCGCCACGACGAGCATCGGATCGCCCGCGGCCTGCGGCTCGAGCTTCACGAAGAGTTCGTCGTGCCAGGCCGACCGCGAGGGATCAGGAGCCGCAAGCGACCGCGCCAGCGGCACGAGGCCGCGAATCGAATCGCACAGACGTTCGATCGCCGCCGCTCCCGGTTTGCCGGACTCCGGCGAAAGGCCTAAACTCATGGAGAAAAGTGTGTCTTGCCGGGGCCGTCCCGGCAAATCGTCCGTTCCGCACGCCCCTTTACCGGCCCGAATGCCGGTCCGCCACGCCCATGATCACCCGCCGACCGGTGTTTCCCGGTGTCATCGAGATGAACTACCAGGCCGGCTGGCGGATCGGCTGCAACGTCTACCTCGTGCACGACGACGACGGTTGGGTGCTCGTCGATATCGGCTACGAGGAGACCGTCGACGAGATCATCGAGATGATCCGCCAGATGGACTTTCCCCTTTCGCAGTGCCGGGCGCTCGTGGCGACGCATGCGGACGTGGATCACATTCAGGGCCTCGCCAAAGCCAAGTCGATCTTGAAGGCCCCCGTGTGTGCCCATTCGAAGGCCGTGGAGGCGCTCGAGACGGGGGACCGAATCAAGACGTTCGCGGAGATTTCGGCGCAGAACGTGCGGATGGAGATGCCGCCCGTGAAGGTCGATCGCGTGGTGAAGGACGGCGACACCATCGAGGCGGGCTCGCGGTCGCTCGAGGTCTGGCACACCCCCGGCCACACCGACAGCCAGCTCGCGCTCCGCACGGGCAACCTGCTGCTCTCGGGCGACAACATCTATCGCGACGGCTCGGTCGGCGCGATCGACGCCCACCACGGCAGCGACATCCCTTCCTTCATCCGGTCACTCCGGCGGATTCGCGGCAGCGACGTCGAATGGCTCCTCCCGAGCCACGGGCCGATCTTCCGCAAGGACGTCCGGCTGCTCGACGCCACGATCGAGCGGCTCGAGGGCTACCTGAAGCTCGCCGATTTCGGCACCTGTGCCCCCAACTGGCCCCTCATCGAGGAATGGGACCGGGAACTGGCCGAGGGCCGCTTCCCGACCGGCAGGCAGGCCGTCACGGCCAAGTGACCGAGCGCCGGCCTTGTTCAAGCCCGCCGACCCGTGCAGGCCGGTTGAAACGCCGCCCGGCGGACCCTGCGGGATTTTCCGTGAAGACCGGTCGTGCCGGCTGCCGATAGGTTTCCGGTCGGGATGATTCCGCGCCGGCCATTCGGTGTCGGGACTCCCGGCGAAATGTGGGGGGGACAACGATGGCTCGGCATTTCTTCGCCGGCGTGATCGCGGCGGCGCTTGTGGCAACGGCCGGCTCGGCCTCGGCCCAGAACTACGGCGGCGGTCAGGGCGACTACATCCGCCCGAGGCCGTATCCGTACGCCTATTCCGACTGGAACCGCTTCTACCACTATCCGTACGTCTTCTATCCGCACAACTACGCTCCCAACGCCTACATGCAGAGCGCCGAGGATCTCTACCACCGCTACCCGCAGGAGATGCGGATCCCGGTCTACAACCGCGCCTGGCAAAACTACTACCCGAAGCCGCGGCGGTATCACCAGGGCCACCACTTCATCCTCGACGTGTTCTGACGATCATGCAGCGCGGTCCCTCTCGGAACCGCGCCCTCTCCTGAATGGCTGAACGCCCCGGAAACCCGAGCCGCGGATTTCCCTGAGGGTAGCCGCAAAAAACGTCCGGAAGCCCGAGGCGCAAGCCGAGAGGGGAGTTGAATTAGTCCCGCGAGTTGATGCCGGGGCCCCGCGCGCCGCCACAGGACGCCGCATTGCCGCCGGAGGAAACCGCCCGTGCAAGGTATGGTCAACGCGGAACCCGGCAAGGTTGAACCGCAAGCCGAGGGATCGCTGACCGAACATCGACACATAGGGCTTCCTCAACGCCCCTCTCGGCTTGCGCCTCGGGCTTCCGTATTGGGCAATACCACACTTCGATGCCACGCTTGACCGTGAGGGGCTGCCCGTGCCCAGGAGCCGGCGTATGCCGACAAGCGCAGCAAGGATTACGCAGCGAAGTCTGCATCCGAGCGAGCGGAGCACAGGATGAGCGCAGCGAGCGTCCGGCGATGGGCGGGGTCGCTCGAAGGAAACGGNNCCGGTAGTAACGCCATGCTGGCAAGCGCGCAACTCGCCTCAATGCTCCTAGCTTGCCTGCTTCTTGGTGCGCAAATCCCGTGCCGAACAGGATTGCCTGAAAGGCCGAAGCGAACGTCCGGCGATGGGCGGGGTCGCTCGAAGGAAACGGGCAGCCCCGAACCCAGCAAAGTTGACGTACCCAAAAAGCTTCGCACAAAACCGGCCCGTGAAGCTCAGCCCCGCGCCACGTGCACGAGCATGTCGGCGGCCGCATCGACCTCGTCGAGGTCGATCCACTCGTCGGCCGTGTGGGCCTGCGAGATCGAGCCGGGACCGAACACGACGCACGGCACGCCGGCCGCCGAGTAGATGCTGGCGTTGGTGCCGTAGCGGGCGGCGATCCGCTTCGAACACCTGCCGATCGCCGTGCCGGCGGCGAGCAAGGACGCGGCGGAGCCTCCGGCCTCATCCTCGGCGAGGCCAGCGCTCTCGAGGAACGGCTCCTCGTGCTCGATCCGGGATTCCCAGCCGAATGGTTCGACGGCCGCCGCGATGCGATCGATCACCTCCGCCCGCGATTCGTGCGGCGACTCGCCCGGCACGACGCGGCGGTCGATTTCGAGCACGACGAGATCGGGCACGAGGTTCACGCCCGTGCCGCCGTGGACGGTGCCGACGCTCAGGGTCGGCGGACCGCAGGGATGGCCGGGGAATCGGGTGAACAGCTCCTTCGCCAGCGACTCGATCGCGAGGGCGGCGCGGGCGGCCGGATAGATCGCGTTGTCCCCGAGCTCGGGGAAGGCGCTGTGGCAGGCCCGGCCGTGGACCAGGATTCGCCAGCGGATCGCCCCCTTGTGGGTCGTGACGACGTCGAGCGACGTCGGCTCCGCCACGATCGCGGCGGCGGGTCGGCCGGGGAGCAGCCGCCGTGCGTGCCGCTCTCCTTCCGAGAGGGTCGATGGGTCGGCCGGCGTCGTCCAGAGCCGCGCGACGGCCTTCGCGCCCGTGAACCCGAACTCCTCGTTCACCGTCGCCGTGAAGACCACGGGGCGATGCCTGCCGCCGGCCGCCGCGAGACGGTCGAGCGCCACGAGCATCGACGCCATGCCCCCCTTCACGTCGCAGGCGCCGCGGCCGTAGAGGCGGCCCTCGCGGACCGTCGGCGTGAAGGGCTCGATCGTCATCCCCTCGACGGGCACGGTGTCCTGATGCGCGTCCCAGAGAAGCACGGGGCCGTCGGCCGGTCCCTCGGGCGGGTCGAGCCGGGCGACGACGTTGTCGCGGCCGGGCGCCACCGGCTGCCTCGCCCAGGGAATGCCCGCCGCGGTGAAACGCTGCACGAGGTGGTCGGTGACCCGACCCTCGAGATACTCGGGGCCGGCGACGGTGCGACCCATCGGGTTGACGCTCGCCCGTCGGACGAGGTCCGCGAGCGCGGCGACGTGGTCGGACATGGCGTCAGCGGAGCTCCCGGTCGAGAAAGGCGTAGCCGAGGGCGTCCATGAACGCCTTCTGGCGATTGTCGGCGGCGCCGCCGTGACCGCCCTCGATGTTCTCGTAGTAGAGCACCGGAGCGCCGATCGCGAGCAGGCGGGCCGTCATTTTCCTGGCGTGGCCGGGATGGACGCGGTCGTCGCGGGTCGAGGTCGTGATGAGCACGGGGGGATAGGGCCCTTTGTTCGCCGCGACGAGGTGATACGGAGAAAACGCCTTCATGAACGACCACTGCTCCGGATCATCCGGGTTCCCATACTCGTCCATCCAGCTCGCCCCGGCGAGCAGCGTGTGGTAGCGGCGCATGTCGAGCAGCGGCACCTGGCAGACCACGGCCCCGAAGAGATCCGGCCGCATCGCGAGCATGTTGCCGACGAGCAGACCGCCGTTGCTGCCCCCCTTGATGCCGAGGTGCTTTTTCGACGTCACCTTCCTCGCGACGAGATCCTCCGCCACGGCGATGAAGTCCTCGTAGGCCCGCGGCCGCTTGGCCTTGAGGGCGGCCTGGTGCCACATCGGCCCGAACTCGCCGCCGCCGCGGATGTTGGCGATCACGTACACGCGTCCCTTCTCGAGCCAGGCCGCTCCGGCGATCGGCTCGTAGCCCGGCACGAGTGGGATCTCGAAGCCGCCGTAGCCGTAGAGCAGGGTCGGCGTCGAGCCATCGAGGGGCAGCGTCGCCGGGCCGATCTGGAAATAGGGAACCCGCGTCCCGTCCTTCGACACCGCCTCGTGCTGGCTCACCCGGAGCCCCTTCGAATCGAAGAAGGCGGGCGACCGCTTGAGCGGCTCGACGGCCGCTTCACCGACGCGGCCGAAGGAGAGCGACTGCGGTTCGAGCGAGCTCGCGGTCACGAGAAGAAATTCATCGCTTTCGAGATCGTCCACCGGGATCGCCGACGCCGTGCCGTTGTCCGGCACGCCCGGCAGCGGCTCGCGATGCCACCGGCCGTCGCGAAAGGTCATCGCCGCCGCGCGGCTGCGAACGTTGTCGAGCGTGGTGACGAGCAGGCTCGAGCGGGTCGGGGCGGCCGCGACGAGCGAGGAACGATCGGTCGGCTCGAAGAGGGGCTCCATGCCCCGTTCTCCGGCGAGGAACTTCTCGAACGGCACGGCGAGCAGCGAGCCCGCCCGGTAGGTCTTGCCGGCCGGTCGCCAGTCGCTCCGCAGTTCGAGAAAGAGCCATTCGCGGTGGATCGTGGCGGTGGCGTCGTCGGGCTTGTCGATCCGCACGAGCCTGCCGTCCCGCCGGAAAAACAGCTCGTTCGAATAGAACGTCATCTGCCGCAGGACGAACTCCCGCTCGAAGCCCGGCGTCGGATCCTTCCAGGCCATGACGCTCATGTCGTCGTGACGCCCCTCGAAGACGGTGGTCGCCTCGGAGAGGGGCATGCCGCGGGCCCACTCGCGGACGGTCCGCGGGTAGCCGCTGGACGTGAGCGATCCAGGCCCGAAGTCGGTCGCCACGAACAGGCTGTCGGCGTTTCGCCAGGTCACCCGGCTCTTCGCCTCGGGGAGCGTGAACGCCTTGTCGGCCTCAGCGACGAACGCCTTCCGAGCGAGGTCGAACTCCCGCACCACGTCGGCATCCGCGCCGCCACGCGAGAGGGCGACGAGGCAGCGGCGATCCTCCGGCTCGAGCACGGTCGCACCATGCCAGACCCAGCCCACGCCCTCCTCGGCGGCGAGCTTGTCGAGGTCGAGCACGGTCTCCCAGTCCGGGCTCTGGGTGCGGTAGCTCTCGAGCGTCGTGCGCCGCCAGATGCCCTTCGGGTGCCCGGCATCCCGCCAGAAGTTGTAGAAGCGGTCGCCGATCTTCGTGACCATCGGGATCCGGTCCTTGGAATCGAGGATGGAGCGGATCCTCGACTCGAGCGTCGCGAAGTCGGGCGAGGCGGCGAGCGACGCGGTGGAGTCGGCGTTGCGGCCGCGGACCCACTCGAGCGGCTTCTCGCCGGTCACGTCCTCGAGCCAGAGAAAGGGGTCGTCCATCGGTTCGCGATCCTCGGCCACGGCCAGCCCCGCGACAAGTCCGCCGGCGACCAGCAAGGACGTCGCGATGGTTCCCGCCGCGACGAGCAGCCCATCATGCATCCCGGACACGTTCATGCTGCCTCGCGCTCCCGTCGAAGTTTTGTTTCGGTGTTCGATGTCGCTTCGGGCGAACGGTCGCATTATCCGCCGACCGAGTCCAGCGTCCAAGTGGAAACCCGCTCACCCCGGAACCCCGCAAACACGGAAGCCCGAGGCGCAAGCCGAGAGGGGCGTTGACGCAGTCCCGTGCATGGATGCCCGGTCACAAATCCGCATGCATGACACCGACCGCATGACACCGCATCGGTTCGCCGGTTGGGAAACCGCTCCGGGGCATTCGATGGAGGCCGCATTGCCGCCGGGGGAGCGGACGCATCGTCGCTACGGTGAGGATACACCGGATGCTCCTCAGCGATCCGGGCCCACGCGGGCGCGCCGGCCGGCGGC
>DHLZ01000144.1:0-11004 GCA_002405515.1 Planctomycetaceae bacterium UBA4655
ACTTGATGCTCCCGGTAGTACCCTGCCCGAGTTTGGCGTTGCGATCGATGCCGACGGGGTCATCTCACGGCGGGCTGGAGGAGCTGCTGTCCTCGGTCGAATCACAGCCCGTCGAATCGCGGCCCGCCAAAGAGCGGCCAGATGGCGACCGCTGGTGGTGGGACTGATCCGCTCGGGCCTCTTCGTGCGAGGCTACCGTTCGGCGAGCAGGAACTCGTTGCTGATCGCCTTGAAGCTGATCGAGCCGCAGAGGCTTCGCACGACGATGCCCTCCCGCTCCTGGGCCTCCTTGGCGGCCGGGAAGTGGTCGCGGTAGCGGCCTCTCGCCCTGTCGAGCAGATCGGTCATCGAATAGGAGAACGCTTCGCCGCGTTCCAGCACCGGCACGAAGGGCACGCCGACCGCGGCGGCAATCCCCAGGGCCTCGTCGAGCGGAAGCCTCGTGCGGGTGGCCGTGTTCACGACGGTGAACGCGTAAAAATCGACCTCCTTCAGGCCCAGCTTGTTGCCCTGGATGCCCGGCCCCACGATCTCGCCCTGGAGGGCGATCTCGCCACCGAGCGACTCGAGCCCCGCCTTGATCCGGTAGCGGTCGTTCACCTTCCAGAACGTATGGTCGGGAGTCTGCTTGTAGCTGTAGTTTCGGCCGCACGCATGAAACTCGCCGTCTTTCGGATCGATGATGAACGTGCAGCTGGTGCCGTCGAGCTTGAGGCTGATGTAGTAGGGCTTCCCCGCGAGGGCCGCGAGAAAGTGGTGCTCGTCATCCTGCTGCACCCGGATCTCTTCGGTCTTGGGAATCGACCAGCGGAAGGTTCGGGTGTCGCCGGCGATCTGGGCGGGGATCGGCGGCTCGTACTGCTCCACGCCGAGAAGTTCGGTGAGATCGGAGCCGACCGGCAGCCCTGCCGCTTCGGGAAAGAGCCCCATCGGCAGGGCGAGGCCCTGGCTCAGGTGCTTCCGGAGCCTGACGGTGCGGAGTTTGAATTTCCCGAGGTCGGGCTTGAACGAGGACGCTCGCAGGAACTCATACCGCGGCTCTTCCGGGAGGAGGCTGTCGATCTCAAAGTAGACGCAGGGGTCGCCCTCGCGGAACTCGCCCTTCTTGGCCACGCACTCCCAGCCGAGCACGCCGACGGCCTCGATGACATCCGCGCCGGCGATCGGGCGGACGTGCTTCACGATCTGGAGGGAGGCGAGTTTTCTCATGGTGGAGGAGGGCGGGAGGGGATCGGACCGTTGGGCTGCGCCGCCACTCGGTGGGAAGTGTATCCGGCAGTCAGAGCGGAGCGTTTTCTTGGCGAGGAGAAAACCATGGCGACGGTCGCCGAAATGGCACAATGGTTCCGCAAGGCTTTCAACGAAACCCAGTCACAGATGCTCATAACCGACAATCCAACCAACCGCGGCGGGGCACCCCGGGCAGCCGCCCCCGGATCGCCCCCCTGGCGACGGCCGGCCTGGAGTGCGGTCGTGCTTCTCGCCGTGCTCGCGGGCACGCTCGTCTGGGGACTCTTCGGGCCCGAGCCCGCCATCGTCGTCAGCCCGCGGACGACGTTCGTCACCGCCCCGCTGGCCGCGGACGGGCTGCCCGACTACGAGGCCGCCGCGCTGGCCATGGGCGGCCCGGCCCCCGCGGCGGAGAACAACGGGGCGGTGGACCTGCTCCAGGTAATGTGGCCCATGGGCATCGAGGCCGCGGACCTGGCGGCCGTCTGCGCCGCCCTCGGCATCTCCATCACGCCCCCGGCCCGGCCGCTCCCCGATCCGACGAAGTCCGCCGATGTCGGTGCCGAGTTTCAGGAAATGTTCGACGCATCGAGCGATCGCCCCTGGACCGGCGACGAAATGCCCGCCGTCGAGGCCTGGCTCCTGGATCAGGCCGCCCATCTGGACCGCCTCGTCGCGGCGGCGGACCGGCCGCAGTTCTGGTTGCCGGAGGCCGCGCTCATCGACGGACGGCCCGGGCAACTCAATGCCGGTTCACTCGAGTTCCGATGGATGCGAACGCTTCACAAGGTGCTCATGAGCCGGGCGAACTGGCACCTCGGTGCCGGCCGCCACGAGGCCGCCTGGCGGGACCGCCGGGCTGGCCTGCTCCTCAGCCGGCGGTATGCCGCGACGGTGCGCGGGATGTGGCGATCGGTCGTCGATCTGATGAACGCCGCGATGGAAAAGGGGATGACGCAGTGGGCGGCCCGCCATCTGCTCGGATCACCGGCGACTCCCGCCGACGTCATCGCGACGATCCGTCGAGACCTGGATGCGCTCGGCCCGCCTCCCGGCCCGGAGGCCGGCCTCGACGCGGAGCGGCGAGTCGCCGTCGACTTTCTCGTCTGGATCGCCCGGCGCGAGTCGGGGGGCCGTGCCGCACGCGAGACGGCGATCGCCAAGATCGACGTCGGTCTGTTCGGCAGGCAGGTCGTTCTCGACGCGGAGCCTTGGGCGCGGTCCGCGTTGCGGACGAGCCTCGACTGGAACGTGGCCCTGGAGCGGATCAACGACTTGCACGACCGCCATGCCTCGGCCGCGCGGCTGCCCACGCATGCGGAACGACGGGTGGCGCTCCACCGGCTCGACACGGAGGTCAGGAACGGACCGGCCGCGGCTCCAGCGACCGCATCTTCACGGTTCCTGGCCGCGATTCACTGGGCCTGGAGTCGCGGTCAACGCAGCCGCCTCGTGGGGGATGCGGTGGGGCGGCTTCTCGCCTCCGGAAGTTCGGAAGGGTATCTCGCCACGCTCGCCGAGCGTGATGCAATGCTCGACATGCTGCGGACGGCTGCCGCCTTGGCGGCCTGGCGAATCGATCGGCCGGCCGGCGACCCCCCGTACCCCGAGCAGCTCGAGGATCTCGTGCCGGCCTGTCTCGACCGGGTGCCCCTCGACCCGTTCACCGCCGCACCCCTGGTCTACGAGCGGCGGGGCGACGGGTATCTGCTGGTCAGTGCCGGACGCGACGGCGTCCATGACGGAGGGAACGACGAATCCGGCTCGCTCGTCGGCGGCGAGTGGCAGGCCGAACCCGCTGTCGCCGCCGCGGACTACGACGACATTTTCGGCGTTCGCACAAGGCCGCGCACGTTCGACCTGGTGATCCGCATCCCGTGGGCTGACCATCCGCTGAAGACACCGCCGCCCCCGCCGACGAGCACGCCGTGATCGACAGTCGGCGACGCGACTCAGTCGTCGCCTACCCGCGGGTCCAGCCGCCATCGACGTATCGCCACGGTCGGCAGGATGGCGGAGCGTCGCGGAGCATTTCGGGAAGGTTGTGCTGCGAGAAGCCGTCGAAGCAGACGCGGCGGGCGAACCGCAGGATCGACCAGGGCATCCCGACCGCCGAGAAGAAGGGGGGGCCGGCCGAGGGCCAGGGGCCGCCATGCTGCATCGGCGGCGTGACGGCGAGGCCGGTGGGCATGCGGTTCTCGATGATCCGGCCGGAGCGTTCGACGAGGAACGGGGCGATCGCCGCGAAGGCCGTCGCGTCGCGGCCGTCGTGGGCGGCGTAGAGGCTCGCCCCGAGCGACCCTTGGACGCATGCCACGGCGCGGGCCAGTTCGTCCAGCGACCGGCATCGCACGAGGAGCGTCGCGTTGCCGAAGGCCTCCGCGAGCAGGCGATCCGGCCTCGCGAGCACTTCGGAGGCCGCCACGGTGAGCAGCGTCGGCGGATGCTCGCAGGGGCCGGCTACTGCGGCTTCGCCCCGGGCGACGAGCGTCGCGCCGGCCTGCGAGAGCCGCTCGATCGCCGCGACGAGCCGTGCACGTCCTGCGGGCCCCAGGAGCACCTGCGGTTGCGTGGAGGCGAATCGCGAGGCGAGCGACCGCACGAACGCCTCGCCCGCCGCGTCGTCGACGACGAAGACCGCGCCGGGCTTCGTGCAGAACTGCCCGGCCGATCCGGTCACGCTCGCGACGAGTTCGCCGGCGATCGCGTCGCCCCGTTCGGCGACCGCCCCGGGCAGGAGCACCACCGGATTCACGCTCCCCATCTCGACCCAGATCACGCGGCCCGCTGCCGTGGCCGCCGCGAAGAGCCGCTTGCCCGCCTCCTGGCTGCCGGTGAAGCCGGTCGCCCCGACCCGGGGGTCGGCCACGAGCCGCTCGCCGTCGGCGGCAGCGATCCCGTGGAGCAGTTGGACGGTCGCCCGCGGGAGCCCGGTCTCTTCGACCGCGGCGAGAGCCTCCACGGCTGCCAGTCGCGACACCGACGGATGGCCCGGGTGGGCCTTCGCGATCACGGGATTGCCCGCCGCGATCGCCGCCGCGAAGTCGCCTCCCGTCACGCCGCCGTAGGCCAGCGGAAAGTTCCCGGGGGGAAACACGACCACCGGCCCGAGGCCCATCGCCATGGAGCGGATGTTTCGCCGCGAGTCGATCATCGCCATCCGCCAGGTCTGCTCACGGGCCGCGGCGGCCGCCTGCCGCAGCTGGTCGAGCATCCGGGGCAGCTCGACCTCCGCGAGCCGCGGCGTCACCGCGAGGCCGGTCTCGGCATGCGAGGCGGCGACGAGCTGCTCGGCGATCGATGCAAGCCGCTCGGCGTAGCGATCGAGGAACGCGGCGAGGCGTTCCGGGGGCGTCGCCCGCAGCTCGGCTGCCGCGGACGATGCGGCATGAATCGCCGCCTTGACGTCGCTCCAGCCGCTCACCGGCCAGACCGCCTCCCGCAGCGAGCCCGTCGAGGGATCGACGGCCCGAAAGTTGTCGATGGCTTCGGCGGCCCGCCACGCGCCGGCGACGAGGATGGGTTCCATGGAATCGCCGTCAGTCGAGCCAGTCGCCCTCGTCGATCCGCTCGGGCGTGTAGACCTCGGTGACGTAGCTGATGTCCTTCGAGATGAGCGACTCGACCTCGAGCTTGAACCCGTTGGTGAGCATCGTCTCGATCTCCTTCTGCCAGCCCTTCTTCCCGGCGAACCACGGGTAGGCGGCGATCTGCTTCGCCCGCTTGATGTCGGTGTCGGCGAGCTGGATCTGCACGCTCGGGGAGAGCTTGCACCGTCCGAAGTCGCGGCTCCGCAGTCCGAGGAACCTCGCCTCGGGGATCGCCATCCGCTTCGACTCGTAGGCGAGGTTGATCGATCCCTGCTTGAGCACGGAATAGATGTAGTAGCCCCAGGGGTCGTTGTCGAGCAGGCAGTAGACCGGCAGCTTCAGCTCGTTGTGGAGCCTGTAGAGCATCCGCCGCACGCCGCGGGGGGGCTGGCCGCCGCCGTGCGTGAGCAGGCAGCCGTGCTTCTTCCAGTACTTGTCCTCGTTGAACCGCCGCCAGACCGTGTCCTTCTCGACGTGCAGGATGTACTTCGCGTCGCACTTCTTGAACTGGATGACGTCGGCCTCGACGATCGAGGGGATGCTGTAGCCGCCGGATCCCATCCTCGCGCAGTCGATCTCGTCGCCGGAGTCGATGAGCGTGATCGGGCCCACCATGCCGCCGCGGTTGCTCGCGTAGACGTGGAGTTCCTCGCGAAGGCTCTCGAGCGTCACCTCGAGATCCTCGATCATCGGGTCACACTCCTCCTGCGTTGCGAACGTCTCCTCGCGGGTTCCCTCGATCGTGTGCTTGAGCAGGTAGTAGAGCCCTCGGATGCTCGTGGTCTTCTGCTGGTCGATCAGCTGCTTGCAGCCGGTGGCGACGAGGAGCGTCTGCATGTAGCTCTTCGCCTGGGAGAGGTTGAAGAGCTGGCGGCAGTTGGTCTGCGAGCCCATCTCGATGATCCGTCGCGACTTGTTCCACCGGGTGTTGGAGAGGCTGCGGGCGGGGATGTCGAGGTGGGGATCCCGCTTCTTCTCGGCGGCGGTCACCACCTTGTCGGCGAGATCGACGATGAGCCCCCGCGTCTTCTGGTCTACGGGTGGCAGCTTCGGGGACGCCTTCGATGCGGGCTTCGACTTGGTCTTGGAGGCCATGCGGGATAGGCTCTTCGGGACTGGGGAACGGAATCGTTCGCCACAGCCTAGCGTTCGCCCGCGGACTTTTCACCCGCCGAGCCACTCACCCGCCCGAGGAAGCCCGCCGTGAAGTACTACGTCGCCTTCGCCCTCTTCGGCCTGCTCGCCGGCCTCGGCACGTTCATCGTCTGCCGGCCGAGCCGCCGCGAGTGATCGCCGGGATTCGGGGCTCCCCTCACTGTCAACTCTGCTGGTTCGGGGCCGCCCGTGCCCATCGCCGGACGCTCGCTGCGCCCATCCTGGGCTTCGCTCGCTCGGATGCCGACTTCGCTACGCAATCCTTGCTTCGCTTGTCGGCATACGCCGGCTCCTGGGCACGGGCAGCCCCTCACGGTCAACGCTGCGATTTCCGCGGGCGTTCAGCAGCGGACTTCGTCGGCGCGGCCGACGGCGTTCATGCGGCGGAGGAAGTGCGGGCCGTCGGCGGTCGGCGAGGGGTGGCCGCTGCCGGTCGCTGCCGGCTTCGGCTCGCCGCGGGCGGCCTTCCCGAAGAACTCCGCGATCCTGCCGACGACGGTTCGCTGCTCGTCGACGGTGAGCTCGGGGAAGATCGGCAGCGCGAGCGTCTCCTCGGCGGCCAGCTCGGTTTCCGGTAGGTCGCCCTTCTTCCAGCCGAGATGCTCGAAGCATTTTTGGAGGTGGAGCGGGATCGGGTAGTAGATCTCCGTCCCCACCTTGCATGTGGTGAGATGCCCGCGGAGTGCATCCCGTCGTCCGCCCGGCACGCGGATGACGAACTGGTTCCAGACGTGGCGGCCCCGCGGCTCGTCGGTCGGCAGGACGACAAGTCCCTCGAGCCCGTGGCGGGCGAAGAGATCGAGATACCGGGCGACATTCCTCTGCCTGGAGGTCGTCCAGTCGTCGAGGTGCCGCAGCTTCACCCGCAGCACGGCCGCCTGAATCGTATCGAGGCGGCTGTTGATGCCGATCACCTGGTGGTAGTATCTCGGCTCCATGCCGTGCACCCGCAGGAGCTTGAGCGCCGCCGCGATGTCGTCGCGGGTCGTCGTGAGGAAGCCCCCGTCGCCGATCCCGCCGAGATTCTTCGTCGGATAGAAGCTGAAGCAGCCGACGTCGCCGAGCGCGCCGGAGCAGCGGCCGTGCCAGGTGGAGAGGATCGACTGGGCCGCGTCTTCCACCACGGGAACTCCCGCCTTGCGGGCGATCGGGAGGAGCGCGTCCATGTCGGCCGTGCGGCCGAAGAGGTGCACGGGCACGATCGCCCTGCACTTCGGGCCGATCTTCCTGGCCACGTCGGCCGGATCGACGAGATAGGTCGCCGGATCGATCTCGGCGAAGACCGGGATCGCGCCCAGGCGGGTCACGGCGCTCGCGGTCGCGAAGAAGGTGTAGCTCGGCAGGACCACCTCGTCTCCCGGGCCGATGCCCAGGGCCATGAGCGCCAGCAGCAGGGCGTCGCTGCCGGAGGCGCAGCTGATCACGTGGGGAACGCCCAGCTCGCGGGAGAGGTCGGTCTCGAGATCGGCCACGTCGGGGCCGAGCACGAATCGCCCGGAGTCGCACACCCTCTCGATCGCGCCGCGGATCTCCTCGCGGAGAACGGCGTACTGACGGTCGAGTGCGAGCAGACCGACCGATGGAAGCAGGTTCGCGTCGCCGAATGTCTCTTGCTTTGCTTCCGTGGGCAGCTCGTGGCGGATCATGCCGAAGTCATCTCCGTGGCACTGGGCTCTCCGGACGCCGGGGCGTGCGGCCCGCCGTCCTTGCCACATGATGCGTGGCAGAGTCCGTGATCGTCACTCCCGAACCGTTCGCTGAAGTCGATTGCGGGCATCGCGTTGGGCTGGCTCGATTCGTGGATTGGAGCTGGCGAAAGGCGGGGGATAGGAAATCTCCCGATCCGCCGCAAGGGCAGTTGGGTGAAGGCGTCGCGAGGATGTTTGACACCTCCCCGCCAGGGACCCTAGATTCACACGGTTCGCGGGCCCGGCCCGCGTGGCATCCTCGGTGTCGATAGTCGATCCTCCCCCTGAGTGATACAGGCCCTTGAGCGACACAGGTTCGTCAGCCGGCGCGGTGGCACCGCCCTCTCCGACGGCGGCCGCTCCGGGGAACGGTTCGGCCGCCGGCCCGATCGTCATCGACCTCGGGCAGATCGCCGGCCGGCTGGGGCTGCCCCCACCGCGGGTCGAGGCCGTGATCCTGCTGCTCGATGCGGGCAATACGGTTCCCTTCATCACCCGCTATCGCCGTGACCAGACCGGCGGGCTCGACGAGATCGACATCAGGCGGATCGAGAAGGCGATCGCCAAGGCCCGGCAACTCGCCGACCGGAAGCAGACGATTCTTCGCACGATCGAGGGCCAGGGGAAGCTCACCGAGCAATTGACGCGGGCCATCGTCGCCGCGGAGAGCTCGAAGCAGCTCGAGGATCTCTACCTGCCGTTCAAGCCCCGGAAGCTCTCGCTCGCGGAGATCGCCAGGCAGCGACGCCTGGAGCCTTTGGCCAGGGAGATCCTCGAAGCGGTCGTTTCGCCGGAAGATCTCGACCGCCGCGCCGCCGACTTCATCGACGCCGACGGCCAGGTCGCGACCGCTGCCGACGCGCTGCTCGGCGTGGGGCACATCATCGCCGACACCTTCAGCGAACGGGCCGACGTGCGGCAGCAGTTGCGATCGATCGTGCACAAGAAGGGGCACATCAAGAGCCAGCGGGTCGAGAGCGAGGGGAAGGCCTTGTCGAAGGCCGAGAAGCACTATCGTGACTACTTCGACTACGCCGAGCACGTGCAGCGGGTTCCCCCGCACCGGGCCCTCGCCATCAACCGCGGTGAGAGGGCGAAGCTGCTCAAGGTGAGGATCGACGTGCCGGTCGAGGAGCTGGAGGCGGCCGCCGCGGAAATTCTCGTGCCCGCCGGGCATCCGCACGCCGAATTCCTCCGGGGCTGCGTCCGCGACTCGATCGTGAGGCTCATCCAGCCGAGCCTCGAGCGGGAACTGCGACGCGAGATCACCGACTGGTGCGAGACCCACGCGGTCGAGGTCTTCGCGAAGAACCTCCGCAACCTCCTGCTCCAGCCGCCGGTCGTCGGCCGCCGCGTCCTCTCGCTCGATCCCGGATTCAAGAGCGGCTGCAAGGCTGTCGTGATCGACGAGTGCGGCAATCCGCTCGAAAACGCGATCCTCCACATCATCGGAAAAAAGGAGAAGCGGGAGGCAGCCGGCAAGAAGATCGTGGAGATGGTCACGACCCACGCCGCCACCGTGATCGCGATCGGCAACGGAACGGCCGGCCGGGAGACCGAATCGCTCGTCGCCGAGCTCGTGGCGGGAGAGCTCAAGCCGCTCGACATCGGATACGCCATCGTCAACGAGGCCGGCGCGAGCGTCTACTCGACGAGCGAGCTGGCACGTGAGGAGTTTCCCGGGCACGAGGCTTCCGCCCGCGGGGCGATCTCGATCGGCCGCCGCCTGCAGGACCCGCTCTCGGAGCTCGTGAAGATCGAGCCTGCCAACATCGGCGTCGGCCTGTACCAGCACGACGTGAAGGCGAGGCACCTGAATGCGTCACTCGACGCCGTCGTCGAGAGCTGCGTGAACTACGTCGGCGTGGACGTCAATACCGCGAGCCCGGCGCTCCTGCGATACGTTTCGGGCCTCAACCAGACCATGGCGAAGGGCTTCCAGGAGTGGAGGCTCAAGAACGGCCCGTTCAGGTCGCGTCGGCAGCTGCTCGAGGTGCCGGGGTTCGGCGAGGCGGCGTTCGTGCAGGCCGTCGGTTTTCTCAAGATCTCCGGAGGCGACAACCCGCTCGACGCGACCTGGATCCACCCCGAGAGCTATCCGGTCGCCGAGAAGGTGCTCGAACGGCTCGGCTTCTCTCCGGCCGACCTCGCCAACCGTCAGCAGACCGACGCGATCGCGGAGAAGGCGTCGGCAATAGACCTCGCCGGCCTCGCCCGGGAGCTCGGCGTGGGACGGCTGCTGCTTTCGGACATCATCGAGCAGCTTCGTCGGCCCGGACGGGATCCGCGGGAGGACCTCCCCAAGCCGTTCTTCAAGAAGGGGGTTCTCAAGCTCGAGGATCTCGAGGTCGGGATGGAACTGCTCGGTTCCGTGCTGAACGTCGTCGACTTCGGCGCGTTCGTGGACATCGGGCTCCACGACAGCGGGCTCGTCCACATCAGCCAGCTCTCCTCGCGGTATGTGAGCGACCCCCACGACGTCCTCAGCGTCGGCCAGATCGTGAAGGTCTGGGTGCTCGAGCTCGACAAGGCCCGACGCCGCGTGGCGCTCACGATGATCGATCCCGACGCCGCCCGCCGGGAGAAACCGCCGCGGCAGCAGGAGCGGAGCGAGGGGAGGCCCGATCGCCCCCGCAGGGAGCGGCGGGAGGGTCAGCCCCGTCAGCCGCAGCCGCCGAAGCAGGAGGCCGGTCCGCAGGAGGGGCGGCGGAGCGACGGCGAGGGTGGCCGCCGGAAGCAATCAGGCGGCCGCGGGCAGAAACAGCATTCGCGCGACCGAGAACCGCGGGGCCGCGTCTATACGTCGAAGCAGGAGAAGCCGCCGCCAGCGCCGCTCACGAAGGAGATGCGGGAAGGAAAGAAGCCATTGCGGACGTTCGGCGACCTGAAGCAGTTCTTCCTCTCGCAGCAGGAGCCCGAGGAGGATCCGAAGCCGGATGCACAGGCCGACGCCGTCGAGAGCGAGTCGGGCGATCCTTCGACGGGATCCAGCGACGGTAGCGTTCGAGGCAACGGGTAGCGTTCGAGGCAACGGGTAGTACGGGTCCCGCAGTTCACCGCGGAATTCTGCCAGCTGCCGCCGGGCTCGCTGCTACCGAGCTCGTTGCTACCGCTCGCGGAAGGTGATGCGGCCCTTCGTGAGGTCGTAGGGGGAGAGTTCGACCTTCACCTTGTCTCCCGGAACGATGCGGATGAAATTCTTCCGCATCCGGCCGGCGACGTGGGCGTTGACGATGTGACCGCCCGCGATCTGCACGCGGAAGCGGGTGTTGGCAAGGGCCTGGGTGACGACGCCTTCGACCTCGAGCGCTGCTTCTTTTTCCGCCATGAGTGTCCCTGGG
>DHLZ01000144.1:11274-12072 GCA_002405515.1 Planctomycetaceae bacterium UBA4655
CTGCGGCGAAGTCGCAGCATGCCTGCTCTGCGGCGAAGTCGCAGCGTGCCGGCTCGGCACGACGGCTCATTCGTCAGCGGCGGCCACCGGGTTTCCGCCCGACGCCTTCCAGCGGAGATAGGCGTCGAAGAAGCCGTCGAGGTTGCCATCGAGCACGCTCTGGAAGTTGCCGACGTAGTGGCCCGTCCGCTGGTCCTTCACCCGCTGGTCGGGGTGGAGGAAGTAGTTGCGGATCTGCGAGCCGAAGCCGGTCTTGGGCTGCTGCTTGTAGCGGGCGAGCTGCTCGGCCTCCCGCTTCTCCTCTTCGAGCCTCGCGAGCCTCGCCCGCAGCATCTTGATCGCGGTCGCGCGGTTCTTGTGCTGGCTCCGCTCGCTCTGGCACTGGACGACGATGCCGGAGGGGAAGTGCGTGAGGCGGATCGCGCTCGAGGTCTTGTTGACGTGCTGGCCGCCGGCGCCGCTCGCCCGGAAGACGTCCTCGCGGATGTCCTCGTCGCGGATCTCGATCTCGGAGTCGTCATCGGCGATCTCGGGCGAGACGTCCACGGCGGCGAAGCTCGTCTGCCGCTTCCCTTCCGAGTTGAAGGGGCTGATGCGGACGAGCCGGTGGATGCCCGTCTCCCCCTTCAGGTAGCCGTAGGCCCACGGGCCACGGATCGCGACGGTCGCGCTCTGGATGCCGGCGACCGCGTCGTCCTGGCGGTCGAGCAGTTCGACGGCGTAGTCGTGCTTGCCGGCCCAGGAGGAGTACATCCGCAGGAGCATCTCGGCCCAGTCGTTGGCGTCGGTGCCGCCGTC
>DHLZ01000142.1 GCA_002405515.1 Planctomycetaceae bacterium UBA4655
AGATATGGTGCGATCGCCCTGGGCCGCAAGGCAAAGAATCGCAAGAAGAAGGCCCACCGCGTGGACCTGTATCCGAAGGTGCTCATCCGGCCGATCTGCGGCTGCTGCGGCAAGCCGATGATCCTCGGCCGTTCGCTCGGCAAGTACCAGAGTTTCTGCTGCTTCAACGCGCTGCATGGGATTCATGGCTGCACCAACCGCGGCTACAAGTCGGCTCGGATCATCGACGAGGCGGTGCTGGCCACCGTCATGGCGACGCTCTTCACCGACACGTTCATCGCCGACCTGACGGCCGACGTGAACAAGCGGCTCGCATGGCTCGCCCGGCAGCCGATTTCGTCAACGAAGAAGCTCGAGCAGGAGATCGCGAACGAGGACCGCCAGCTGAAGCGACTGACCGATCGGCTCGCCAAGCTCGACGACACGCATCTCGACGCCGTGCTCGCCAAGGCAGAGGAAATGGGTCGGCAACTGGCGGCCAAGCGGGAGCACCTCAAGGAGCTCCAGCGAGCCGGCCGGCGGCCGAACGTAAAAAGCGTCAAGGAAACGGAGGTGGTCGCGGCGCTCACGCACCTGCGCGACCTCCTGCAAGGCGACGTCGGCGTCGCGGCCCAGGTGCTCAAGGCCCTCGTGGGTGACGTCATCCTCGAGACGCGGCAGGTCGAGGGTCAGGCGAAGCCCCAGATGGTCGCTCGGTTCACGATCAACGCCGTGCCGGCTTTGGCGGTGCTGGAGCGTGGAAGGCCGACGGATCGCGACGTCGCTCCCGCCTTGGTCTGGGACTCGATCCACTCAAGCCCGACCGCCGAGCCGGCAACGAGGCCCGGCCCCGCCGAGGCGATCGTTCCACTCATCTACGACCGCAGGGCGGCCGCACGAAAGTCGCGGAAAACCAAACGCAAGAGTTGATGCCGTAAGAAAGGCGCCCGCCCGGATCATATTGGGAAATCACCGCCATGCGTTGCTTTTCTGATATGATTCGGGCATGGCCGACCTCGAGGAATTTATTGACCAGCAGCTAGCCATGGGCCGCGGATGGTTCACGAAGCCAGCCGCATTGGCCGCTCTCCGCCAATCGCCCAAAGCGTTTCAGGCGGCCGCCACGCGGCTGTCCAAGAAAAGCAGGCTCGCCTCCCCTCGCCGGGGCTTCTATCTGATCCTTAGGCCCGAGGATCGAGTGCTCGGGGCTCCTGATCCTGCCCGCTGGATCGATCCGCTGATGAAGCATCTCGGGCTCGACTACCGGATTTCGCTCCTCCGGGCAGCGGCTTTTCACGGGTCAGCGCATCAGGCCGCCATGGTCTTCCAGGTGGTCGCACCGCGGCAGCTCCCTCCCATTGAGATCGGCCGGCAACGAGTCGAGTTCCTGTTCCACGCCCCGCAGACTTTCGCTCGCTCGAATCACCCCGAGTGGCTCAAACGACTGAAGACGGAAGCGGGGTTCGCCAAGATCGCGGGTGTCGAACTGACCCTGCTCGACATCTGCCGCTATTTCCACCGTGCGGGCGGAATCAACGGTGCCGCTCAGGCGGCCCACGATCTCGGCAAGAAAGCGAACGGCCGCATCCTGGCGAATGCTGCGGTCGCCTATGAAAACACGTCCGTCCGCAGACTCGGCTACTTGCTCGAGCGTTTCGGGCATGCGCGCCAAGCCAGAGCCCTGCGCCCTTTCGCGGTTAAAGCTAAGTCATTCACGGCGATCGACCCATCGGTCAAGCAACTGCTGCCACAGAAGGCCGTGGCGCACGAGCGGATTCCAGATTGGAAACTCATCGTGAACACGGCCGTGGAGATCGACGAATGATCTCCCTGGCCTTCATCCAGCAGTGGACCGCCTCGGCCCCCTGGGCCGATCTTCGGCAGGTGGAGCAGGACCTGATTATCTGTCGCGCATTGTGCGACCTGTTCACGAGCCCGGCCCTGCGCGACCGGATCGCCTTCCGCGGCGGCACGGCCATCCACAAACTGCTTTTCCAGCGACCGCTGCGATACTCCGAGGACATCGATCTGGTGCAGACGCGCGCGGAGCCCATTGGCGACATCATCTACGGGATCAGGGACGCATTGTCGTGGCTTGGCAAATGCAGCCGCACGCAGACCCAGCATTCGATTCATCTCGTGTTCAAGTTCTCCCCCGAAACAGGAGGCGGGGAGCCACTCAAGCTGAAGATCGAAGTCAACACGCGGGAGCATCAAAGCCGCTACGGCCTCCGCTCTTACCCATTCACTGTTGAGAGCGACTGGCATCAGGCCCGCGCCGAGATCATCTCATTCGAGCCGGATGAGATCTTTGGCACCAAGATGCGTGCCTTCCTTCAGCGAAATAAGAACCGCGATTTGTTCGATCTCAACGAGGGGCTGATGTCACGCCTGCTCGACACCGAGCGATTGCTCGACTGCTTTCACCATTACCTCGCCCTCGAGGGGCACCTCATCAGCCGGGCAAACGCCGAGGAGCGCATGCTGCAGAAGCTCACGCGCAGCCTGACGGAAGACGTCACACCTCTTCTGCCGCCCGGCGTTCGGTTCGACGATGCCGACGCCGTGAAGGCGTTTGGGCGAGTGTGGGGCGAACTCGTCTCGCGGCTGTCCGGTGAGTCGTGGAAGTCGTCGCACTCGGTCATCGAAACGATTCGCAAGACGACTATTCCCGATCTTTTGGATGGCGTGGAGCAGCGCGGCCCTGCCTGAGCCGTGAGCTGAACCACTATGGCAGGCCTGCGTCTTCTCGGCCTGAGCGCCAAGCACCAGCCGCACGGCGCCGCTCCGCACGATACGCCTGGATCTCGGCCTCGATCTCTTCAGCCGTCATGGGAGGCGTTGCGGTTGCAGAGAGTTTCTGCCGCGTCGCCTGCATCTTGGCGACACGGGCTGACGCAAGCCGTTCGCGCAGGATCGCTTCGATCGAACCGGGCTGGAACAGGTGACCGTTGGACAATGCCTCCGGGCGCAGGGGCTCGAGGCCGGAGGTCGAGGCTCCGCTCCGCCAGCCGATGCGATACGAGGTTTTGCTGCCCGAGATCGTCAAGATGGCAGAGGCCGGGTCGGGCATCGACCTGATCGCGCGCTAGGCACCTCGGCGCACACAGTCCGCTATGCCCTCCACCTGCATCGCACGGGCCAGCATCCGCGGCGGCGGTTGCAACGGCAGCTCGGTCAGCCATTCGTACCGAAGAACCAGCAGATTGCTGGCGAGGTAGTTCAGCGTAGGAAGGCCGGAGGGGTATTCGACCCACTTGCCTGGGAGATGAAGGGCAATCGTGGAACGGTCATCCGCACCTACGACTTTGCCAACCGCGACCAAGCCGCCACCGCTGCCCGCAAGGGCCGCTGGCCCGCGATACAAGTGGAGCGAGGAGTCGTGAGCTCGGGTTTTGCAGTTTACGCCGCCAAATGGACAGCGTTTTCGAGGATGCGGATGAGTTTCTGCGGCCCCAGCGTGTCGAGTGGCAGTGACAAAACATACCTGCGGACGCTCCGTCGTTTCAGATCAGCGAGCATGTCGGCGAACGACGGATCCCGCTTCGTCGCGTACCACGCGTGATACGCAGGCTGCCAGTGTCGCTGACCCTCGAGGGCGAACCAGATGAAGACGCGGCAGTAGAT
>DHLZ01000143.1 GCA_002405515.1 Planctomycetaceae bacterium UBA4655
CTGTCGACCAGTCCGAAGGGAGGACGACCGAGGCCGATCACCCGGTCGGCGCCGAGCGCCGCGGCGGCCCTTCCGACGCGCTCGATCCGCGGCTGCTGCGCGACGAGGTGATACCCCCGGTCCTCGGGGAAGGCCCGCCTCGCCACCTCCGAGAGGTGCGTGGCGGCGAGCGTCGCCAGCAGGCGGCCGAACGGGTCGGCGGCTTCGTCGCGGAAGAATCGCGGGATCGGGATGTCGGCTTTCGGCCGGCCCAGCTTGCGATGATGGATGAACCGTCCACCGTTGAAGACCGTCTGCATGTCGATGCCGGTGCAGGGGTGCGCCTGCGACGAGAACGGCTCGAAGAGATAACGGACGCCCGGGTGGCAGGCGAGGAGTTCGCCGAGCCAGGTCGTGCCGCCCCGGGAGTGGCCGACGACGTAGGTCAGCGGACCGAATGGCCGGTCGCACCCGCTGCCGCTCGAAGAGTAGCGCAACGCCCCCGTGGTCAATCTGCGGCCCCCGAAGCCGGGATCGAAACGTCCATGGGTCACCACTCGACCCCTCGAAAACCCGGCCGGCAAAAGATCGGCAGGAAGCCGGAAGAACCTTGACGAAAAAAACGGTTGTGCCGGATCGGCGAGGGGAACGGCCGAGCGTTGCTCGGGGGCGGCGTGGTACCGCTTCGTCGTGAAGCCGGCTAAAAGATGCCCGGGATCACCCGCCACCGCACGCGGTTCATGTACTCCCGATATTCGGGATACGTCTTCAGGAACCGCTCTTCACACAGCGTCCTCGCGCAATAGACCGCCATCCAGGCGAACCAGGACGCGATGACCCACCATTCCCAAGAACAGCGATGGCGAAAAATCATGATGCCGAACATCGAGAGCTTGCAAAACGTTCCCGGATGGCGAACAAGCGAGTAAAAACCGCGAGTCTGGATCTGCTTGTATGCGAGATTGGACCAGGAGAACGACAGGGTCGTTCCCGCGAGCGAATAGCACACGGTGAAGATCATGATCGCGAGGTCCGTGGCGAGCTTGAATTCCGGGCCCTCGACCAGCAGATCCGGGCTCACCGCATACATCGGAGACGAAAGAAACACGGTCGCCAGATCGATAAACGGCGCATAGCACGACAGCGTGACGATCCAGTGCAGAGGGAATGGATCCACCCGCCTGAACCTCGTGCGGGTGAAGTTTGATTCCCAGAAGTAGCCCATCGATGCGTTGTTGTTGTCCACGCACCAGGCGAATGAGGTGATGAACGCGATCATCGCGAGCGGCGGCAGCAACTGGGAGGCATCCTGCATCTGGGTGAAGAGTGCCCTGTTCGCCACAGCCACCTGCTGCAGCATGATCGGCATGAAATGCACGCGCAGGAGCAGGCCCATCAGGAAACTGCGATAGGATTCACCGCCGGCTCGGACCATCGCCTTTCTGAATCGCCCCGCCCACAGAAGCCTCCCCAGCGAGAGCAGCCTCAGCACGGGATCGCCGAGGACGTTGGCCCGGGAGTGACGGAACTTCTCCGACAACACCATGTACGGGAAGCCCAGCGGCAGATACGCCCGGACAAAGTCCTCGACGAACGGCAGCGCATCGGGAAAGAACCGCGTGTAGAGGGGATGGGAGCGGTACAGTTGGGTCGCCGTCCACAGGAGGAAGCCCCACAGAAGGTACTTCCATGCCGCCTTGGCGAGAACCCGGCGCCAGTCGTGTGGTTCATACCGCGTTCCGTCGTTCAGCACGGCGTACGCCGTGTAGAACAGGATCATCCCGTAGACCGTGACGAACGGGTGGCGGGCGATCAGGTGCGGGCAGAGGGCGAAAAACAGCCCCGCACCGGAGAACGTCATCATGGCGCCGGCAATGCACCACAGCGGATGAATCATGGGACATCCTTCCGAACACGATCGCACGCAGAGTATTCGTCGAGGAACGCGACTTTCACAAGTGCGTTTCCGAGGCCGTCCCCAACTCGCGGGAACGCCGGCGAACCACGCCACGAAGATCCCGATTCCCTCGCTGCTTCACGACGTCGACGCGGGCGATCAGGAGGTCGAGCGGCCGGCCGGCGGTCTGGGCGACCAGGTCGTCGAACGCGAACCGCCTCCCGTCCGTTCGCGAATGCCGCTCGCCGGAGTGAAGGCCCGAACTCACTTCTGCGGATCGAGCGTGATCGACGCGGAATTGATGCAGTAGCGGAGGCCCGTCGGGGGCGGACCGTCGTTGAACACGTGCCCGAGGTGCGCCCCGCAGCGGCGGCACGTCACTTCCGTCCGCACGCCGAAGCCGGGCACGTTGGCCATCGACCAGTCTTCATGCTCCGCCACCGTCTTGTTGCGCACCTTGTCGATCGGCGCGTAGAAACTCGGGTAGCCGCAGCCGCTGTGATACTTCTCTCCCGACGTAAATAGCGGTTCGCCGCAGCAGATGCAGCGGTAGGTGCCCGGGGTTTGGGTGTCGGTGTACTTGCCGGAGAACGCCCGCTCCGTTCCCTTCTTCCGCGTGACCTGGAACTGCTCGGCCGTGAGCCGACGCCTCCACTCGGCGTCGGTCTTCGGGATTTCGGCGGCGGGAACCGGGCCGAGAACGGCGGGATTCCTGACGGCGGCCGGGGCGGCGGAACGCGCGGGCGGGCGGGCAGGTTCGGCGGCGGACGCGACGACGGCTCCGAGGAGGAGAAAGGCGGCAGGAGGCATCTTCATGGCGGAGGCTCCGACGATGACGTGGCGGGAGGAGCGGCTGCCCCCGGGTCGCCACCGATTTTCAGGTGACTGTGTTCGCGGGTCGGGAACGTCTTGGGCTCGCGGGCGGGGGTTTGTTTTCGCACCTCCGTCCTGAGTCAAATTGTATTCGGCAACGCCCCCGGCGGCCGCTTCACTTCGCACGGGTGATCTCGGGGAGCAATTCCCGGTGGCCTGCCGCCCTTCAACGCGGCCACGGGCCGGGTCGAAACGGGGGGGACCGGCCGATCGCTGCTCGGGGCCGGCCCGGCGGCCGAGATGGTCTGGGAGAACCCCGTCATCCGCGTTGATGAAGCGGGTCGTAATGGATTGAACGGCCGCGAAATGCCGATACCCCCGGACGCAGGCATTCCTCCTCCGAGGCTGCAGAATGGCATTCAGGTTTCCCGAGCAATCGCCCTTCGAAGAGCTGCTGCGGGCGGCGTGGTACCGCTTCGTCGGCGGCCAGCGGCAGTGGCACAACCGTGGCTTCGCGTCGCGGCAGTCGATCGAGGAAGACGATCTCGGCTTCACGATCCGCTGGGAGGGCCGGGGCGAGTTGAGGGCCAAGAGCCTCCGGCAGCTTCGGCGGCGCGGCGACGTCGCGTCCGTGCTCGCCTCGGGGCCGAGCGTGCGATCGCTTCGGCGGCTCGAGCGGCTCTTCGACCGGCCGGTCTGCTGCGTGAACGGTTCGGTCGAGATGGCGGCCGCGGTCGGCAGGCGGGCCGACTACTACTTCGTCAGCGACTACCGCTTCATCCTCGAAAAGCCCGAACTTTTCCGGGCCGGCACCAGGGTCGCCGATGCGGTCGTGCTCGGACCGATGGCCGTCTTCGCGGCGATGATCGCCGCCCCCGACGCGGTCGAGGGCGTCGAACTGTTCCTCCGCGAGGATCTTCGACGCCCCTTCAAGCGACCGCGTCCGACGAACCGCGAGCTGGCCCGTGATCCGAACGTGATCGCGAACGCCTCCGGCGACCTCGTGTTCTCGCTCGATCCGATCCGAGGCACCTGCGCCGCCGGCACGGTCGTCTTCGACGCGGTCCAGGTTCTCTATGGCATCGGCTACCGGGAGATCTTCATGTTCGGCGTCGATCTCTCCGACGGGCCGCGGTTCTACTCCGAGACCGATCCGGCGGTGAACGAGCTGTCGCATGCCTACGAGCGAGGGATCGAGCCCGCGTTCGAGCTCGTCGCCGAATACCTCAGGCGGTCGGGCCGGAGGCTCGTCAACGGATCGCCCGACTCGCGGCTGCCCGACTCGATCATTCCGAAGGCCGACGGCAACGATCTGCTCGACCTCCTCGAACGCCGCAACGAACGAGCGGCGACGGGAGGCCGGCCGGCGGCCGCGTGAGGGGGGGCGATGCCACTTCGATTCCTTCCCCAACTCGTCCGCGGCGGCGGCTCGCCCGACCGCCGATCGCTTCCGAGGCTCATCATCCCGGGCGCGATGAAGGCCGGCACGACGTCGCTCTTCGCCTACCTCGAGGGGCATCCGCAGCTCGCCCCGTCGCACGAGAAGGAGGTGCACTATTTCGACATGAACTTCCACCGGGCCCCGGTTGGTACGCGAGACAGTTTCAGCGACCGCAGGGCCACGCCGCGGCCGCACCGCTGCTGCCGTTCGAATCGAGCCCTTACCTCGGGTTTTGCAGTTTACGCCGCCAAATGGACCGCGTTTTCGAGGATGCGGATGAGTTTCTGCGGCCCCAGCGTGTCGAGTGGCAGTGACAAAACATACCTGCGGACGCTCCGTCGTTTCAGCTCAGCGAGAAAGTCGGCGAACGACGGAACCCGCTTCGTCGCGTACCACGCGTGATCAGCAGGCTGCCAGTGTCGATGACCCTCGCTGGAGAACCA
>DHLZ01000094.1 GCA_002405515.1 Planctomycetaceae bacterium UBA4655
GATGCCCGAGGCGCAAGCCGAGAGGGGCGTCAGGGTCGCACATTGAGCCTGGGGATTTGGCAAAACAGTGTCCATTCCGAGCGTTGCTGAGTGACTCGACGCCGCCTTTCTGCACATCGTCAACTCTCCTCTCGGCTCGCGCCTCGGGCTTCCGTAGTGGGCACCTGTTCGCCTGCAGGGAAACTCGCGCCTCGGGCTTCCGTGAAAGTCGGCGGCCCGAGTTCCCTGCAGAATAGTGTCAACTACGTGATGCTCCCGGTAGTATGTCCATCGCATGTCTCCTGGGAAAAGGAATCGGGGCAGGCCTTCACGGTAGCCCACGACATGCATGGATTCTTTCTCCGGCACGCCGACAGCAAGCTTCCGGCGTGGCCGATAGGTTCCACGGCTCTTCGCGGCAGCCGGTCAGGCGGGCCCAGTGCTGCCGGTCAGGCGGGCGACAGCCCGGCTCAGCCGTTGCAGCACGGTCTTGCGACGGCTTCGGCCGGCGACGCGATCCTGCAGATCCTCGATCTGTCCGATGAGTTGGGCGACGCTGGAGTTCCAGGTGATGAACACGCATGAGTCGCCTGCCCGCTCATGGGCGAGGACGGTTCGCGGGAAATGACGGGTGAGCACCTCCAGCCACCGAGCCGGCGGCCATACCGTGCAGTGCGCGTTTTGGCCGTCGGAAAGAATTTCCACGGCCGGCCGTGTGCAGATGCTGAAGAAAACCCGGTCGCTGAGCGAGGCGATATCGGACAGCAGATCATCCAGGTCGTCTCGAGGCACGTGCTCGAGCACGTCGGTGTTGATCACGAGATCGGCCCGACGCTCGTCGAGGCGATCGATGCCGGCGATGGCGGGGTCGTAGCGGATCCAGCGGCCCGTGAAAGGCAGCATCCGTCCCAATTCACTTTGGCCGCACCCGTACTCGACCACCACCTGCGGTTTGAGGTCGATCAAACACGCGTGAATCGCCGCGGAGCGGGAATGGCACGTTTGCCCGTAGGTCTTGGATTGGTGGATCCGGGAATACTGCGCGACGAGATACGGGTTGGTGGCTGGCATGAACGCATGCTCGACAGGTTTTTCGAGCGGTTCGGAGACGGCCCGATTTCTCGGCAGCGTAAGCAAACCACGTTGTATCGGTCAACGAAACGCCCTGAATCGGTCGCGGATCGGCTCATCCACGCGCCGCGCCCCTGGCTCGACACCCCGGCGGCCGCCTGGCGGCTTTGTCGTGAACTCGCGTCCGGCTGCGCTCAGAGGCTGTGGATGTCGATCACAGGCAGCTCGCCGTGCAACGCTTGAAAGACGTGGCGATCGTCATCGACCTGCACCAGTTCGCCCCATTCGGTGGGCGGGAGAGACTGGCGCAGGCTCGAGTGGTTCGCCGAGATGGGGCAGCATCTTCCGGATCGGCCCGGGCTCCGTGATGAACGCGAGGAGCCGGATGTCGCCGCCACACGCCAGGCACTCGAGGGGAAACTCCTCACCCACTCGGGCAATCAGCTTGGGCCAGGCAACCCGTGAGGTGTCGTGCGAGTGGGGATGTTCCCGGTTCCGGGCACCCTCACCCCGGGTGGACGCGGGCGATGCGACCGTCTCGGCCGCGGATCATGGAGAGTCGCACCAGCGCGAACGGTTGCCGGGCACGGTATCGCAGCAGGTGCTCGAGACTCCGAAGACAGCTCGGCACGTCGCGGGCGATGAGCGTGATGCGTGCGCTAAAGTCGATCGAGAATCCGCTGTCGTCCCAGGCGAGCACGGCGGTAACGGCTGGCGGACGGCGTTTTCCGGGCTTGGGCGGCGGTGGTGCCTGTCGTGAAAGGCCTGGTCCGTTCAGCCGTCAGACCTGCTGTGGCCCAACGGCAGAGCCGTCAGACCTGCTGCGGATGCAGCCTGGCCTGCGGGCCGAGGGCGACGCGGTTGATCGCCGCGAGGAAGGCCTTGGCGCTCGCCTCCAGAGAATCCGTGGAGACGCCGCGGCCGCGGTGGATCTGGCCGCCGTGCTCGAGCTCGACCGTCACCTCGGCCTGCGCGTCCTTGCCGACCGTGACGGCCTGCACGCGGAAGTCACGGCAGACGGTCGCGATGCCCGTGAGCTTCTCGATCGCCAGGAAAATCCCGTCGATCGGCCCGTCGCCGGCACTGACCTCGACAGAGCTGACCTCGACAGACTTGCCCTCGACCGACGTCTCCACGCCGGCCTGGTGCACCCGCAGCACGACCCGCGGCGACTGGCCCGACGCGCACGAAAGCTCGTAGCCCGCGAAGGCGAACCGCTCCGGCAGTCCTGCGAACTGGTCCTCGCAGAGGGCCGCGATGTCGCCGTCGTAGATCTCCTTCTTGCGGTCGGCGAGCAGCTTGAACCGCTCGAAGAGCGTCTGGAGCTGCTCGGCCGAGAGCTGGTAGCCGAGGGCGTTGGCGCGGTCGGCGAGGGCGGCGCGGCCGCTGTGCTTGCCGAGCACGAGGTCGGTGCGGTCGAGGCCGACGTCCTCCGGCCGCATGATCTCGTAGGTCCGCCGCTCCTTGAGCATGCCGTCCTGGTGGATGCCCGCCTCGTGGGCGAAGGCGTTGCGGCCGACGATCGCCTTGTTGCGGGGCACCTGGATGCCGGTGATGTTGGCGACGAGCCGGCTCGTGGGAACGAGCCGACGGGTCTCGATCCGCGTGTCGCAGCGGTAGTGGTCGGCCCGGGTCTTCAGCGCCATCACGACCTCCTCGAGCGAGCAGTTGCCCGCCCGCTCGCCGATGCCGTTGATCGTGCACTCGACCTGCCCCGCGCCCGCCTCGACCGCCGCGAGACTGTTGGCCACGGCGAGGCCGAGGTCGTCGTGGCAGTGGACGCTGATCACCGCCTTGTCGATGTTGGGCACCCGGTTCACGAGGCTCGAGATCACCGAGTGCATCTGCATCGGGGTCGCATAGCCGACGGTGTCGGGGATGTTGACCGTGGTCGTGCCGGCGGCGATGACCGCCTCGACCACCCGGCAGAGAAAATCGATCTCCGTGCGGGCGGCGTCTTCTGGGGAGAACTCGATGTCGTCGCAGTAGCCGCGGGCCCGCTCGACGCCGGCGACGGCCCGCCTCACCACCTCGTCCTCCCCCATCCGCAGCTTGAACTCCCTGTGGATCGCGCTCGTCGCGAGGAAGACGTGGATCCGGGGCCGGGCGGCCCGGGCAAGCGCCTCCCAGGCCCGGTCGATGTCGGCGTCGTTGCAGCGGGCGAGGCCGCAGACGGTCGCGTCGCGGACCGCCGCGGCGATGTCGCGGACGCTCTCGAAGTCGCCGGGCGAGGCGATCGGGAAGCCCGCCTCGATGACGTCCACTCCCAGATGAACGAGCGCCTGCGCGATCTCCATCTTCTCGGTGAGGTTCATGCTCGCGCCGGGCGACTGCTCGCCGTCGCGGAGCGTGGTGTCGAAGATGCGGATGGGGCGGGGGGTTGTCATGGGATGTCTCGGAACCCGTCATCCTAACGTGACCGGCCGTCCGCGACACCCTTCGCGGACGGACTCCCTGGATCGAACGATTTGAAGGTACAATCGCAGGGGTGAGCCGATTTTTGCCGGGGCCACTTCGATGTCGATCGTGCCACACACTCCCCCGACGCCCGCCAAGACCGGCGTTCTCGGTTCGGGCTCGCCGTCCCCCAGAATTCGCAAGCGGGCGACGGCCGTGGGCCTGCTCGCCGCCGGCGGGCTGGCGTGGTGGTGGTTGGCGACGCACCACTTCACGGGTGGCGGGTTCACGGGTGGCGGGGGCCATGAGGAGACGGTGGCCCCCCGAGAGCGGCAGGCGAGCGGGTCGGCCGCCGCAGCCGGCGTCGATGTCGTGACGCTGCCGCGGGGCACGGGCCTCGACGAAATTACGGTCGCCCGTGTCGAGAAGCGGAAGCTCCGCGAGCATCTCACGGTGCCGGGGCGTCTCGACTACGACGCCCGCTACCGCCTCGACTATGCCTCCCCGGTCGACGGGATCGTCTCGCAGGTGTTCGTGAAGGTGAGGCAGCAGGTGGCCCGCGGCGATTCGCTGGCGGAGGTGTCGAGCCCCAACATCGGCATGGCCCGCGACGAGGTCCGCAAGCGGCAGGACGAGCTCGCGATCGAGCAGAAGGAAGCCGACTGGGCCAACGAGATCGGCGACAACGTGTCGGCCCTGCTCGACTCGCTCTCCAACAAGCCTCCGCTCGAGACGGTCGAGCGGCAGTTCGAGGATCGCGTGCTCGGCAGCTACCGCGAGAAGATCCTCGGCGCCTACTCGCGGCTGCTCTTCGTCGAGAAGGTCAATGCCAGCACGAAGCAGCTCGGTGGGGGCGGGGTGCTCTCCGGACGGATCATCGAGGAGCGAACGAGCAACCTCGAGGTGGCGAAGGCGAGCTTCACGGCCGCCTGCGAGGAGGCCAGCTTCCAGACCCGTCAGGATCGGGCCCGGGCCAAGGCCGCGCTCGAGCAGGCCGAGCGACTCGTGCAGATCTCGAAGGAGCACCTTCGGACGCTCGTCGGCAGCAAGCTCGAGAGCGATGCCGGCGGGAAGGGGGCGGCCGAGGGTGTGACCGACCTCGAAGAAGGCGGATCCCCGGATCGAGGACGTCCGCAGGAAGGCGGCTTCAGGGCCTTGAGCGCGCTGGTGCTCCGCACCCCGTTTGACGGGCTCGTCGAGGACATCTTCGTCGCCCGGGGCGAGCGGGTGAAGGCGGGCGACCGGCTGTTCGTCGTGGCGGACACGCGGACGCTTTGGGTCCGTGCCCAGATCCATGAGCGGCAGTGGACGACCGTCGAGGTCGGCGAGGGGCAGGAGGTTCGCGTGAACGTGCCGGGCGCGGCCGACCACGACACGACGGCGCGGGTCAACCACGTCGGGGCCACCGTCGAGGCCGAGTCGAGGAGCGTGCCGCTCGTGGCCGAGCTCGAAAACGACGACGCCCACTACAAGCCGGGCATGTTCGTCTGGGTCGACCTGCCCCAGGGGATCGAGCGGGACGTGCTCGCCGTGCCGGCCGCCGCCGTCATGCGGCACGAAGGGGAGTCGTTCGTCTTCGTGCCCGACGGCCCCGACCGCTTTCGCCGCGTGCCCGTGAAGACGGGGCTCGAAGGGGACGGCTTCATCGAGGTGAAGGGGGGGCTCGGTGCCGGCGACGAGGTCGTCTCCCGCGGGGCGTTCCTTCTCAAGAGTGAACTGCTCCTCGAGCAGGATGCGGAGCCCGCGCAGGCGATGCCGGCGGCCGGGCAGCAGGCGACGCCGCAGGCTGGTGGGCGGTCCGAGTCGCAGGCCGGCTGACAAGATCCACGGAGAGAGCAGTGCTCAGCGGTGTCATCGAGTGGTCGCTCGCCAACCGGGCGCTCGTGGTCGCGGTCTTCGTCCTGATGGCGATCGGCGGGCTCTATGCGGCCACGCAGATTCCCGTGGACGCCGTCCCGGATCTCGTCAACATCCAGGTGCAGGTCGTCACCGAGGCGGGCACGCTGCCGCCCCTCGAGGTGGAGCGGACGGTCACCTATCCGGTGGAGCTCGCCGTGAGCGGGCTGCCGAACGTCGAGGAGATCCGGAGCGTTTCGCGGCTGGGCATCTCGCTCGTGACGATCGTGTTTCGCGAGGGCACCGACATCTTCCTCGCCCGGCAGCTCGTGGCCGAGCGGCTCCCGGAGGCGAGGTCGGGAATTCCGCTCGACGGGGTCGAGCCGAGAATCGGCACGCTCAGCACGGCCCTCGGCGAGATCCTCCAGTTCGAGGTTCGATCGAAGGAGGGATCGGGCGAGAGGGCCCTCATGGATCTGCGGAGCGTCCTCGAATGGGACATCGCTCCCGCCATGCGGGAGGTGGCGGGCGTGACCGACATCAATTCCCACGGAGGCTACGCCAAGAGCTACGAGGTGCAGGTCGATCCCGACCGGATGTCGTCGCACGGCATCTCGCTCGGCGAGGTGCTCGCGGCGCTCGAGCGAAACAACGCCAGCACCGGCGGCGGCTACATCGTCCGCAACGGCGAGCAGCGGTTCATCCGCGGCCACGCCCTGCTCGGCGGTGTCGAGGACATCGAAAAGGTGGTCGTCCGCAGTCCCGCGGGGGGCGTGCCCGTGCTCATCCGCAACATCGCCTCCGTGACCGTGGCTCCGCTCGTGCGGCAGGGGGCGGCGACCCGCGACGCCCGGGGGGAGATCGTCACCGGCATGGTGATGATGGTCCGCGGGGAGAACAGCCGCCGGGTGGTCGGGGCGGCGAAGGAGCGGCTGGCGGACATCCGCGGCACGCTGCCGGCGGGGGTGGAGCTCGAGATCATTTATGACCGCTCGGAGCTGATCGCCCGCACGCTCGACACCGTGCTCCACAACCTCGCCGAGGGGGGGCTGCTCGTGATCGCCGTGCTGCTCGTGCTCCTCGGCAACGTTCGGGCGGGGATCATCGTGTCGCTCGCGATCCCCCTCTCGATGCTCTTCGCCGCGAACATCATGTGGGCGGTCGGCATTCCGGCGAGCCTCATGAGCCTCGGTGCGATCGACTTCGGGCTCGTCGTCGACAGCTCCGTGATCATGGTCGAGAACTGCGTCCGCAGGCTCGGCCTCGCGCAGCCGACCGAGTCGAAGCTCGACGTGGTCCGCGACGCGGCGATCGAGGTCCGCGGGCCGACGATGTTCGGCGAACTCATCATCGCGATCGTCTACCTGCCGATCCTGTTCCTCGAGGGGACGGAGGGGAAGCTCTTCAAGCCGATGGCCCTCACGGTGCTCTTCGCGCTCTTGGGCTCGCTCGTCATCTCGCTGACGCTCATGCCCGTCCTCGCGGCGACGGTGCTCTCCCGCGAGGAGGAGCACGAACCGTTCCTCATGCGGGCCTTTCACCGGATCTACCACCCGCTCGCCCGGCTCGCCGTCTACCATCCCGTCGTCGTCTCGCTCGTCGCGGCGGGGCTCGTGGCCGCAAGCGTGCCGGTGGCGATGAGGCTCGGGGCGGAGTTCATGCCCAGGCTCGACGAGGGGGATCTGCTCATCGAGGTCGTCCGGCTGCCGAGCGCGACGCTCGAGGACTCGGTGCCGCTCACGACGCGGATCGAGAAGGTGCTCAAGGAGTTTCCCGAGGTCCGCACCGTCTTCTGCAAGACGGGCCGGCCGGAGATCGCCAACGACATCATGGGCGTGCAGCAGACCGACGTCTGGGTGATGCTGAAGCCCCGGGCCGCCTGGCCGGCCGACATCCCCCGGGACGAGCTCGTGGAGCGGATGTCGCGGGCGCTCTCGAAGGCGGCGCCGGGAGCGAACTTCGGCTTCAGCCAGCCGATCGAGATGCGGGTGGACGAGCTGGTCGCGGGCGTGAAGGCCGACGTGGCCGTGCTCGTCTACGGCGACGACCTCGGGAAGCTCGGCGGGCTCGGCAAGGAGATCGAGGGGCTGCTTCGCGGCATCCCGGGGGCGGCCGACGTCCGCGCCGATTGGCAGGCCGACGTGCCCACGCTCCGCGTCGACGCCCGGCAGGACCAGCTCGCCCGCCACGGGATCGACGGGATCGAAGTGATGCGGACCGTCTCCGCGATGGGGGGCATCCAGGCCGGCGTGGTCTACGAGGGCAGGCCGAGGTTTCCGCTCGTCGTGCGGTTTCCGCGGGAGTGGCGGGAGAACCAGGAGCGGGTGCCGCAGATTCCCGTCGAGGCGACGGGCGGCCGGCCGGTGCCGCTGGGCGAGCTCGCCGACATCCACGTCGACGAGAGCCCGCCGTCGATCGAGCACGAGAACTCCAGGAGGCGGACGTTCGTCTCCGCGAACGTGCGGGGCCGCGATGTCGCGAGCTTCGTCCGGGAGGCGCAAAAACGGGTGCGGGAGAAGGTGAAGCTTCCGCCCGGCTACTCGATCCGCTGGGGAGGCGACTTTGAAAACCTGCTCTCCGCGGGCCGCCGGCTCGCGCTCATCACGCCGCTCGTGCTCGGACTCATCGCGATGCTGCTCTACACGAGCTTCAAGTCGCTCAGGCTCGCCGGCCTCATCTTCTTCGCCGTGCCGGTCGCGGCCTCGGGCGGCATCGCGGCTCTCGCCCTCCGAGGCATGCCGTTCTCGATCGCCGCGGGAGTCGGGTTCGTCGCGCTCTTCGGCGTGGCCGTGCTCAACGGCCTCGTCTGGGTGGCCGGCGCCGAGCATGCGAGGCAGGGGGGGCTTTCCGCCCGCGAGGCGGCGATCACGACCGCGGAGGTGCGGATCCGGCCGGTGCTCATGACGGCGCTCGTGGCGAGCCTCGGCTTCCTGCCGATGGCGCTTGCGACGAGCTCCGGGGCCGAGATCCAGCGGCCGCTCGCGACGGTCGTGATCGGCGGGATCATGACGAGTACGCTCTTGACGGCCTTCGTCGTGCCGGCGATCTACCCCTGGTTCGTCCCGAAGGTCAAAGGAGCCTCCCCGTGACGATCGCCGAACTGCAGTCGCTCATCCGCCGGATGTACCACGAGAAGGATGCCGCCCGCGGCATTGAGGGGACCTTCATGTGGTTTTCCGAGGAGGTCGGTGAACTGGCGACGGCGCTCCGCGGCGGATCGAAGGAGGAGCAGTCGCTCGAGTTCGCCGACGTGATCGCATGGCTCGTGACGATGGCCAATGTCGCCGAGGTCGACCTCGAGGAGGCGATCGCGAGGAAATACGGGGGCGGCTGCCCGGGCTGCGGGAAACTCGCCTGCAGCTGTCCCGACGCGGAAAAGCCATGAAGCTCTCCCGCGGGCTCACGGCCGGCTTCGTCGTGGCGGGGATCGTCTTCTCCCTGCCCGGCATGGCGGCCGAGGACGCCGTCGAGATCGTGGCCGGATTCGAAGGCATCGCCCGCGTCGGGGCCTGGACGCCGGTGGCGGTGAGGCTGTCTCAAGGCGGCGAAGCGAGGCCGCGGGTGTTCGTCTGGGCCGAGGATGCCGATGGCGACTTCGTCCGGTCGCCTCCGGCACGATGGCGAACCGACGCGAGCGGCGGGCGGGTTGCGGAGACGACCGTGCGATGCGGGCGACCCGGCGGGCGGCTGCGGATCGACATCGACGAGGCGCGGCATGAGGCCGGCGCGTCGACGCTGCTGCCGTCGTGGCAGCGGGTCGTGCTCGTGCTCGGCGAACTGCCCTCGATCGACCGCGTCTGCCGGCTGCTGGACCAGGAGGGCGGTGCGCGGCCGAGGCCGGTCAAGGTGAAACGCCCCCGGGACCTCGGCCGCACGCCGCTCGACTTCGACGCCGCCGACGCGATCGTCGTCTGCGGCTCGGCGATCGCCGAGCGGGGCCGGGTTCCGGAAGACGTGCTCGCCGCCATCGATGGTTGGGTGCGGCGCGGTGGCCATCTCCTGCTGCTGGCGGGCCCCAGCGCCGGCCCCGTCGCCGCCGCCGGAGGAGCCGCCGCCCGCTGGCTGCCGGGGCCGGTCGAGAAGGTCGTCCCGCTGCGGCGGACCGCGGCGGTCGAGACCTACGCCCGCTCGCCCCGACCGCTCGAAGCATCCGCGGGCTCGCCGCTCGTCGTGCCGCGATTCCTCGATTTTGGCGAGTCGTCCGACGCCGTCATCGACGCGTTCGAAGGAAACTCCCCCTCCGATCTCCCGCTTCTCGTTCGGCGGGCACACGGATTCGGGACGATCGCCTGGGCCGCCTTCGAGCCCGACCTGCCGCCGCTGCAGGGGTGGAGCGGAACGGACTCGTTGCTGGCTCGGCTGCTCGGGACCGTCCTGGGGCCGCCCGGGAAGCCGCGGGACGGTCCGCTCGCAGGCTGGACGGGCACCGCCGACCTGGCCGACCAACTGCGACGCGCGATCGACACCTTTCCCGGCGCGTCGCCGGTGCCGTTCGAGTGGATCGCGGTCCTCGCGGGGCTCTACGTCGTGACGCTCTACCCGGCCGGTTGGTGGGCCGTCGATCGATTGAAGCGTCGCAGCGGCAGGGATCCGGTGGCGTTTGCCTGGCTGCTTCTGCCGGCTTCGGTCGCGGCGTTCACGGTCGCGGCCGTCTGCATGGCGCGGTCGCGACATCCGGGCGAGTGGCGGCAGTCGCGGTGCGACCTGCTCGATCTCGACGCCGCCGATGGCGGCACGCGGGCGTTTTCTTTCTCGGGCACGTGGTCGCCGGAAAACCGGCTGCTCGAACGGTCGATCCGGCCGCAGTCGGACGTCGTCGATGCCGTGTCGCCGTCGGCGGCGGTCTCCTGGTTCGCGGCCGCCGGCGGGGGGCTCGGGGCGACCGACTCGACGTCTCCGCACCCGTCGCTCGCCGCCGCGGACTATGCGTTCGGCGGCTCGCTCGGCTGCCTCGAGAGGGTGCCGGTCGCCGCATTTTCAAGCCGCCTCTTCGAGGCGACGTGGCACGCGGCGCGTTCGTCGCTCGGCCGCGGCGTCGCCGGCCGGCTCGACCGGGACGCCCAGGGCACGATCCGCGGAAGGCTCGAGAGTCGCCTGCCGTTCGCCTTGAAGGATTGCCTGCTCGCGCATGCGGGCTGGCTCTACGACGTCGGCGACTTCGCGGCCGGTCGGCCTTTCGATCCGGCCGCAGGCCGGGGGCCGCGGTCGCTCGCGGGCAGCCTCACGCGGCGGGGGAGCGACCGGGAACGCGACCGTGCGATTCGCTACGATGCGTCGTCGAGGGATGCCTCGCGGATCCTCGAGGTGGCCGGCTTGCACGGAGCCGCGGGCGGCCCCGGCTACACGTCGCTGGAAGGGGGACGGATCGCCCGGCTCGACCTGTCGTCGCTTCTGGCGACGAACCGGGCGATCCTCATCGGCAACGGGCCGGCCGCCACGGCCTGGCTCGACGAAGCGGCGGAGATACCGGTGGTGAACGACCGAACGCATGGATCGTCGGTGAGCGTGTGGCGGATCGTGATCCCCCTCGGGGTGGACATCGGCGGCGAGGCCGCGGAGACGTCGCGATGATCGAAACGATCGACCTCACGAAGAAGTACGGCGATTTCTTCGCGCTGGACTCGCTCACGCTCAAGCTCGAGCGGGGGGACCTCTTCGGCTTCATCGGCCCCAACGGCGCCGGCAAGACGACGACGATCCGGATCCTCTCGACGCTGCTTTCGCCCTCCTGGGGGGAAGCCTACGTCTGCGGGCAGTCGATCTACACCAACCCGCGCGAGATCCGCCGCCTGATCGGCTACATGCCCGACATCTTCGGTGTCTACGACGACATGCGGGTGATCGAATACCTGGAGTTCTTCGCCTCCGCGTATCGGATCGACGGCCCGGCCCGCAGGCAGGTCGCGGAGCGGGCGCTCGAGACCGTGGACCTCGCGTTCAAGCGGGACGAGCTCGTGACGAGCCTCTCCCGCGGCATGACGCAGCGGCTCGGCCTCGCGAGGGTGCTCCTCCACGACCCGCAGGTCCTCCTGCTCGACGAACCGGCCAGCGGGCTCGATCCGCGTGCCCGGATCGAGATGAGAGTGCTTCTCAAGCGGCTCCAGGATCTCGGCAAGACGATCCTCGTCTCCAGCCACATCCTTCCGGAGCTGGCCGACATCTGCAATCGCGTCGGCATCATCGAGCACGGCCGGCTGCTCGCCTGCGGCAACGTGAAAGAACTGCTCGACCGCGTCCGCGGCAGGCCGGTCGTGCGGTTCGTCGTGGCCGGGCCGCCGGGGCGGGCCGCCGAGATCCTCGCGGGTTGTCCCGAAGCCCGCGACGTTGCCGTTCGCGACGACGCCGTGCTCGTCTCGCTCGCCGATGGCGTGACCGACCACTCGCCGCTCGCCGCCCGTCTCGTGGCGGACGGGCAGCGGCTCCTCGAAATGAAGTTCGAGGAGGTGAACCTCGAGACGGCGTTCCTCGAACTCACCCGCGGCAACCACCCGATGCCTGGGTGAGCAGCGGAGCGTTCGTCCCGGAAGCCCGAGGCGCAAGTTTCACTGCAGGCGGATGTGCAAAACATCCGGACGCCCGAGGCGC
>DHLZ01000141.1:0-3290 GCA_002405515.1 Planctomycetaceae bacterium UBA4655
GGCTTGTGCCTTGGGCTGCCGTGAAGTTTCCTTCAAATGCCTGCAGGTCAACTCGCGCCTCGGGCTGACTTGTTTTTCGCAACTCGTCCTGCAGGGAAACTTGCGCCTCGGGCTTCCGCGGGACCGTGGTAGCGCTCGGTCAGCCGAAAACCGCCGTCAACAACATCGTGCTCGGGGTAGTAATGTCTTGACTTCCCGCCATTCAAGTAGGCATCCGAGCGAGCGAAGCAAAGGATGTGCGCAGTGAACGTCCGGCGAGGGCATACGGGCAGCCCCGACCCCGGCGGCGACTCCGCGTTCAGAGCGGCTTGACGCCCGCGAACAGGAGCGTGAGGTGGTAGAAGACCGGCGCGGCGAAGCAGATCGAATCGATCCGGTCGAGCACGCCGCCGTGGCCGGCGACGAGCGTGCCGTAGTCCTTCACGCCGCGGTCCCGCTTGATCGCCGACATCGTCATGCCCCCCGCGAAGCCCATCGTCGCGACGATGAATCCGGCGAGCGCCGCCTGCCACGGCTGGAAGGGCGGCGCGGCCCACCAGAGCACGGCGGCGAGGAGCGACGTGCTTGCGGCGCTGCCGAGCAAACCCTCCCAGGTGCGGTTCGAACTCACCGTCGAAGCGACGAGGTGCCGGCCGAGGAGGCGGCTCCAGACGTATTGCATGCAGTCGGCGAACTGCACCAGCAGGATCAGGAAGAAGAGCAGCCTGAAGTTCGCGACCCGGCCGTCGCCACCGACGTTCACCGGCACCTGCAGCAGCGCCGGCGCGAATGACAGGCAGTAGACGCAGACCACGAGCCCCGCCTGGATTTTGGCGGTCCGCTCGAGAAACCGCTTGAAGTCGCCGGCGAAGGCGACACGGGCGAGCACGAAGAGCGTCGCGTAGACGGGCAGGAAGACGCTGAAGATGTCGTAGCGGTTCCAGGCGATGAGCGCGTAGTGGGCGGGAGTGAACGCGAAGAAGACCCAGAAGAGCGCCCGGTGGTCGCCGAGCCTCGTCGGAGTCAGCGTGATGAACTCGCGGAGGGCCCAGAAGGAAACGAGGCCGAAGAGCACGACCGTCGCGTTCGTGCCGAGCCAGAAGGCCGCCGCCAGCACCGTGCACATGATCCACCAGCTGCGGAGCCTGGCGTTGAACGTGCGGATCGCCGCAGGGTCGAGGCCCCGGTCGGGATGTCGGCGGAGGAACTGCCCCACCGCGGTCGCCACCGTCAGGATGGCGAGCACTCCCGACACGAGCGCCAGCGTCCGCACGTCGTTCATGCGATCACGCGTCCTTCAGGGCGAGGACGGCACGGCGGGCACGGGCCAGAAACTCGAGCTTCGCCTCGCCCCGCTCGAGCCACATCGGAGGCCCGAAGCTGATGCAGGAAAGAAGCGGCACGGGCAGAAATTCACCGCGGGGAAGCACGCGATTGAGGTTGTCGATGTGCACGGGGACCATCTCGATGTCGGGCCGCTTCTTGGCGAGGTAGTAGAGGCCGCTCTTGAACTCGCCCACTTCCCCGGTGACGCTGCGGCTGCCCTCGGGAAACACGATCAGCGACCGGATGTTGCCGATCTCTCGGAGCATCAGGTCGACCGGGCTCTGGTGGACCTTGATGTCGGTGCGGTCGATGAGGAGCGCGTCGAAAACCTGTTGCGCGAGCCACCGCCGCACGGCGCCCCTCGACCAGTAGTCCTTCGCCGCCACGGGCCGTGTGAGTTCGCGGATCGCCTGCGGCAGGCTCGACCAGATGAGCAGGGCGTCGAGGTGGCTGGTGTGGTTCGCGAAGTAGACTCTCTGGCAGGTGTCGGGCTGGCAGGAGATCCACCGAACGCTCGCACCGCTCAGGAGCCTCGCGAGGGCTGCAAGCAGGAGCCCGGCGGCGCGGCACAGCGGTGACCTCGACCCCGACATCGGCTCGGCGGCGGGGGCGGCGTTGTTGGTTGCGTCGGCGGGGGAGAGCATGTCGGGAGAACCGTGGCGGCTCGCGGCCGCGGTGGGGTCAGGTGAACGGGTTCGTTCGGCGTTCGTGGCCGATCGTCGTGGGATCGCCGTGTCCGGGGAGCACGAGCGTGTCGTCGGGAAGCGAGTAGAGCCTCTCGCGGATGCCGCGAACGAGGGCGGCGTGGTCGCCATCGGGGAAATCGGTGCGTCCGATCGAGCCACGGAAGAGCACGTCCCCGCCGATCACGATCGCCGGCCGCCCGGCGAGGATGAAGACCACGTGGCCGATCGAGTGACCGGGAATCTCCGCCACCTCGATCGCGAAGCCCGCCGCCTCGATCCGCTCGCCGTCGTCGAGGAGGCGATCGGCGGCCGGGCTCGTCAGTCCGATGCCGAATGCGGCGGACAGATTCTTCTGCGGATCGAGGAGCTTGTCGGCGTCGCGGCGGCCGATCGCTATCAACGCTTGGGGCCATCGGCCCCTCACCGCGGCGTTGCCGGCGATGTGGTCGCTGTGGCCGTGGGTGAGCAGGATCATCTCCGGCACGAGCCCCCGGGAGTCCACGGCGTCGATCACGGCCTGCGGCTCGAAGCCCGGGTCGATGAGGACGCAGCCGCCGGCGCGGCCGCCGAAGAGACACCACGTGTTCTCGGCGAACGGGGCCGACTCAATGCACAGAAACCGGGCGGGGGTGCCTGTGTCGAAACTTCGAATCTCGGCCATGGAAGCCCAAGCGGGGCGTTGAGGGGACTACCGCGATCATGTTCAGGGCTGCCGGAGAGGGCAAGCATCCCGGTTTTTTTCGGAGAAAATGCGATGGTTGGGCGGCTCTCCCGTCGCTACACTCCGGCCCTTGCCCGGCGGTGTCTCGCGGGGCCACCGATCACCAGGAAGAAGGCTTTCATGGCTCATTCGATCCGAAATGTGATGCTCGGCGTGGTCGCGGCCGTCATGCCGCTCGCAATGCCCGCCGTCCTTCGCGGCCAGGCCCCGCCTCCGCCGCCGGCCATCGGGCCGGCCCCCGCCGGCAACGCCAACGCCCCCGAAGCGGTCGCCCCTGCCGCCGGCGCCCACCCGCTCGAGCCGGCGATCGACATGGCCAAGAAGGCCATCGCCAGTTTCCGCACGACGGTCGTCGACTACTCCTGCACGATCGTCAAACGCGAGCGGATCGACGGGAAACTCGGCGACCACGAGTACATGTTCGCCAAGGTCCGCCAGCAGCCCTTCAGCGTCTATCTCTATTTCCTTGGGCCGGAGTCGGTGAAGGGGCAGGAGGTCATCTGGGTCGACGGCCGCAACGACGGCAACATGTTCGCGCACGCCGGCAGCGGCGTCCGCGCCATGGTCGGCACGGTGTC
>DHLZ01000141.1:3427-9723 GCA_002405515.1 Planctomycetaceae bacterium UBA4655
GGCCGTCGGCTGCTCGAGGTGGCCGAGCACGACAAGCAGTTCGGCGAGTGCGAGGTCAACTTCTACCCCGCCGCGAAGGTCAACGGCCGGGTCTGCACCTGCGTGCAGGTGGTGCACCCCGTCCCCCGTCGCAACTTCCGCTTCCACCTCGCCCGCGTCTTCATGGACGACGAGCTGCAGATCCCGATCCGCTACGAGGCCTATGACTGGCCCCAGGAGCCGGGCGGCCAGCCGGTGCTCATGGAGGAATACACCTACATGAACGTGAAGGTGAACAACGGCTTCGCCGACGCCGACTTCGACCCGCGGAACGCCGCCTACAAGTTCGGCGTGAAGTGACCGGGCTGCCCGCACGTTTCGGTCGGGATCTTGTTCTTGCTCGTCGAGCGCGGGGTTGATGGGCTGCCCTTGCCACGTCTCCGGACGTTCGCCTCGGCTCTCCGCGGCCGCCCCAACCGGCCGCGGATCCCGCCGCTCGAGAACGCTCCCCGCCCGGCATGGCCGTCCGGCTCGAGTCCCTCGACTCCCGGGCCATGCTCTCCTCCGTGCCGTTCATCACCACACTGCCGCAGGACCTCGCCGGGAAAACCGCCAGCCTCGTCACCGTGCACGGCCGCTACGGCAACAACGCCCTCAACGGCGATTGGGAGTTCGGGCTTACGAGCAACACCAGCGCCCCACCGCAGAAACAAGTCGATCGCATCTGGAACAGCGGATCAGCGGCCGCCGCGGTCACGATGCGTTCCGCCGTGCAGGACTTGGCACGCCCACCCGGAACATGGCCCGCAACCGAATTCGCCGCGATGTCAACCGATGAAGGATTGCGATCGCATGCACGTCTTGTTCAAAACTTGCCAAACTCAAGATACGCTTCGACGGGGTCGCGCCCCCTGCGAATCGCGGCACGCACCTTGTTCTCGGTGGCCATGACCGCTTCCACTTCGGCCACAACCTCCGCGGCGATCTCGGCTGGAACGACCACCACGCCATCGCAATCGGCGACGACGTAATCGCCACTACGGATCAGCACATCGCCAATGGTGATCGGAACCCCCGTGGCATCGGGAGTCCACTTCCCCACGATGTCGCGCGGCGTGCGGAAGCGGCAAAAGACAGGAAAACCGATGCGTTGGATGAACATGTTGTCCCGCGAACCGCCGTCGACGATGTATCCCAAGATGCCGCGTCCCTTGAGCGTCTCGGCGGACAACTCTCCCATGAGCGCCAAACGGTCGCTGTTCGGCTGGCAGATCACGACATGACCGGCCGGCGCCTCGGCAAGAAACTTGACCCATGGCAAAAGAAAGTCGGCATGTGCATCGCGCTGCTGATCAAAGGCGACCCCCCTCAGGGTGAACACGGGCCCCGCCACTCGCATGTGGGGATCGAGGCCGCAAAGATCCGGAGGCAAGACACAGTTTTCACGCGCCCTGCCGCGCATGACGTCATACACGGCGCCCGAATAGCAATTTTGGATCCGGTCAGTCAGGGTCTGCATCTCTCCTCCTGTCGCGAGTTTTGCAACGCCTCGTCGGGAAACGAATTCCCGGCAGCCAAGCCGGCCGATCATCGGGCAGCCAGCGATTGACTCATGGATTGTGATCGTACTGCGCCGCGGCGCCGACTCTTGTCGGCGAGAACGCCTCCGACCCCGGGACTTCGTCTCAAGCGACTTTGAATCTGCGCACGGCCTCTTCATTGAGCACCGCACCGAGCCCGGGCGCCGTGGGCCTTTCGATCCTGCCTTCGACGAAGTTGAAGCCGTCGACCGCAAGCTCCTTCCGCAGCGTGTCGACGCAGAGTGCCGGAGGCAGGTACTCGATGAAGCGGCAGTGTGGGGTGTTGAAAGCGAGGTGCGCCGTGGCCGTCACCGATACGCCCGTCTTCCAGCAGTGCGGCACGATGATCCGGCCGCGATCGGCGGCCATGTCGCAGACGGCCTTGGCTTCGCCAAAGCCTCCCACACGCCCGACATCCGGCTGGGCCACGTCGACGCGGCCGCGATCCATCAACTCCTCGAACTCGTAGCGTGTCGCCTGCCACTCGCCGGCGGCGATCTTCATGGGCGCCTCCTCGTGCAACCGCGCGTAGTCATCGAGCCTGTCGATCCAGATCGGCGTTTCGAGGAAGAAGAGGTCGAACTCGGCCCAGTCGCGCACGGTCCGGATCGCCGTCTCGGCATCTGGCCACATGTACTGCACATCGACCATCAGTGCGATGTCCGGCCCGAGTGTCTTCCGCACCGCCTCAACCACGCGGGTGTGATGTTCGTAGGGTTCGTGCATGCCGTCGTGCGCATAAGGACCGTTCATCGTCACCTCGGCCTTGACGGCCTTGAAGCCGAGATTGCGGGCACGCTCGGCCCACTCACAAAGTGAATCCCGATACTCCTCCCAATGACTGCCGCTCGGCTGCAGCGAGGCGTAGGGCACCACGTGGTCTTGCTTCGCGCCGCCGAGAAGCTCGAAGATCGGTTTGCCCGCCGCCTTGCCCTTGATGTCCCACAGCGCCATGTCGATGGCACCGAGCGTATTGATCAATGCACCGCGGCGACCGGTCATTGCCGAACCGATGTAGAGCTTGCGCCACAGCCCTTCAATATCGAGCGGATCAGCTCCGATCAGCATGTCGCGGAGGCCGAGTGCCATGGTGTGGGTGCCAGGCGCCTCGACGCATGCCTTCGCGACCCAAGGATTGATGTCGGATTCCCCGATGCCTGTCAGCCCCTCGTCGGTCCGAATCACGACGATGAAACTGTCCTGTGCCGACGAGGTGCTGCCGGTGCTCAGGTTTGGGGCCACGAGCACGTGGCAGTCGATGCCAACAATCTTCATAAGTCGCTCCTGGGTAGCTGGCTTCAGGACATGAGATCGGATGCGCCGTCCCAGTCCAGATGCCTGAGGAAGTCTCGGGTACGAGCAGCCGTTGCCGCTTCGAAGATCTGCTGCGGTGGCCCGACCTCGATGATGCGTCCACGGTCGAATACTGCGACGCGGTCGGCAACCCGCGCCGCGAACGTCATCTCATGGGTCACCACTACCATAGTCATGCCTTCGTCGGCAAGGCGTTTCATCACCGACAGCACTTCGCCGATCGTCTCCGGATCCAGCGCCGACGTCGGCTCGTCGAAGAGCATCATGTCGGGCCGCATGGCGAGCGCGCGGGCGATGGCAACGCGTTGCTGCTGACCACCGGAAAGCTCGGCTGGCCGCATCCGTGCCTTGTCGGCGAGCCCGACCTTTCCGAGCAACTCGCGGGCTTGATGCTCCGCCTCCTCGAGGGGGCGTTTGAGGATCTGACGCGGTCCAACCACGACATTTCCGAGCACCGACAGGTGCGGAAACAGTTCGAAATTCTGAAACACCATGCCCATACGCTGCCGGACACGGCGGAGATCCGTTTGCCGGGCGTGAACATCGATGCCATCGAAGACCACCTGCCCGCCATCGATGGGCTCGAGGGCGTTCAAGGTGCGCAGCAGTGTCGACTTGCCCGAGCCGCTGGGGCCGATCAGACAAACGACCTCGCCGCGGCTCACGTCGAGCGAGACCCCATCGAGAGCCTGAACTGGCCCGTAGTGCTTTCGCACCTCGGTCACGCGGAGGATGGGCTGAGGATCCGTCGGGGCCGTCATTCGGTGACCTTGCATGTGCGGTGGATCCAGTCGGCGATCTTGGCCTGAGGGTAGCCCATCAGCCAGTAGAGCACCGCCATCGCCGTCAATACCTCGAGCACACGAAAGGTCTGCGACCGCAATTGGAGGCCGACATACGAAAGCTCGGAAACGGCGATGATCGAGACCAACGAAGTGTCCTTGAACAGTGACACCCAGGTGTTGGCGAGAGCCGGCAGCACACGGTGGACGGCCTGCGGCAGGATGATGAGCCGCATCGCCTGCAGCCCGGTCATGCCGAGTGCCAGCGCGGCCTGTCGCTGACCGGGCCGAATGGAGTTGATTCCGGAGCGAAAGGTCTCGGAGTTGAAGGCGGAAACGTTGCACGCAAGAGCCGTCAGGCCGGCCGCGAAGGCGTCGACCTGCACGTCGGTGAGCATCGGTAGCACGTAGAACACCCAGTAGACCTGCAGCATCAAGGGCGTGGAGCGGAAGAACTCGACGAAGGCCGTCGCCAGGCCACGAACCGGAGCGCGTGGCGAGCCGCGCATCAGGGTCAGCAACAGCCCGCCGGGAACGGCGATCACCATGGTGACGAGAGCCAGCGCAATCGTCACGCCGGCGCCCTGCAGCAGCAACGGCCAGTTTTGGACGATGACGCTCCAATCGAAAGTCACGATGCCCCCAGATGCGCGACGCGCCGATAGAGATAGTCGACGCCGCGTGCCACGGGCCAGCTGAGCAAGAAGTAGACGACGAGGGCGATCGTGAATGTCTCGACAGGACGGTACGTCTTGCCGATCACGACCTGGCTCTTGTAGAGCAACTCGGGTGCGGCAATGACCGAAGCGATGGCGCTGTCTTTGATGGTAATGACCAGCAGCGAGCCCAAGGCCGGCATCATGCGGATCAGGGCTTGGGGCAAGATCACGACACGTATGGCCTGGGACACGCTCATGCCAAGAGCAAGTGCAGCACGCATCTGTCCGGCGCGGACAGACGCCAGGCCGGCGCGCACCACTTCGGCGACAAAGCCGCCGAGATGGAGCCCCAGCCCGATGATCCCGGCGGCCAACGGCGTCAGCGACCGTCCAGTGACAAGCGGCATCGCGAAGAACAGCCACACGAGGATGACGAGCAGCGGGATCGATCGCATGGTGTCGACGTAGACCGACAAAACGGCGTCCATAGCCCGGCCGCCATAGGTTCTCAGGATGCCGACGGCGAGCCCGACCATGAGCCCCACTCCGATCGAGGCGAGGCTGAGCCAAAGAGTGACCAGAACGCCGCCGAGCAGAAAACGCCAGAAGCCGGGCAGGAATGTGAAATCAAAGATCATGCGGCGTCCACGGAAGCAGATATGGCCGAAGGTGCAGTCGGCCGTTCACGGATCACATGGGGGTCACTTCCCGTTGATGACGCGCATTTCGTCGGCGGTCACCTGCGGCTGCATCTCCACGGCGACGTCGCGCAGCCACTCGAGAAACTCGGGATCGCCCTTATGAACAGCATGGCCGACAGGCGTCGACATCTCCTGGCTTGCGAGATAATCGGACGGAAACACGGTGAGACCCGGCACGGCCTTGCGGATTTCGGGCCACTTGCTGCTGTCGAGCGGCACCAGGTTGGCGCGCCGCGACAGCAGCTCCTCGATGGGCGCCCCGGCGCCTGTACCGCTGACGCCGCGAAGCCGCATCTTGGGCAGTCGCTTCTTGGCCCACAGCTCGACCGGCGTGCCCACGAAAAAGGCCAGAGTGAGGTCGGGCTTGTCGAGATCGTCGACCGACTTCACGTCCTTGAGTTTGGGATCCGAGCCGCGCCCGATCAGGCAGATGCTCGACTTGGAATACACGACGAAGTCGACGACCTTTTCACGCTCGGGCGTGATCGAGAGCGGGGCGATGGTGACATCCACCTGCCCCGTGGCCAGGATCGGAATCTTCGTCTCGTGGCTTACCGGCACGGTCTTGAGCTTCACGCCCAGCCGCCTGGCATACTCATTGGCGAGCAACCAGGAAGGGCCGCTGAAGGGTTCGCCGGAGCCGGAGGTGTTCTCGATGAGCCACGGCGCCTCGCCCAAGACCGCGACGCTCAGCGTTCCGCGTGTCTTGATGGCATCGATCCGCTGGCTGGCCCCAGCCGCGGGCACGTCGCCCGCGACAGCGACAGCGACCTGGCCACTGATCGTCGCCGCCGCGGCGATGCCGACAAGCACGGCGAACAGCAACCTGAGAAGCCTGCCTGCCATTTTGATGCTCCGCCGCATGCTGTTCTCGCGCCCCGCCCGTTCCGAATGGTGGCATCGAGTGGCAAAGAATAGTTCGGCGAACGGCACTTCGGCAAGCGTCGAACCGTATCCATGGGATGCGAATGACCGCATCGCCCGCGTCGCAGCCGAGCCATCGCGAGCCGGCCGCAGGCCGGTGCTCCGGGCCGGGCCGACTTGCATGCTACAGGCAGGCGGCCGACGACGGGTCGTCGCCCCGCACGCCGCAGTCCGCGAGCAGCCCGCGGAGCCGTTCCGCAAGNNCATACCTGCGGACGCTCCGTCGTTTCAGCTCAGCGAGCATGTCGGCGAACGAAGGATTCCGCTTGGTCACATACCTCGCGTGATCAGCCGACTGCCAGCGGCGATGACCCACGCGGGCGAACCAGATGACGACGAGGCTGTAGATCAGCATCG
>DHLZ01000141.1:9894-10363 GCA_002405515.1 Planctomycetaceae bacterium UBA4655
GGCACCAGCCTTGCGGCTGCTCGAACCCGAGGCACTGCTTCACGTCGCGGGAGGCGACCTCGATGCTCCACCGGGATGCATACTGGCCGATCACCTGCTCGGCCGTCGCGTCGGCGCAGGTCGAGCAGAACACCTCGACGCCGCGGCCACCCACGATGGCCTCGGTTGCCACGACACGCCGCGGGCGATCCGGCGCTGCATGCACCCTGGCCACGCAATCGGCGACGCGAGCCTTTTGGGACCTCCCATGGATGTCGAGCGTGACGCGACGACAGCGGCCTTCGAGCATCGCCGCTGGCGACGGAAGGCGAGTGCCCCGCATCGGCGGTCGGCCCTTGCGGCCTTTTGCCGGAGCGGTTGGCGGGTCGTAGAGCCTGGCCGTTGGCAGCAGTCGGCTCGTGATGCCGCAGTTCTTCGGCAGGTTGCAAAGCACGCTCTGGCCGCCGTAGGCGCTGTCGGCGACGACGTG
>DHLZ01000202.1:0-1258 GCA_002405515.1 Planctomycetaceae bacterium UBA4655
GCCGCACCTCGCCGTGCGGCGCGAGCGGGTGGAACATGCCCGCGGCGTTGCTGCCGCCGCCCACGCAGGCCACGACCGTGTCGGGCAGGCGTCCGAACTGCGAGCGGCACTGCTCGACCGTCTCCCGGCCGATCACGCTCTGGAAGTCGCGGACGATCCGCGGGAACGGGTGCGGGCCGACGACGGAGCCGATGATGTAGTGGGTCGTCTCGACGGAGCCCATCCAGTCCCGCATCGCATCGTTGATCGCGTCGCGGAGCGTGCGGGAGCCGCTCGTCACCGGCCGCACCTCCGCCCCCATCAGCCGCATGTTGCGGACGTTCGGGGCCTGGCGGCGGACGTCCTCCGCCCCCATGTAGACGACGCACTCGAGCCCGAACCGGGCGCAGGCGGTCGCGGTCGCCACGCCGTGCTGGCCGGCGCCGGTCTCGGCGATGATCCGCCGCTTGCCCATCCGCATCGCGAGCAACGCCTGCCCGAGCGTGTTGTTGATCTTGTGGGCGCCCGTGTGGTTGAGGTCTTCACGCTTGAAATAGATCCGCGCTCCCCCCGCATGTTCCGTGAGCCTCGCGGCGAAGTGGATCGGCGTCGGGCGGCCGACGAAGGTCGCAAGCAGCCGGTCGAGTTCGGCGGCGAAGGCCGGGTCGGCCGACGCCTCGGCGTAGGCCGTCTCGAGCTGGTCGAGCGCTGCGGAGAGCGTCTCGGGCACGTATTTGCCGCCGTAGGGGCCGAACCGGCCGAGGGCATCGGGCACCTGTCGGACGTCGGGGAGGCTCGCGGCGGTGCTGGCCATGCGGGAGTCGTTTTCTCGTTCGGGTGACCCTCGATTGTATCCCGCCGGGCCGCCGCTACCATCGGGCGATGCCGGAACTGCCCGAGGTCGAGACGATGTGCCGCGGAATTGCGGTGCTCCGCGGCCAGACCGTGAAGGCGCTCACCTTCCAGGTCCGGCGAGGCCAGCGGCCGATCCCCTGCTCGCCCGCCCCCCGCACGATCGAAGGCCGCCTCGAGGCCGCTCGGCTGGTCGATGTTCGACGTCGCGGCAAACGCGCCGTGCTGGAGTTCGCCGCAGGCAGCGATCCCGCGCCGGCGTTTCTCGTCATCGAGCCGCGGATGACGGGCCTCCTGCTCGTGGCCGATCCCCCCACCGCCGACCACGTCCGCCTGCGGGTACGGTTCCGGTCCGCGACGGCTCCCGACCTGCTCTTCTGGGACCGCCGTGGCCTTGGCACCGTCTCGCTCGTCGATGAGGCGGGGC
>DHLZ01000202.1:1433-10353 GCA_002405515.1 Planctomycetaceae bacterium UBA4655
TGCGGGAGCGGCTCGGCCGTTCGAGGCGGCCGGTGAAGGCGGCGCTCCTCGACCAGAAGGCCGTGGCCGGCATCGGCAACATCTACGCCTCGGAAATCCTGTTTCGTGCCAAGGTCCATCCGACGAGGCGATGCCGGAGACTCACGCGGGCGGCATGGGACCGGATCGCCGACAGTGCGAGATCGATCCTGTCCGAGGCGATCGCCGCCGGCGGCTCGACCCTCGGCGACGCGACCTACCGCACCGCGGAGAATCGTCCGGGGGGCTACCAATCGCGTCACTGCGTCTACGCCCGGGCGGGGCGGCCCTGCCCGGAGTGCGCCGCGACGATCCGCCGCGAGGTGGTCGCGCAGCGATCGACGTTCTGGTGCCCGTCCTGCCAGTCGGCAGGCGGTGGACGACGAAGGGGCGTGATATGATGGGCGCCGGTTGTCCGATCCCGAGGAGGATGATCCGGATGGTTGAAGATCTGTCTCGATTGCCCCGTCGTGCATTTCTCATGCGGTCCGCCGGAGCGGCCGCGGCGACAGGCCTCTCAGGCGGCCTGCTCTCGGCCGAGCAGCCCACGCCGACGGGCGTCGCGCAACCCGCCACCGCGGAATCGCTCGTGAAAGCCTTTCACGAGTCGCTCGCACCCGCGCAGCGGGCCAAGGTCTGCGTGCCGTGGGACTACCGTCATCCGAAGCACGGCCTCCTGCGGACGCGGGTTGCGAACAGCTGGAACTGCAACGACACCGACGTGTCGAGCGACTTCTTCACCGCCGACCAGCGGAAGATGGTCCGTGACATCTTCGAATCGCTCACGAGCCCCGAGTGGCATGCCCGGTTCGACAAGCAGCTCGAGGACGACACGGGAGGATTCGGCCACCAGCAGTCGGTGGCACTCATCGGCGAGCCCGGGAGCGGGAAGTACCAGTTTCTCCTCACGGGCCGCCACATGACGCTCAGGTGCGACGGCGATTCGGCCGAGCACGTCGCCTTCGGAGGCCCGATCTTCTACGGCCACGACTCCGGGGGCTTCAACGAGGCCGCCGATCATCCGGGCAATGTCTTCTGGCCGCAGGCCGTCGCCGCGAACAAGGTCTTCGCGATGCTCGACGGCCGTCAGCGGAAGATGGCGATCGTGGACAAGGCGCCTCGCGAAACCGCCATCGCGTTTCGCGGCAAGACGGAGATCCCGGGGCTGCCGGTGTCGGAGCTGTCGAAGGACCAGCGGGAGGAGTGCGGCCGGGTGCTCGAGACGCTCCTTTCCCCGTTCCGCACGGCCGACCGCGATGAGGCCAGGAAATGCCTCGCCCGTCAGGGTGACCTCGACGCCTGTCGGCTCGTGTTCTACCGCGAGGGAGACATCGGCAACGACGGCGTCTGGGACAACTGGCGGCTCGAGGGGCCGTCGTTCGTCTGGCACTTCCGCGGGGCGCCGCACGTGCACGTGTGGGTGAACATCGCCGATGATCCGGGCGTGCCGACGAATGCCTGACGGGCCGGTCGACTGCGGCGTGATCGGCGGCGGCGTGATCGGTCTGTCGATCGCCCGCGAGCTCGCGGGCCGCGGGCTGAAGGTGGCCGTGGTCTCGGGCGGCCCGAGAAAGAAATCGTCGTCGTGGGCGGCCGCCGGAATCCTTCCTCCATCGCCGATGCCGGCCGACGCGGCGGCGGAGCCGAACGCGGCGCTCACCGCCGCGAGCGACCGGCTCCACCGCGAATGGGCCGTCGCGCTTCTCGATGAGACGGGAATCGACAACGGCCTGCGTCGGTGCGGAGGGCTGCATCTCGCCGGCGACGAGGAGGGCCTCGGGCGGCTTGCGGAGACGACGCGGCAGTGGCGCCGCCGCGGCGCGGAGGCGGAACTGTTGTCGGCGGCCGACGTGGCGGCCGTCGAGCCCGCGTTCGCGGAGGCCGCCGACCGCAGGAGGATCCTCGGCGGCATGCTCCTGCCCGACGAGATGCAGATCCATCCGGCGAGGCATCTCGAGGCGGTTTCGGCCTCCTGCCGCCTCCGCGGCGTCAGGATCCTCGACGGGCAGGAGGTGCGGTCGCTCACGAGATCGGGTGGCCGCATCGAGTCCGTCGAAACCGCCGCCGGCACCCTCACCGCCGCCCGCTGGGTGCTCGCCGCGGGAGCCCACTCGGAGAAGTTCGCGCCGACGCTCGGGCTTTCGCTCTCCACCCGGCCGATCCGCGGGCAGATCGCGGTGCTGCAGCCGGGCCGGACGGTGCTGTCCCGCATCGTCAACCGCGGGCTCGACTACCTGCTCCAGCGCGAGGACGGCCGGCTGCTCGTCGGCTCCACGATCGAGGACGCAGGATTCGACCTGCGAACGACGCCCGAGGCGATCGCAATGCTGCTGGCCTTCGCTCGAGCCCTCGTTCCCTCGCTCGGGCACGCGCCGGTCGAGCACACGTGGGCCGGCCTGCGTCCGGGGAGCGCCGACGGCCTGCCGACGATCGGGCCGATTCCCGGGTTCGACAATGCGTTCGTCGCGACCGGTCACTTTCGTGCGGGCATTCACCAATCGACCGGCACGGCTGTCATCGTGGCCGATCTCGTGGCCGGCCGCGGTTCGGCGCCTTCGTGCGTAGCGTTCGCGGTGGATCGCAGGATCGACCGCTCGGCCGAAGGCGGCATCGACGACTTTCTCGCCCGCGCCCGCGAAGCCTTCAGCCGCTGACAGCCGCTCAGGCGGCTGTCAGGTTGAGCCGGCGGTGCAACGCCTCGACGTCCGCGGCATCGAGCGTGATCCTCGGCTCGTCGTCGAGCAGGATCCTCGCAAGCCGCGCCAGCGAGACGACGCCCCGGGGCATGCCGCCTGCGATCTCGTGAATCGTGTCGAACGCTCCGTCCGTGACGCGGGGTTCCGGATTCCGGTCCTCGCCGAGGATCCCGGCCGCGAGCGTCTTCGATTCCCACCGCTCCATGGCACCGACGACCGCCCGCATGCAGATCGCCGACTCGAGCCGCGTGTCGCGGGCTGCGAGTGACAACAGCCGCCCCTGCCCGGCGAGAATCACGGTCGGGCCCCGTCCCGAGGCGACCTCGCGGGCCATCTCCTCGAGGGCCTGCTGGGAAAGGAGGTGGGCATCGTCGACGACGCGGTGCGGCTGTCCGGCGGCGAGCGGCTCGAGATGGGCGAGCACGGTCGACTTGCCCGACCCGGCGGGGCCCACGAGGACGGCCGCCGCGGCCCGGTCTCGGATCGCATGGTGCAGCCGGGCCACCGCCGCGAGCTGCGATCTGGTGAGCTCGACGGGATGGCTCGTCGAAGCCGTGGTCGTCGTCATGGTGTCGTCTCGAAGGCGGTGGCGGCATCGCGGCCGAAGGTCGTCACCTCGCCGAGGACGTGGACGCCCGCCACCTCGAGCGCCCGGGCGAATGCGGCCGCCGTGGATCGGTCGGCCCGCCGCAGCAGGATCGCGGCATCGCAGCCCTCGGCGAGCTTCATCGCCCGCTCCCGGCGGATGGGGCCCGAGCCGAACCAGCTGCCCGCGTCGATGATCTGAACCGCTTCGCGATCCGAATCGATTCCGTCGAACGTAATCGTCACGGCATCCGTTCCTCGTGCGCGGAGCGTTCGGGCCAGGCCTTCGGCGAACGTCGTGCAGCCGTCCTTCGGCCTCCTCGAGACCACCGCGAGCACGAAGCCGGATCGGTCGGCCCGGGCCCGCGACCCGTCGCGCCGGGAGATCGACCGCTCGACCGCCTCGGCGACGGCGGACCACTGCGGCGCCGCGGCCTCGATCAGTCGATCGAGCACGCCTGTCGCGGTCGGTGCGACGATGGGGGCAGCGTGGCCCGCCTCCGGCCGAGGCGTCGTCGGCGTCGGAACCGGAGCCGGAGTTGATGCGTCCGCGTCGCCGCCCGCCCTCAGGCGGTTGATGAACGCCCGGTCGAGCACGTCGTACTGCATGAAGGATGCTTGCATCGATTCGGCCTCAGCCGCCCGGATGGGCTACCGCCTGTCAGACTTCCTCATCCTCGTCAGCTTCGTCGCCGTGCGAACCGGTGGAGGCCGTTTCCCAGTGCCGACCTCGGCGAGCCTCGCGTTCGTGATCTCCGCGGCGGCCGGGTCGATCGGCCCCCGGTCGATCCACCAGGCCGCGGTGCAGGTGGCGAAGGCGACGACCGCGAGGATCGCGATCGATCCCCATCCGATCCGCGGCTTCGGGCCGGCGGCTCCGTCCGTGGCCGGCGACACGGCCGCATGTTCGCGGTCTGCTCCCATCCGGTTGAGATCGGGAAAGCTCGCCAGCACCGCCAGGCCGGTGTCCCGCGATCCGCGGTCGGCATTTCGGGGCCGGAATCCGATTCGAGATGTCGAGCCAAAAACCCCCGCCATGGCCTCTCCTGTCCTGTAGGGTTCCACTTCGTCGGCGGGAGCGGGGCCTCTTGAACGCGGCGACCACGCCACCGCAGAGTCGCCAAACGGCGGCCGCAAGGCCTGCGCAGTATGCCGGGCCTGCCAGGCCGCCTATCATTGGTTTCTACAGGCGTTCTCGTCGCATTCCTCCACTCCCAGAACCCGAGGCTCCGCCTCGAGCCAGCAGCGTTCCGATGCCCATTCCACCGACGTCATCCCGGGAACGTGCCTTCCGGGACCTTCTCGCCAACCGGATCGCCATTCTCGACGGGGCCATGGGCACGATGGTGCACGCCCTCAAGCTCGACGAGGGGGGGTTTCGCGGCCAGAGGTTCGCTCGCCACGCCAAGGACCTCAAGAACTGCATCGACGTGCTCGTGCTCACGCAGCCGGAGGCGATCCGCGGGATCCACGCGGCCTACCTCGAGGCGGGTGCCGACATCGTCGAGACGAACACCTTCGGGGCGACGGCCGTGGCGCTCGCCGACTTCGGTCTCGAGGGTCATGTCCGCGAGATGAACCTGCGGGCGGCGGAACTCGCGAGGGAGGCGGCCGACGCCGCCACGAAGCGGACGCCCGACCGGCCGCGGTTCGTCGCCGGCTCCATCGGGCCGACGAACAAGCAGCTCTCGATCGCCGGCAACGTCAACGATCCGGGCCACCGCGACGTGACGTTCGACCAGATGGTGGCCTACTACCGCGAGCAGGTCGAGGCGCTCCTCGAGGGGGGCGTGGACCTCTTGCTCGCGGAGACGGCCTTCGACACGCTCGTGCTCAAGAGCTGCCTCTTCGCGATCGAGCAGGCGTTCGAGGCCCGCGGGGAGCGGATTCCCGTGATGGCGTCGTTCACGGTGTTCGAGGGGGGCCGCACGCTCTCCGCCCAGACGGTCGAGGCCTGCTGGACGAGCCTCGAGCATGCCAACGTGATCTCGGTGGGCATCAACTGCGCCCTCGGCCCCGACCGGATCCGGCCGCACGTCGCCGACCTCGCCCGCGTCGCGCCGCGGTATACGAGCTGCTATCCGAATGCGGGACTGCCGAACGCGCTCGGCGGGTTCGACGAGACGCCCGAGATGATGGCGACGGTGCTCGAGGAGTTCGCCCGCGAGGGCTGGCTCAACATCATCGGCGGCTGCTGCGGCACGACCCCGCCGCACATCAAGGCGATCGCGGAGGCGGTCGGCCGCCACGCTCCGCGGAAGCCGCCGGCCGTCGAGCCGGCGAGCCGCTACTCCGGTCTCGAGGTCTACGAGATCCGGCCGGAGACGAGTTTCACGATCATCGGCGAGCGGACGAACGTGACCGGCTCGCGGGCGTTCGCGAGGCTCATCAAGGAGGAACGTTACGAGGAGGCCCTCGGGGTCGCCAGGCAGCAGGTCGAGGGGGGAGCCAACATCATCGACGTGAACGTCGACGAGGGGATGCTCGACGGGCCGGCCGTGATGACGAAGTTCCTCACGCTCCTCTCCAGCGAGCCCGAGATCGCCAGAGTCCCGGTCATGATCGACAGCTCGAAGTGGAGCGTGCTCGAGGCGGGGCTGAAGTGCGTCCAGGGCAAGGGGATCGTCAACTCGATCAGCCTCAAGGAGGGGGAGGAGGAGTTTCTCCGGCAGGCGAGGCTCATCCGCAGGTACGGCGCCGCGGCCGTCGTGATGGCCTTCGACGAGACGGGCCAGGCGACGGAGACGGACCACCGCTTCACGATCTGCAAGCGGGCCTACGACCTGCTCGTCCGCGAGGCGGGCTTCCGCCCCGAGGACATCATCTTCGACCCCAATATCCTCACCGTCGCGACCGGCATCGAGGAGCACAACACCTACGCGATGAGCTTCATCGAGGCGGTCCGCCGCATCAAGGCGGAGCTGCCGGGGGCGAGGGTGTCGGGCGGGGTGAGCAACATCTCGTTTTCCTTCCGCGGCAACGACACCGTCCGCGAGGCGATGCACGCCGCCTTCCTCTACCACGCGATCCGCGCCGGGATGGACATGGGGATCGTCAACGCCGGCCAGCTCGCAGTCTACGAGGAGATCGAACCGGAACTGCTCTCCCGGATCGAGGACGTGCTCTTCAACCGACGCGAAGACGCGACGGAGCGGCTCATCGAGCATGCCGAGCGGGTGAAGCGGAAGGATGGCGACGTCGTGGTCGCGGCCGACGCCTGGAGGTCGTTGCCGGTCGAGGAGCGGCTCACGCACTCGCTCGTGAAGGGGATCGCCGACCACGTCGATGAGGACGTCGAGGCCGCCCGGCAGGCCTACGCGACGAGCCTGGAGGTGATCGAGGGGCCTCTCATGCGGGGCATGCAGGTCGTCGGCGACCTCTTTGGCGAGGGGAAGATGTTCCTGCCGCAGGTGGTGAAGAGCGCCCGGGTCATGAAGAAGGCGGTGCAGTACCTGCTCCCCTTCATGGAGGAGGAGCGGAAGCGGAGCGGCCAGACGCAGTCGTCCCGCGGCAAGGTGCTCATGGCGACCGTCAAGGGCGACGTGCACGACATCGGCAAGAACATCGTGGGCGTCGTGCTCGGCTGCAACGGCTACGAGGTGATCGACCTCGGCGTGATGGTGCCCTCGACGAAGATCGTCGACGCCGCGAAGGAGCACAAGGTGGACGTCGTGGGCCTGAGCGGGCTCATCACGCCGAGCCTCGACGAGATGGTGCAGGTGGCCGAGGCCTTCGAGCACGAGGGGCTCACGATGCCGATCCTCATCGGCGGCGCCACGACCTCCCTGAAGCACACCGCCGTGCGGATCGCGCCGAAATACTCCTCGGAGGTGGTGCACGTCGCCGACGCCTCGCGGGCGGCGGGCGTGGTCGAGAAGCTCGTGAATCCCGCGAGCCGAAGCTCCTACGCCGCCGAGGTCCGGGAGCAGCAGCGGCGGGAGGTCGAGGCCTTCTCCCGTCGGCAGCAGGTGACGCTCGTGCCCTATGCCCGTGCCGTCGCCGCGAAATGGACCTGCGACTGGCGGCAGGCCGAGATCGAGAAGCCGGAGTTCCTCGGGCTCCGGACGCTCGACGACGTGCCGCTCTCGACGCTCGTGCCCTACATCGACTGGTCTCCATTCTTCATGGCCTGGGAGCTCAAGGGGAAGTATCCGGCGATCTTCCGGGACGAGCTGGTCGGCAGTGAGGCGAAGAAGCTCTTCGACGACGCGCAGACGATGCTCGGCCGGATCGAGCGGGAGAAGCTGCTCCGGGCCCGGGGCGTCTACGGATTCTTTCCGGCCAATGCGGTCGGGGACGACATCGCCCTCTACGCCGACGACGTTCGCACGATCGAGGTCGGCCGCATCCACACGCTCCGCCAGCAGTGGGAGCGGAAGGGGCAGGATGCCTTCCACGCGCTTGCCGATTTCGTGGCGCCGGTGGAGAGCGGCCGAAAGGACTACGTCGGGGGCTTCGCGGTCACGGCGGGCCACGGCTGCGACGAACTCTGCCGCGAGTACGACTCGAAACACGACGACTACTCCTCGATCCTCGTGAAGGCGATCGCCGACCGGCTCGCGGAGGCGTTCGCCGAATGGCTCCACGAGAAGGTGCGGAGGGAGTGGGGCTACGGCCAGGACGAGCAGTTCACGAGCGAGGACCTCATCGAGGAGCGGTACCGCGGCATCCGTCCCGCCCCCGGCTATCCGGCCTGTCCCGACCACACCGAGAAGGTGTCGCTCTTCAAGCTGCTCGAAGTGGAGAAACGGGCCGGCATGCGGCTCACCGAAAACTGCGCGATGATGCCGGCGGCGAGCGTCAGCGGCCTCTACTTCGCCCATCCCGAGAGCCGCTACTTCGCGGTCGACCGGATCACGCTCGAGCAGGTGGAGAGCTACGCCGCCCGCAAGGGCATGAGCGTGAAGGAGGTCGAGCGGTGGCTCGCCCCGAACCTCGGCTACGAGCCGAAGGCCTGAAGCCGATCACGTGGCGACCGCACGCGAAAGAAACCGGGGGAGTCACCGCCCCTCGGCCCACCAGCGGGATCGCTTCACCTCCGGCACCGGCTCGAGAAAGTCGCGGGGGCGGCTGCCGTCCATGAGCGGCAGGCGAAACTGGTAGGGACCGATGTCGTCCTGCAGATACGGGTCGAACTTCACGGCGCGACGCCGCTGGAGTTCGGCGGGGCCGGGATAGAGCCAGTCGGGCCGACCGATCGTCGAGCACCCGACGAGATGCGGCGCCGTGGCCAAGGCGAGCAAGGATGCGGCGATGCGGCGTCGGAACGGACGGTTCATGGCAAGACTGTAGAAGGCCCGCCGCACTTTCCCAAGCCGTGTTTTCGCGGTGTTTTCAGCCCCGGTCCTCCGTTTGTGCACGTCCAACGCTGCTGGGTTCGGGGCTGCCCGTATCCCCTCGCCGGACGCTCGCTGCGCCCATCCTGGGCTTCACTCGCTCGGAGCTGCCTGCGCTCCGGCATCCTGCCTTCGCTGGTCAGCTACGCCGTCTCGGGCACACGGGCAGCCCCTCACGGTCAACTCTGCTGGTTCGGGGCCGCCCGTATGGCCAAGCCGGACAATGAGAAAGGGACAAGATTACAACCCAGAAACAGGGCAGAAAAGGCGGAAGGCAAACAGCCA
>DHLZ01000010.1 GCA_002405515.1 Planctomycetaceae bacterium UBA4655
AAGCCCGCGGCGCGAGCCTAGAGGGGCGTCAGGGGCGCGCAATGAGCCGGTTTATTTGGCAAAACAGCGTCCACACGGAGCGTGTTTGAGTGCCTCGACGCCGCCGTTCTGATCATCGTCAACTCTCCTCTCGGCTCGCGCCTCGGGCTTCCGTAGTGGGCACCTTTTCGCCTGCAGGGAAACTTGCGCCTCGGCCGCCGGCACGCGTTTTTTGCAGCCCTATTTTCCCTTTCCCTTTCCCGCGGTATCAATTGCGGGTGTCTTGCGGCGTTCGATGGCATCGATCAAGACACGCTGAGGTGGCTTATGTCCCGCGTGCTTTCCGCTGCGGCGGTGGCCTTCGGTCTCGTATGGTTGCCCTGGGATGTCCGTCACGGTACGGGCGGTTCCATGGCGACGGCGGCCGAATCGGCTCCCCCGCAGGTTTCTCTCGACGACGCCGGCTTCGGCGGTGCGGTGAAGCCGCTGCTGGCGAAGTACTGCCTCGGCTGCCATGCGACGGCGAAGAAGGAGGGGGACCTCGATCTGGAGCGGTTCACGACGGTGGCGAGCATCCGCCGGGACGTGAAGCCGTGGCAGCACCTCATCGAGCAGGTCGAGGCGGAGGAGATGCCGCCGCGTGAGAAGCCGCAGCCGACGGCCGAGGAGCGGATGCGGCTTGTGTCTTGGACCCGCGGGTTCCTCGAGGCCGAGGCCCGGGCCCGGACCGGTGACCCCGGCAGGACGCTGCTGCGGCGGCTGAGCAACGCCGAGTACGACGCGACGATCCGCGACCTGACCGGCGTCGACCTCAGGCCGGCCCGGGAGTTTCCGGCGGATGGTGCCGGCGGCGAGGGCTTCACGAACGCCGGCGAGTCGCTCAGCGAGATCTCCCCGGCGCTGTTCGCGCGGTACATGGCCGCGGCGAAGGCGATCGCCGATCGGGCGGTGCTCCTGCCGGATGGCTTCCGCTTCTCGCCGTCGGCGAACCGTCGCGACTGGACCCATGAGGCAACCGCGAATCTGAAGAAGGTTTACGCGGCAATGAGCGGGGCCCATGCCGGCATCAAGCGCGACGGCGGGGGCGGGCTCGACTTCCAGCCGTATCTGCTGGCTACGGTGCGTGATCGGGAGCTGCTCGCCGCCGGCAAACTGGAGGAGGTCGCGGCGAAGCATAAGCTCAATCCCATCTACCTGCGAACGCTCTGGCAGACGCTCTCGGCAGCCGACTCGAGCCAGCCGCTGGACGACATCCGCGCGGCCTGGCGACAGGCGAAGGAGGCGGACGTGCCCGCGCTCGCGGCGAGCATCGCCGCCTGGCAGGCCGCCCTCTGGCAAAAGACGAGAATCGGCAGTTACATCAACAGCGACCCCGCCGCCGACTCCCGTTATGCGAACAAGGACAAGACTGGTTCGATAGCCGAAGCCTTGACGCGGCAGGTGCCCGCCGACCCGCCCGCTGCGGATACGGTGACGTTGCGGGTGCCGGTGACGCCCGCTCCGGGACAGTCCGAGGTGGCCATTCATTTGGCCGCCCGCGAGCCGGGTTCGGCGGCGCCGATCGTGTGGCATCGCCCGCGGTTCGAGGGGCACGGGAAGCCGGTTCTCTTGCTGCGTGATTACGCCGACTACGGGCCGGCGTTCGAGGCGGATCTTCCGACCGCGTTCACGAAGACGGCGGCGTACCTGTCGGCGGTCGTGGAGCTGACGCACGGCACGGGGGTCACCCCGGAGGCGGTGGCCGAGGAGCAGTCGCTCGATGTCGCGTTTCTCAAGCAGTGGGTCAAGTTCCTCGGCATCGCGCCGTCCAAACCGGGCAAGAGTTCCGTTCCGGACAACTCGGTGCTCGGTCAGTGGCGCGCGGCCGCCGCCGACCCGGCGCGGCGCGCGGAGGCGGCGAAGATCGCCGAGGACGTGGCCCGCCTGCTGAGCGGCGGTCGTCCCACGGGTGACAAGAAAGATCCGAACCTCGTGCTCTACGCCCGCGTGGTCGCGCCGGAGAGCCCGTTGTTTGCCGGCGTTGACCTGACGCGGGTCGCCAAGCCGACCGTGAAATCGTCCCCCTACGCCCTGCCCAAGGAGCGGTTCGTTTCCGCCGGCAGCACAACGAACGAAGGCAAAGACAAAGAGTCACAGGGCCCGCCGGCGGCCGACAGCCTGGTGGCGGCGAGTGACGCGGCGGTGGTGATCCGCCTGCCTGCGGCGTTGTTCGTGGGCCGGGTGTTCGTGGTCGAAGCGCAGCTGCCCCAGGGATCGTCACCGCGGTTCCTCCGGGTGCGGGCCGCCACGCAGGCGGCCGACGCGACCACGCGGTGGGATGGCCCCGTGCTTGCGACGCCCGAAAATCCGACCTACGCGGCGATGCTCGCGGGCAATGCGGAGTTTCGCAGGTTGTTTCCGCTCTTTCTCTGCTTCCCGGCGGTCGTGCCACAGGACGAGGTCGTCTGCCTGAAGATGTTCCACCGGGAGGACGAGCCGTTGCTGCGATTCTTCGCCACGGCCGAGCAGGCCCGCGAACTCGATCGGCTGTGGGGCGAGTTGACGTTCGTCAGTCGCCAGCCGGTGGCCGAGAACGACTATCTGCCGCAGTTCATGGAGTACACGACGCAGGAGCAGTCGGCTAGCGCGCAGAAGTTCTTCGTCGACCGCAAGCCGGTCTTCAAGCGCGACGCCGACGCCTTCCTGGAGCGTGAGAAGGCCGCTATCCCGCGGCAGCTCGCGGGGCTCGGCGACTTCGCGGCGCGGGCGTACCGCCGGCCGCTCTCGGCGGAGGAGCGGACGGGCCTGCAAGCGCTCTACGACCGGCTACGGAGCGAGGGGGTGGGGCACGACGAGGCGTTCCGCGGCGTGCTCTCGCGGGTGCTCGTGTCGCCGGCCTTTCTCTTCCGGATCGAATCGCCGCCGGCCGGCAAGGAGCCGGCGCGGGTGAACGACCACGAGCTGGCGACGCGGCTGAGCTATTTCCTCTGGTCGTCGATGCCCGACGCGGAGCTGCGTGAGGCGGCCGCCTCGGGGCGGCTGCGGGATCCGGCGGTGCTCGCGGCGCAGGCGAAGCGGATGCTCCAGGATCCGCGGGCGCGGGGTCTGGCGATCGAGTTCGGCACGCAGTGGATCCACGTCCGCGGCCTCGACGAGTTCAAGGAGAAGAGCGAGTCGCTCTACCCCACGTTCAACGCGGACCTGCGGAAGCATCTGTACGAGGAGTCGATCCTTTTCTTCCTCGACTTCTTCCAGGCGGACCGGCCCGTGCGGTCGCTCTTGGACGCCGACCACGTGTTCGTGAACGAGGCGGTGGCCAAGCACTACGGCATCCCGCACGTCGGGGGCCCGCAGTGGCGGCGGATCGACGGGGCGCGAAAGCACGGCCGGGGCGGCATCCTGGGGCTCGCCAGCGTGCAGGCCAAGCAGTCGGGGGCGTCGCGGACGAGCCCGGTGCTCCGTGGAGCATGGGTGGTGGAGACGCTCCTGGGCGAGAAGCTGCCCAAGCCGCCGAAGAACGTGCCGACGCTGCCCGACCAGGAGGGGCTCGACAACCTGACGACGCGGCAGATGGTGGAGCGGCACGTGTCGGACGCCTCGTGCGCCGGGTGTCATGCGCGGATCGATCCCTACGGCTTCGCGTTCGAGAACTTCGACGCCATCGGCCGGTTCCGCACGCAGGAGGCCCCCGGCCGGCCGGTGGATACGCATTCGAAGCTCCGCGACGGCACGGAGTTCACCGGGCTCGACGGCCTGCGGGAGTATCTCCTGGCGAAGAAGCAGCCGGAGTTCGTCCGGCTCTTCTGCCAGCGACTTTTGGGCTACGCCTTGGGCCGCTCGACCACGCTCTCGGACACGGCGGTCATCGACAAGATGGCGGCGGCGGTGCAGGCCGACGGCGGCCGGGTTTTCGGGGCGATCGGCGTGATCCTCGAAAGCCCCCAGTTTCTCATGGTCCGCGGAAAAGACGCCGAATATATTGATTGAGACACCCCTTTCGGAGCCCGCCATGAAGTCGAACCATTCGGCCCTGTTTCAGCGGCGGACGTTTTTGCGTGGCGTCGGCGTGAGCATGGCGCTGCCCTGGATGGAGTCGCTGCCGGCCCGTGCCGCCGAGGCAGCGGCCGGCAGCAGTGTGGGCGGCAGTAGTGCGTCTGGGCCGCCGGTGCGGTTCGCCTGCCTGTTCTCGGGCAACGGGTTTCATTCGTCCGAGTGGCGGGCGACGGGCGAGGGGGCGGCGATGGAGCTTGGCAAGGTGCTCGAGCCGCTCATGCCGCACCGCGAGAAGCTGACGTTCATCCGCGGGCTCTACAACGAGGCGGCCAAGCACGGCGGCATCCACAGCGCCCAGACGGGCAACATCCTCACCGGTGCCATGCTCGCCTCCGGCGGCGAGATCCGCTCCGGCGTCAGCTGCGACCAGATGATCGCGCAGCGGCACGGCGACCAGACGAAGGTGCCGAGCCTCGTGCTCGGCTGCGAGCCGTCGATCGCGGCGATCCACCAGAACTTCTCGATGATCTACAGCTCGCACATATCGTGGAGCACGCCGACGACGCCGACGCCGCTGGAAGTCTATCCGGCGCTCGCCTTCGATCGGCTGTTCCGCGACGACGTGGGCCGGGCCGACAAGAGCGTGCTCGACGCGGTGCTGGAGGAGTCCCGCGGGCTGCGCGGTCGCGTGAGCCAGTCCGACCGGCACCGGCTCGACGAGTACCTCTCGTCGGTCGAGGACGTCGAGGGGCGGATCAAGCGGGCCGGCCAGGAGGGCCGTCTCCAGGGCTGGCGGCCGACGCTCGACAAGCCCGACATGCCCCGGCCCGCCGACGGGATGCCGCAGGCCATCGACCAGCACATGCGGCTGCTGTGCGACATCCTCGTGCTGGCCTTCCAGACCGACACGACGCGGGTCT
>DHLZ01000102.1 GCA_002405515.1 Planctomycetaceae bacterium UBA4655
TTCTCCACCCTTTCGCTTTTATTTTTTCTTGCTACGTTGTCTTCCGTTTTGTTCACTTTTTCTCTTGAAGTGTATCTTGCGACTTGGGCTTCCGTATTGGGCACCTGTTCGCCTGCAGGGAAACTTGCGCCTCGGGCTTCCGCATGGATCTGCCATTATGATTCCCGTCGTGGAACACTCGGCAAGATCCGGCGTCGGACCTGATGAGTCAGGGCGGATCCCATCCGCCGATGCGGAAGCTGCCCGCTCCCTGCCCGCCACCGTGCGGGCGCTCGGATGGACGAGCTTTCTCACCGATTTTTCCAGCGAGGCGATCTATCCGCTGCTCCCCGGGTTCGTGAAGGGACTCGGCGGCACGGGAGTCGAGATCGGGCTCATCGACGGTATTGCAAACGCCGTCGCGGCGGTCGTGCGGATGCCGAGCGGCGCGATCTCCGACGTGATCGGCCGTCGTCCGCTCGTGCTCGCAGGCTACGGGCTCTCGGCGGTCGTGAGGCCGCTCATGGCCTTCGCGGCGTCGCCCGTGCATGTGCTGCTCGTTCGGGCGGTAGATCGCTTCGGCAAAGGGGTGCGAGCCGCGCCCCGCGATGCGCTCGTGGCCGATCTCGTCGCCCCGGGGGCACGCGGGACCGCGTTCGGGCACATCCGCGCGCTCGATCACGCCGGTGCGGCCGTCGGCCCGCTCGCCGCGATGCTCTTCCTGCTGGTATTTCCGGGGCAGGAGCGACGGCTGTTCCTGATTGCGATCCTGCCCGGTCTGGCGACGCTCGCCGTGATCTGGGCCTGCGTCAGGGATGCTCCGCGGCACGTGTCGGCGGCGCCGCGAGCCGTGCTTGCGGCCGGCCTGTCGAAGTCGCAGGCGTGGCTGCTCGGATGCGTCGGCGTGTGGGCGGTCGGGGCGGCGAGCGAGCAGTTTCTGCTCCTGCGTGCCGCCGAGGTCGGCGTGCCGGCGCCGCTCGTGCCGCTCGTGTGGTTCGGCATGAGCCTCGCGAAGAGCGGGGCCGCCGTGCGGGCAGGCAGGCTTGCGGATCGCGTCGCACCGGGAGCCATGCTCGCCCTCGGGTGGCTCCTGTTCGCCGCGGCGTATGCCGGCCTCTCCGCGACCACCAGCCTGCCGGCGGTGATCGCCCTGGTCGGTTGCGTCGGCATCGCGTACGGAATCGCCGAACCGGCCGAGCGGGCGCTCGTGGCGGCGGTTGCGGCCGACGGCCGACAGGGCAGTGCGTTTGGCTGGTACGCGCTCGTGCAGGGGCTCATGGCGTTGCCGGCCGGCCTGATCGCGGGCTGGCTGTGGGACTCGGGGCCGGCCGGGCCTGCCCTCTCGTTCGCAGTGACCGCCGCGGTTTCGCTCGCCGCCTGCGGGTTCCTTGTTCTGGGGTGGACCGTGCTGGGGCGGACCGCACGGCCTGGGTCACCGCGGTAGCGAGCGGTCCACGAGGCTGCCGCGGGCGTCGAGCATGGGGACGACATCGAGCGAGTCGATCGCGGCGGCGGCGGGGAGGTCGGCTTCCATGCCGATGTCGAGCAGGTTTCGGCCTCCGGCGCTCGCGGCAAACGATCGCGTGATCGCCTCCACGAGGGCGGGGCCCGCGAGGGTTCCGGCCACCTTCCGAAAGAGGTCGCGGGCACGGGTGGCCGCGGGGTCGAGCTCGTCGCCATCGGCCGCCGCCGCCTCGAGGATCGCACCGGCGCCGAGGAGATCCTCCTGCGTGACTGCGGCGTCGGTGCCCGCGCAGACCAGGTGCACCGGAGCTGCGAGGCGAAGAGCTTCTTCGCGGGCCGCCCTGCCGACGGCCGCACGGTTGACGATCGCACCGATCACGACGACCGCGGCGTCGCGGCAGGCGGCGAGGGCCGCCGTGCCGTTGGTGGTGGTGATCACGACGGTTCTGCCCGCGACGCGATCAGGGGTGTATTCGAGCGGTGAATTGCCGAGGTCGAACTGGTCGATGCGAAGCCCGCCGCGTTCCCCGCCGGTGAGGGTCGGCCCGGGGAGCGAGGCGGCAAGCCGCCGCGCGGCGTTGATGTCACCGGTCGGAACGACGGCCGTCGCGCCAGCCGCAATCGCCGTTGCGATCGTCGTCGAGGCCCGCAGGACGTCGATGACGACAGCGATCCCTCCCGCGGTCGCCCCCCGCGGCATACCATGGAAGCAGTCGTGGCAGTGCCAGGTCGTCACAGGCGTGCCCTCTGGAGTCTGCATGATCGAGTTCGGTGAAGCGAGAAAGAGCGATGCGGGCGAATCGTGCGAGGCCACGATAGGCGTCGAAGCCTGCCGCGCGAAGCCGGCCGGCGGCGAGGTCGACAAAAGCGGCGAGAAGGTCCGCGGCATGTTCGCGGAGATCGCCCCGCGATACGACCTCGCCAACCGGATGCTCTCCGGAGGCATCGACGTCTGGTGGAGGCATGTCACGGTGAATCGGGCCCCGCCCCCCGCCTCCGGGGCGATCCTCGACCTCTGCACCGGCACGGGCGACCTCGCGATCGCCTATGCCATGAAGGCGGGGCCGGCGGTCCGCGTGGTGGGCGCCGACTTCTGCCGGCCGATGCTCGACCACGGCGTCGAGAAGTCGCGGTCCCGCGGCCTCGCCGTCGAGTGGGTCGAGGCCGACGCGATGAGTCTCCCCTTCCCCGACGATTCGTTCGACCTCGTGACGGTCGCCTTCGGGCTCCGCAACATCGCCGACACGGCGAAGGGGCTCTCCGAGATGGCGAGGGTCTGCAGGCCCGGCGGGCGGCTTGCGATCCTGGAATTCTCGCTCCCCCGCAATACGCTCGTCCGCCGCGGATACCTCTGGTATTTCCGCAACGTCCTCCCGCGGCTCGGCAACACGCTCGCCCGCAATCGGTCGGATGCCTACCGCTACCTCAACGAATCGGTCGAGCAGTTTCCCTCGGGCGACGCGCTCGCCTCGCTCGTGCGGTCGGCCGGGTTCGACCGCGTCGAGATGCGGCCCCTCTCGTTCGGCATCGCCACGCTCACGATCGCGACGAGGCTTTGATCCCGATGACGGCCGCGACGCTTCGAACCTATCTCGAGCTCGTCCGCTTCAGCCACACGGTCTTCGCGCTGCCGTTCGCCCTGATGGCGACGCTCATCGCGTTCCGGTTCGGCGTTGACGCGGGGTTCGCCGACGGTCGGCCGCTTTCGTGGGTTCGTCCGGCGATCGGCGTCGTCGCCTGCATGGTGGCGGCGCGGACGGCCGCGATGGCTTTCAACCGGCTCGTGGACCGCACGATCGACGCGGCGAATCCGCGGACGGCCGGGAGGCACCTGCCCCGCGGCGACGTCGGCACGGGCGAGGTGCTCGCGCTGGTGGTCGCCTCTTCGCTCGCCTTCATCGCGTCGACGACGTTGTTTCTGCCGAACTGGCTGCCGCTGGTGCTCTCCGTGCCGGTGCTCGCCTGGCTCCTCGGCTACAGCTACGCGAAGCGGTTCACGATGCTCGCGCATGTCTGGCTCGGGGCGGCGCTCGGGTTCGCGCCCGTCGCGGCCTGGATCGCCCTTCGCGGGCAGACGCTCCTCGAGAGTCCGGCCGACATCCTTCCCGCGGCGATCCTCGGAGTCGCCGTCATGACCTGGGTCTCCGGCTTCGACGTCATCTACGCCTGTCAGGATGCGGCGTTCGACGCGAAGCACGGGCTGCACAGCATCCCGGCGCGGCTGGGCGTTTCGCGGGCGCTTCGCATCGCGAAGGGGCTCCACGCCGCCACGATGCTCCTGCTCGCCCTCCTGCCGGCCACTGTTCCCGAGCTCAGCGTCATCTATTGGACGGCGTATGCCGCGATCGCGGCGCTGCTGGCCTGGGAGCATTCGATCGTGAGGCCGCACGACCTCTCGCGGGTGAACGAAGCCTTCTTCACCGCGAACGCCGTGATCGGCCTCGTGCTGCTCGCGGCGATCGCGGCCGACCTGTGGGTCTGACGCTCGACTGACGGCTCCGGGGGTGGATTGACCGTAGAAACAAGGCCCCGCGGCCGTCTCGGTTGCGAAAAACGGCGGGGTGCGGTTCTTCTCATGAATCCCGATCGATCCCAATCCGAATCCGGTGCAAATCATGATTCGTGCAGCCAGTCCGTCCGTCGCCCGCCCTTCGCTCGATGTCGTTCGTGAGAAGGTGGGGGCCGGGGCGAGGCTCGACGCCGCCGAGGCCGAGATGCTCTGGGACGACTCGGTGGACCTCCACGAGCTCGGCGAGCTTGCCAACATCGTCCGCGAGCGGAAGAACGGCAACGTCGGCTACTACAACATCAACACGCACCTCAATCCCACGAACGTGTGCGTCTACCGATGCACGTTCTGCGCGTTCAGGGCCGATCTCCGCGAGGCCCGCGGCTACGTGATGAGCGACGAACAGATCCTCGAACGCGGTCGGGAGGCGGTCGAGGCGGGCTCCACCGAGATGCACATCGTCGGAGGGCTGCACCACCAAAAGCCGTACGACTGGTATCTCAACATCATTCGCATCCTCCACGACGCCTACCCGTCGCTCCACCTGAAGGCGTGGACGCCGGTGGAGATCAACTGGTTCAGCCATCTCACGAAGCGGCCCATCCGCGAGATCCTGGCCGAGATGAAGGAGGCGGGGCTCGGCAGCCTGCCGGGCGGCGGTGCCGAGATCTTCCATCCCGAGGTCCGCGACAAAATCTGCGAGCACAAGGCCGACACGAAGGAGTGGTTCGCGATCCATCGGGCGGCCCACGAGCTCGGCCTGCGGAGCAACGCCACGATGCTCTACGGCCACATCGAGAACGCGTTCCACCGCACCGATCATCTGCTGAAGCTCCGCGAGCTGCAGGACGAGACGGGCGGGTTCCAGACGTTCATCCCCCTCGCCTTCCATCCCGACAACACGAAGCTCTCCCACATACCGAAGCCGTCCGCCGCGATGAGCCTGCGGACGATGGCGATCGCCCGGCTCGTGCTCGACAACTTCGACCACATGAAGGCCTACTGGATCATGCTCGGCATCGGCACGGCCCAGGCGTCGCTCGCCTACGGCGCCGACGACATCGACGGCACCGTCCGCCACGAGCTCATCTACCACGACGCCGGCGCGACGACGCCCGAGATCCTTTCGGTGGACGAGATCCGCCGGCTCATCCGCGAGGCCGGTCGGGAGCCGGTGGAACGCGACACGCTCTACCACCGCGTCGAGCGGGATGGGGCGAATTGGCGGTCGGCCGAGAAGCTCGTGGTGCGTTGATCGCGTCCCGGTGGGGTGAAGGATGCGTGATCGACAGCTCACCACTTCCCCCCACGGCCACATGCTGACCAACGCGGCGGTCTTTTCGGCCGACTCCCGTTGGATCGTCTACGACGTCCGCAGCGTCACCGACGGGTCCGTTTTCGACGGCACGCGGATCGAGCGGGTCGAGGTCGAGACCGGCCGCGTCGAACGGCTCCATGAGTCTCAAAATGCCGCCTGCTGCGGTGTCGTGACGACGAGCCCCGTGGACGACCGGGTCGTGTTCATCGCCGGCCCCGAGCGGCCCACGCCCGACTGGCGGTATGGCCCCGCGCATCGGCAGGGAGTCGTCGTCGATGCCTCGCGGCCGTGCCGGGCGGAGATCCTCGACGCTCGCGACCTCGTGCCGCCCTTCACGCCCGGCGCTCTCCGCGGCGGAAGTCATGTCCACACCTTCAGCGGCGACGGCCGGCTCGTGAGCTTCACCTACGAGGATGCGGTCCTCGAGGCGGCGGCCGCGTTGGACGACCCGCGGGTCGAGAAGAATCTCCGCGGTCTCGGCGTGAGCGTCTGCGGTCGGCCCGTGCGGGTGCCTCGCAGCCATCCGAGGAACCACGACGGCTCGGCCTTCTCGGTGCTCGTGACGACGCTCCACGACGCCCCGCGGCCCGGCAGCGACGAGATCTCGAAGGCGTTCGAGGAGTCGTGGATCGGCACCAACGGCTACCGCCGCGCCGACGGATCGCGGCAACGGTATGCCCTCGCGTTCCAGGGGCAGGTGGCTCCGGCCGATGGCAGCGTGATCGCCGAGGTGTTCGTCGTCGATCTCCCGGACGATCCCGCCGCGCTCACCGTGCCCGGTGACGGTCCGCTCGCGGGCACGGCGAATCGCCGCCCCTGCCCCCCGCGGGGCGTGTCGCAGCGGCGGATCACGTCTACGGCCGATCGAAGGCATCCCGGCATCCAGGGGCCGCGGCACTGGCTGCGATCGAGCCCGGATGGCGGGCGGATCGCGTTTCTCGCCCGCGACGACGACGGCGTCGTGCAGCTTTTTACGGTATGCCCCGCTGGCGGTGAGCCGGTGCAGGTCACCCGCGATCCGTGGGATGTCGCGTCCGCATTCACCTGGAGCCCCGATGGCCGCCGCATCGCCTACGCCGCCGACGGCAGCGTGATGACGGTCGACGTGGCCAACGGGATTTCGAGACGGCTCACCGGCGGCCGAGCGGATGCCTCCGCCCCGCGGCCCGAAGCGGTCGTCTTCTCCCCCGACGGCCGGTGGATCGCGTTCATGCGAAGCGTCGCCGCAGAGGGCGGGCCACGCAACCAGATCTTCATCGTGGCCGCGGATGCGGATTGACGCAGCCCCATCTCGTCGCCCCCCAAGATTCAAGGCATTGTGGGGCTTTGCCCGCCGCCGGACATTGCTGCGGCCTTCCAGGCCTCTGCTCTCTCGAGGCTCGAGTGTGAGCCGTATGACCCCCCGTTCACACGGAAGCCCGAGGCGCAAGTTTCCCTGCGGGCGAACTCACTGGCTCCACGGAAGCCCGAGGCGCAAGCCGAGAGGGGCGTTAGGGTCGCGCAAAGAACCGGGTGGTTTGACAAAACAGTGTCCATTCCGAGCGTTTTTGAATGACTCGACGCCGCCTTTCTGCACATCGTCAGCTCCCCTCTCGGCTCGCGCCTCGGGCTTCCGTGAAAGTCCACTCCCCTCTCGGCTTGCGCCTCGGGCTTCCGCATGGGGCAACTGTTCGTCTGTGTCCTTGCAGCCACCGTGTTATTTCTTCTCCGGACCGCAAGGCGGGCGGGCTGGGGCGTTCAGGCAAAGGCCTGGTTGCGGTGCCTGAGGCGCCGTGTCGCGCCC
>DHLZ01000069.1 GCA_002405515.1 Planctomycetaceae bacterium UBA4655
CGGCCTGGTCTTGTCTTTCGTTTGGAGGGCAGTCTTGCCGGCGCGGTGTTGTGAAGGACGACGACCGCGGCGCGATCCAGGCGTCTGTATCCGACGCGTCGCCCGTCGAGCTGCCGGTGATCGACATCCACAGACGGTGAACGTCCCTGCCAGAGACCGTGTCTTTACGTCCAGCTTCACGGCCGGATGGGAAGACGATCTGTGCCGAGCATGAACAACCGGTCGCTCCACGGCGATGTGGGAGCGTTGCGGTGGTCAGTGCCAGCCGCGACGGGCTCGCCACCCGCCCCCAGCCGAGACACATCGAAGGCTCGTCAAGCCTTCGATGTGTGCGAAAGTGCCATTGAACGTCCTGTCCTCTCCTTCTTTCTGGTCCGTGTTGTTGACTCTCGTGTTGCCTGCACGTTCCTGTCTCCTCAGTACTGGGCCGTCACGGCCACTTGGCCGGTCAGGCCCTTCAGGGTGATGGTTTCCTTGTCCGTGCTGAACTCGGTCCACGGCTTGCCGTTGACGGTCACGGCCTTGATCGGCGCGGACTTGGGATGCCGGAACCGCAGGACGACCTCCTGGGGGGCCCTCCGAGAAGGCATCTCGACGGTCGCGTCGATCTTGCCATTGTCCACGTCGGAGACGATCTCGTAGGCCACCGTGCCGAAGGGCGTGGGGGCGTTCTTGATGCTCATCTTCTTGCCCTGTTCCAACCACGCACGCGGCGTTGCCCGCGCCAGCCAGAGCGTCTGCCCTTCCTCCATGACCAGCAGGTTGCGGAAACTCTCGAAGAACCACGCCGTTCTGATCAGGTCATCCCCCCGCATTCCAGCAGAACCAGGCAGGGCGTCCGTGGTATTAGCCCCCATAGGGTATCCTTCTCCAAAACCTCCGTCCCAATTCACATTGGCCGCGTAGGAGTTCTCCCACGTGCGCAGGAAGCACGGCACATCGTCGCGACGGAGATGAATCTTGTCTATGAACACGTAACCCAAGTGCCCTCCAACTACGATCCAGAAGTGTTCCGTGGTCGCTCCCGATCCCTGCGATCCTTTTGTCTTGCTACGACCACACAATTCTTCGATCACATCGAGGTGTTCACCGACGCGCGGATCGGCGGCATCGAGGGCACCCAGGGCGTCGGCCAGCGGCAAGGCGCCCATCTCAATGTCCACCAGCGGGTAGATTTGGGAAATCTCGCGAACCATCGATCCCCGCGCGTAGGGCGAGGCAGGAATGAACCGCCGGTAGGTGCCGTCGCGGACAGGGCGGACCGGGGCGAGCGCCATCTCACGCTCCACGGCGCCAAGCAGATCCTTGGCATACCCATCGGCCTCGACGCGATAACGTTGTGCAGCCTCAGGGTCGGACTCCGCCAGCGCGTCGGCAAATCGGCGCAGGCCCTGAAGCGAAAAGGCATCGTGGATGAGGTACCATCGCCAATAACTCTTTCCCAGGGCGTAATCGCCAAGGATTTGCGGCGGTTGAAGCCCCGCCACCGCAAGGTTCTGCCGATTGGGGATGTCTTTCAGATAGAGTGCGCGCTGGCGAAGGATCCAGTCCGCGGCCGCCTGCATCCGCGCGCGGTTCTTCTGAAACCATTCCTTGTCGCCCGCCAGGAGGTAGTGATCGGACATCGTGAACAGCATGCGGCCCGTCTGCGGATGGGTGCCGTCGTGACTCCAGCCGATGTCGTGGTGCACGGTCTTGGCGTACTCGAAACCGCCGTCGCCGTCCACGAAGTCGCCATCCGGTTTTACGCCGGGCGCCTTGAGCCAGTAATCCAAGCGGCGAGCCGACGTCTCGTGGTGCCCCGCGAGATCGGCAGCACGGAGCACCGGGCCGCTTTCCAGCGCAATCCCCGACCAGACGTGGCGGCCTTTCATCAACAGCCACGACGATCGCCGCCAGGCGTCGGTCCAGCGCTCGTCCGGCAGGGCGACGAGCATCGCCGTCGCGGGCGGCTCTTGGAAGGGCACGAGCGGCGGGATGACCTCGCCCGGCGGGCAAGCGGGCAACCTGACGTTGCGCATGACTTCTTCCCAGGAGGCGGCCTCGGGGTGTTCCCGCGTCAGTTGCGGGATGGTCTTGAGGTTCTTGGCCGCCAGGTCGGTCGCGAACTCCCGCGCCGTCGTCTTGCCGCCGGCCTTGACCACGAACATGCCAAGACCTGGAACTAGGACCGGCCCGGCGTTCACATCATCGGGCAGGAAGGTCAGGTTGCCGCCCTTGGTCCAGAGCGTGATCCGGGTGTCTAGCGGGGAGATTCTTGGCCGTTCGCCAAGACGACGACTGCCAAACCGGCCGGGATGGAGTAGCGAGACGACGATGCCACGCCGCGCGCTTCCAGCAACTGGTGCCGACTGCCACGCATCCGCACCGGTCATCGTCGTGCCCTTGTCCTCCGCTAGCGGCTTGACCGACCTGACGTAACCATCATAGGCCTCGATCCGGCCATCGAAGACTGCCTGCTCCGCGCCTTCCTTGAAGCCCCACTCGATCTCCACGTCCAACGTGTTCCATTTCCTGTTCGGCGGGAATAGATAGATCGTCGGGCATCCATACTTCACACCCGCCGGAGCCTTGCTCGCATCAAAGAACACGGCCACCATGTCCGTGCCCTGAAAGATCGGCTTCCCTTTCGCGTCCTTTTGCTGGTTGCTGTAGGTCAGCGTGCGGCCGTCCGCCGATACGCCCGGGACGGGCAGGATCTCGTCGTGGACGGCCGCAAACCAGCTAATCCCGCCTGGATAGACGCGGACCTCGAGCGCTTCGACGGGCGGAACGGCGCTGCCCTCGGGCCAGCGCACTTCGATCCGCTCGGTCGGTACCGGTGCCAACCAGAGCACGGCTGACAGCAGGCGGCCTTTGGGTGCGGGGAGGATATCTGAATAAGTTGAGTCCTTGTCCTTCTTTGCCTTCGCTCGCTGTGTCTCCGTCATCTTCGACCAAACTGTGCGATAGACCTCGTCCAGCCGCTCGAGTCGCCGGGGGATGAAATACGCCTCCGGCGGTTCCTGCACCTCGCGGTCGGCCCGCCAGGCGTAGGCCCATGGGGCCAGATCCGCCGGCTGGCCGACGAGTTTGTCCAGATCGGGCGTCGCTGCCTGTTTCGGCGGCTCCGCCGCCCTGGTCGTCAACGCCAGTCCCAGCGCGACAAGCACTACGACTGACACTGTCTTGGTGATTACGTTCATCTTCTTCTCCTTGCGGTTGTGGTCGCGATTTTGGCTTTTGTTCATGTCGTTTTCTTGTTTCTGGTCCGTGTTGCGGAAGGGCCTTCGATGTTTGCGAAAGGGCCATTGACCGTCCTTTCGTCTCAATTCGCCTTCATCGCCGATTCACGGCGAATCAAGTCCGGCCGCTGCAGAAAATCGCTGCGGAGTTCCGCGCCCAGTCCGGGACCGAAACCGTCGAGCACCGCGCGGCCGTCGCGGATCGGCACTGCCGGCGTCACGACCTCTCGGTAGTAGCCCTCGCAGAAGCCGCGCACCGTCTCCATGATCATCGCGTTCGGGACCGCGGCACAGAGGTGCAGGCAGGCGAACAGGTTGACCGGCCCGGTGCAGTCGTGGGGCGCGATCGGGAGGTGATGTGTGTCGGCCAGCGTGGCGATCTTCACTGCTTCGCTCAAGCCGCCCGTCCAGATGATGTCGGGCATCACGATGTGGGCGGCCTGGGCGTCGAGAATCCGCCGGAAGGCATGCCGCGTGAACAGTCGCTCGCTGACCGTCTGCGGCACCCGCGACTCACGGACGATGCGGGCCAGGTCGGGGGCGCTGTCAGGCTGCAGGAAATCCTCCATCCAGAGGACGTCGTAGGGCTCGAGGGCGCGGGCGATCCGCAGCGTGGAGTTCACGTCCCAGCGGGAATGGCCCTCGACGGCGATCTGCATCTTGTCGCCGACCGCCCGCCGAATCTCCTGCACCGTCCACAGCCCCTGGGCCAGATGCTCCGGCAGCAGGTCGTGCCCCACGGCACCAACGGCCGACCATCCGGCCGGGCCCGTGGCCGCGACAGGGTTCGTTTGTGGAGCGAACCGGTCCCACGGCCAGACCTTCATGGCGGTGATGCCCTGCGCGAGGAGCGCCCGGGCGAGGTCGCTGGGGGACTCCAAAAACCCGGTCTGGTCCGCGTAGAGGGGCGTATCGACGCAGGTGTTGTAGATGCGGATCGAATCCCGGGTCTGCCCGCCCAGCAGGTTCAGCACGGGCTCGCCGGTCTTCTTGCCCAGCAGATCCCAGAGGGCGATGTCAATGGCCGAGATCGCCCGCATCTCGGCTCCGGCGTGGCCGAAGAAATGCGCGTGCGAAAACAGCATCTGCCACAGCCGCTCACGATCGAACGCCGACTGCCCGAGCAGCAGCGGCGCGGCGAAGTCGTGGATGACCGCCTCGACGGCTGTCGGGACGTAGAAGGTTTCCCCCAGTCCCACGAGACCGCCTGCCGTGTGCACCCGCACCCAGAGGAGCTGCGGGAGATCGGGCGTGCGGATCGTTTCCAGCCGCGTGATCTTCATCCCGGGTTCGCCCTTTCTGGACGTCAGGTGCGGAGCAGGTTTCGGGCGGCGTCCGCCAGATGCCGCGGCGTGAGGCCGTAGCGCTCGGCCAGGTGGGGCAGGGAACCGCTGTCGCAGAAGCAATCGGGGATGCCGATGCGGGCCAGGCGGATGTCGAGCCTCTCGTCCACCGCCATGTCCGCCACGGCGCTCGCCAGGCCGCCGGTGACGACGTGGTTCTCCGCCGTGACCACATGGGGCACACGGGCGAGCAGCGTCGCCACCGCGTCCCGGTCGAAGGGCTTCAACGTGCCCACGTGCAGCACGGCGGCGCGGACGTTCTCGGCCTCCAACTGCCGGGCCGCATCGAGTGCCCGTGGGGTCATGATCCCCGTACTGACGAACGCCACGTCCGCGCCGTCACGCAGGAGCCGGGCCCGCCCCACCTCGAAACTGAACGTGGCCGGATCGAGCACCTTGGGGACGATGCCCCGCAGCAGCCGCATGTAGACCGGCCCGTCGTGCCGGGCGATCGCGGCGGTGGCCTGGGCGACCTCGGTGGCATCGCACGGATCGATGACCGTCAGCCCTGGAACGCTCCGCATGAGGGCGAGGTCTTCGATGCCCTGGTGCGTGCCGCCATAGCCGGTGGTCAATCCGGGCAGGCCCGCGATGATCTTCACGTTGGCACGGCCGAGCGCCGCGCCGATGGCGATGAAGTCGTAGGCCCGCCGCGTGGCGAAGACGCAGTAGGTGGTGGCGAACGGGATCAGCCCGGTGCGAGCGAGCCCGCAGGCCGCTCCGATCAGGCTCTGCTCCGCCATGCCCATCTGGAAAAACCGCTCAGGAAAACGCTCGGCGAAGACATGGATGTCGGTGTATTTGCCGAGATCGGCCGTGAGCCCCACCACGCGGGCGTCGGCCTCGGCGACACGGACCAGCGCGTGGCCGAAGGGGGCGGATTCCGTCGCCGCGGCCCCCGAGGTGTCGGAGGTCAGGATGTTGCCCGTGACGCCCGTCCGCGGCATGCCCGTCTTCATGAGGATGCTTCCAGTTGGTCCCTGGCCAACGCCCAATCGTCGGCGTCGACACGGATGAAGTGGTTCTTCTCCCGCTCTTCAAACGCCCGCACGCCGCGGCCCATGAGCGTGTCGACCACGATCGCGTGCGGCCGCCCCGGTGTGGTGCGGGCCGCGGCGAAAGCCGCCAGGAGCGCCGGAATGTCGTGGCCGTCCACCCGTTGGGTGTGCCAGCCGAAGGCCGCCCACTTGTCGGCGACGGGCTCGATTCCCATGACACGGGCCGGCGGCCCATCCGCCTGCTGGTTGTTGCAATCGACGATGGCCGTCAGTCGGTCGAGGCCGTAGTGGGATGCGGCGAGCGCCGACTCCCACGTGGAGCCCTCCTGGCACTCGCCGTCCGAGAGCAGGTTGAAAACGCGGGCATCGCGGCCCTGCAGCCGCAGTCCCAGCGCCATGCCCACCGCCTGGGTGAGGCCGTGGCCGAGCGAGCCGCCGGTGATTTCCACGCCGGGAGTCGTCTCGGGCGCCGACATCTCCAGCCTCGATCCATCGGCGCCGTAGGTGTCGAGCTCTGCCAGCGGAATGATGCCTGCCTCGGCCAAGGCCGCGTAGAGACCGATGCCGTAGTGGCCGATCGACAACAGGAAGCGGTCGCGGTCGGACCAGCCCGGGTCTGCCGGGCGGGTGCGGAGCTCGGCGAAATAAACCACCGCCAGCACGTCGGCGATCCCCAATCCCTGGCCGACGTAGCCCTGGCCGACGATCTCGGCCATCCGCAACACGTGCCGGCGGAGAGAGAGGGCGCGGCCACGGATCGCGACGGGATCACGGGTCAGGGGCAGGAGTTCTGCGGACAGTTGCGACATGGGCACGGTCTCGCTAGGCCAATTCCATCCCGCCGGTGAAGTTGAACCGCTCGGCGGTGACGTAGGCGGCCGCATCGCTGGCCAGCCACACCGCCGCGGCCGCGACCTCGGCAGGCTCCACCCGCCGCCGCATCGGCAGGCTCTGCGTGCGGGACGCGGTCAACGCGGCGGCATCCTCGCCCGACAGGCGGGCCAGATCGCGGTCGAGCGCATCGACCATGCCTCCAGTCATGCGGCCCGGCGCGATGCTGTTGACGGTGATCCCGTCCGCCGCCCAGGCCGCCGCGCAGGAACGGACGAAACTGTCCACGGCGGCCTTGCTCGCTCCATAGGTGGCGAAGAGCGGCGTGGCCATCCGGGCGGCCGGGGTCGTGATCGTGATGATGCGGCCGAACTTCCGCGGCACCATCGCCTCCGCGGCGATGGTCATGCAGTAGAACGCGCCGCGCGCGTTGACGTCGAACACCTGGTCCCACCGCTCCGGCGGCACTGCCAGCAACGGGTCGACGTGGCAGATCGCGGCGCAGTTGACGAGGATGTCGAGCCGGCCGAACCGCTCGACGACGGCGTGGACGCCGGCACGGATGTCCGCCACGCGGGAGACATCCATCGCCAGCGGCAATCCGTCTCCCCCCCGGCCCGCCAGGGCGAGCGTTTCCTCGGCCGGGCCAGTCGCGAGGTCGGCGACGGCCAGGGTGGATCCCTCCGCGGCGTACGCAATGGCGATCGCCCGGCCCAGCCCGGTGCCGCCACCGACGACGAGCGCCACTCGATTTTTCAGGAGCATCGGCCCGCCTCCCAAGCACAAAAACCGCGGGGAAAGACCTCGTCCCGGTTGTCCGGCTCACCGCCCGGAAAGGAAAGACCCCGGCGTTTCAACATCGGACATATTCGGAGAATAATGTGACGTCACGGAACGTTGGTCGCGCCCCAGAGCTTTTTTGTCCCGGATCATCACATCATGGCTCGTTCCCCGAATCCGGCCATCGACTTCGAATGCCTGGGGTTCACGCTCCATCACAGCCCTGCGGCGCGGATGCGGCGGCCTCACAGGCATAACGAAATCGAAATGACCGTGCTGAACCGCGGCCGGGTGACGTATCTCTTCGGCGGCGGGCACGCGGTGATTCCTGCGGGGGCGCTCTGCGTTCGCTGGGCGGCGATCCCGCACCAGTGCGTCGCCGCCGAGGGGGCCGGCGAGCAATACTCGCTCAAGGTTCCGCTGCCGTGGTTTCTGCAATGGCAGTTGCCCAAGGCCTTCGTGGCGGCGTTGATGCATGGGCGGATGTTTCTGGACGAAGAGCCCGATCCGGGGTGCGCGGATTGGGCGATGTTCGACCGGTGGCGCGATCTGCTGCAGGTCAAGGCCGCCGATCACGAACGGATCGTGCTGCTCGAGGCCGAAGCCCGGCTGCGACGGATGGCGCTGCGGGCAGGGGTTTCCGTCCATCAGCCGGCGGTGGACGCCGGACGCGGCGAAGAACTCGGCTCGTGGGCACTCGGAAGGTTCGACCGCATGCTCCACTACATCGCCACGCACTACATGGACGACATCGTCATCGACGACATCGCCCGATGCGTGTCGCTGCATCCGCGGTCGGCGATGCGACTGTTTCGCCAGTCATGCGGCATGACGATCTGGGAGTGCCTGATCCTGCAGCGCGTGTGGCACGCCCAGCGACTCCTGGCCACCAGTGACATGAAAATCCGCCAGGTGGCGACGGCCAGCGGCTTCAATTCACCGGGGCGGTTCTACGTCGCCTTCCGCCGCGTCGTCGGCACATTGCCGGCCGACTACCGCCGCTCGATCCGCTCCCGGTGACGCCCGCCGGCGACCGCTTGGTCGTCATCGCGGCACGATGCGGATGCAGGCCGGTGACGTCACCTCGACCGGCCTGCCGATCAGGGAGAGCCTGCCGGAGGACCCGTCGATCCGGAAGATGGCAACGTTGTTGCCGGGCATGTTGGCACACAACAGCAGTCTGCCATCGGGCGTAATCGCCAGGTTCTGCGGGCCCGCGCCGTGGCTCGTGACGATGTCGACCAGCGTCAGTCGACCATCGGCGGCGACGCTGTAGATCGCGATGCTGTCGTGGCCGCGGTTGGTGCCGTAGAGGAAACGGCCGTCGGGCGTGAGTTTCACGTCGGCCGTCTTGGTCTCGCCGGCAAACCCGGCCGGCAGGGTCGATATGGTCTGTCGCTCGACCAGGCCGCCCGTGACGGGATCGTGGTCGTAGACGCTGACGGAGTTGGAAAGCTCGTTCATGGCGTACAGCCGACGGCCGGTCGGATCGAACGCCAGGTGCCGCGGTCCACCCCCGGGCGGCGACGGCGCGTTGCCAGGAGGATGGGGCGAGAGGGTGGCCGTGGCCGCATCGAGCCTGTGGCAGAGGATCTGATCCGTGCCCAGATCGGCGGCGTAGGTGAAGCGGCTGGCCGGCAACGCACCCCCCGCCACCGTGGCCGGGCCGGGAATGACGGCATGCGCATACGACGCATCCTGACGGGGATGCACCCGGGACCCGTGCCGCTCGTTGCGGAAGAACGAAGCGGCCGCCCCGAGCGAGCCGTCCGCATGGATAGGGAACGCCGCGACGCTGCCGTTGGAATAACTTGCCACGAGCAGCGTGCGGCCCGAGGGATCGGTCTCGAGGAAGCACGAGGCGGCGCCACGGGTCGACTGCCGGTTGAGCGGGGAGAGCGTGCCGTCGCGATCGACGATCCGCCAGGCGGCCACCTCCTCGTCCTGCTTGCTCCCGAACTCCTTGGCCCAGATGGAAAACAGGGTTTTGCCGTCGGGCGAGATGGCGAGAAAAAATGGGTGGGGGACGTCGCGGGTGAGGGCGGCCGGGGCGAGCGTGCCGGTCGCCGTGTCGAGCCGAAACGCCTGAATGCCGCCGCTCTCCTCCGGGGCGAACATCGAAACGAAAACGAGCAACGCGGCGTTGGCGTCCATAGGTGCACGAATCTCGTCGGTACGGTCGTGGCCCTGGCGACACGGGCTTCCGCGCCCGCTCGCAGCCCGACGCCTGTAGAGGTTGCACGGCCGCGGCCTCATCTGTCAATGACGGCGGATTTCGACGGTCGGCCCCCCCACGCCGCTTCGTCGGCCGGCGCAGCCTTGCCCAGGTCCGGAGGAACGGCGATACTCCCGCGTCCCCCAGGACTTTGGCGGGCCGTAACCCGTGCGGCCCGAACGTGCTTCGCGGCCCCCACTACGGCGGAACGGCTTCATGCGGGAACCATCTCCAGCGGCTGCCGCGGCGTATCTCCCCGATTCACGGCTCCCGACGTGGGGCGTCGCCGACCTGCCGAATACGAGTCCCGTCGGCCTGCGGAACTGGCGTTCGTACCTGGGTCCCGGCATCGTGATGTGCGGCATCGCGCTGGCCGGCGGGGAATGGCTCGTGGGTCCGGACATCACCGCGCGGTATGGCGGCGGCCTGATGTGGATCTGCACGATCGCGATCGTCTGTCAGGTCTTCTACAACGCGGAAGTCGGTCGTTACGCACTGGCCACGGGCGAGCCGATCCTCACCGGGTTCATGCGGGCATGGCCCGGCCCGACGGCGTGGATCTGCCTCATCCTCGCGCTCTCGGTCGGATCGTTCATTCCCGCGATGTCCACCAATGCCGCGTCGATCGTGGTCGCGGCCTGGCTCGACCGTCCTCCGCTGGCCGCGGATGCCTGGCTCGTGAAACTGACGGCCTACGTCCTGCTCGGGATCGTGACGCTGCCCATCCTGACCGGCGGCAAGGTCTACAACACGCTCCAGGTGATCTTCACGGTCAAGGTGGTGGGCGTGCTGGGATTCTGCACGCTCGTCGGGCTGACCTGCGTGAGTGCCGAGAACTGGATGAAGATCATGGGGGGCTTTCTCAAGTTCGGCACCGTGCCGACCAAGGACGCGCTGGGCAACGAGACCGCCGTGAACCTGTTCGTGCACTGGTTCCGCACCGGGTCGTGGCCGACGGTCAGCCTGGAGAACATCGCCCTCCTCGGAGCGTTTGCCGGTTATGCCGGCGGCGGCGGGATGAGCAACAGCACCTACGGCAACTATGTGCGGGACAAGGGCTGGGGCATGGGCGGCTGCGTAGGTGCGATTCCCAGCCTCGTCGGCGGGCGATCGATCACGCTCAGCCACATCGGCAAGGTGTTTCCGCTGACGGCCGAGAACCTGCGCCGATGGCGGGTGTGGTGGACCTACATCCTCTGCGACCAATGCTTCATCTGGGTGCCGGGTTGCATCATGGGCATGGCACTGCCGGGGCTATTGTCGCTGCAGTTCGCCGCGCATTCGACGCTCTACGCCCACAAGGCCGATCTCGACTGGGCCCAGGCGCTCATCACCGCCGACGGCATCCGGCACGGCATCACGACTCCCGCCCTCGCCGAGTTCCTCTGGCTGGCGACGCTCGTCGTCGGCATGCTCGTGCTCCTGCCGAGCCAGCTCGCCGTGGTGGAGGAGTTCGCCAGGCGTTGGACCGACATCCTCTGGTCGGGGACGCGATTCATGCGCGAGCGAGTGCCGAAGGACCACATCAAGACCCTGTACTACGGCCTGCTGTTCTTCTACCTCGGATGGACGTACTTCTGTGCCTGGCTGTTCAACACGTACGGCAGCCCCAAGCTGATGGCCCTGGTGATCGCCAACCTCAACAACGTGGCCCTGGGCGGCACGGCCTTCGTGGTGCTGTACGTGAACCGGCGGTTTCTCCCGCCGCCCCTGCGGCCGGGGTGGCTGCCGAGCCTTGGGCTCGTGGCATGCGGCGTCTTCTACCTGGGTTTGGCCGCGCTGGTGTTCGTGGCCAAGCAATGGCCCGTGCTCAAGGGCCTGATCGGCCTCTGACGCCCGGGCACGCGCTCGGCGACGCGGGCCGGCCGGTCGCGGCGGCACGCGCGGCAAGACCGCGACGGGCGGGCACGCCACGGGGCGCGGCTGCGACGCGACTCAAAAGCCCCGCTTCCACGACACCTCCCGGATCGCGTGGGCGAAGCTCATCGCACGGATCGCAGAGGAGTTTCCACTCAAGTGCCCTTGGATGTGGCGGCGACATCCGCCTCATCGCGTTCATCACCGATCCCGCCCCCTGCCGAGACACATCGAAGGCTCGCCAACCCTTCGATGTGTGCGGAAGTGCCATTGACCGGCGTGTCTTTTGGAAGCATATCTCGCATCCTGACCACATTTGGACGGCCCCGTCTTTAGTACACAAGAGGGGAGGCGCGGCCACTCTTGCCACCCCTTGAAGCCGGCGATCCACCAAGGCCGAACGCGTTCTAAGGCTGGAACGACTGCGTTGTCTCCCAGGCAACCTCCTGGAGGTGCTGCGCCACGTCGACGGGCAAATCAGCCGTATAGGCGTTCCCCACCGGCGACTTTTTGAAGATGCTTGCCATCACCACGGCCGCGCCGAGATACGTGCCGGCGAGGCTGGGGTTGCGCTTGTCGGATGCGTACAAATCGATGTCGGGCCGCCGCGCGATCGATGCGGCAAACGCGGGCCCGGCGGGGACGACACGCATGTGGCTCGTCCGTCCGGCCCTGCGGTACTCGGCCGTCAGCTGCTCGGTCATCTGGGGCTGGTCCTCGTAGGCCCAGGTCAGGAACAGCACTGGCTCGGCCCCCGCCCGACGCACCGTGGCAGCGTGGGCCTTGGCGGTGTCGTGAAAAGACTGCTGCAGCCTGGGGTGGATGGGGCACTGGCTGCAGTCCATCATCATCACCATGTCGTAGGGCCGCACGAACTGGTTGAAGACCAGCGTGTTGTCGGCCGCGAAACTGTAGCGGGCCATGCCCGAACCCGGCCGGAGGTAGGCGGCCACGTCATGCCAGTCCAGCCCGGCGCCGTTGATCGTCACCGATGTCTGGCGGGTGCCATGCACGCCGGCCGCAGTGAGCAGCCGGCCCACGTGTCTGTGCATGCTGTTGTTGAAGTAGAAGAAGCTGTTGCCCACCCACAACAGCGATTCCGGCGTTTCGCCCTGCCAGCGTGGGATCGGCCGCGGACTGCAGCACGCGGCCAGGACCACTGCGGCAAGAACGAGCACGCGGGTCGCGCGGCTCGTGCGCGGTGCCGGGTGAACGGGAGCTGTCATCCAGAAGCCTCGCTCCGGGGGGTGCCACGGGCCGTACGCGGCCGCCGGCAGCACACGCGGCCACGACGGTGACGATCGCCCCGGCGCTCGGACCTGCCGCGACCTTCGTCCACAGGTTAGCCCGTTCAACTTTGCGTCCGCAAGCATTTGCCCGCCGCCGGCCGATCCGTGAGCGACGGCATCCGCGGGCGACGACGCAGGCCTCGCGCCCCGCAACGCCCTCGCCGCGATGCGCGCCGACGCCGGCCCGCAAATCCCGTGGGGCGGAGGCCCCCGGCGGGAAGTCAACACCCGGATCAGACGGGGGCGGTTCTGCGATCGCCCCAGTGAGCGCCGCCGGACCTGCACGATCCGCGGCAGTCCGGCCAGGTTCTCGAGCTTGGGCCGCGGAGAAAGTCTTTTTGGGCGAATCGGGCCGCGGCACGCTTGATCGCCATCCGGGGTCCCTGACCAGTTGCCCCTGATCGCCTCTGCATACGTCTTCCTTACCGGGAACTCTCCCGGCGACGGATGGGCTCGTGGTCACGGCCTGCACACCTTGGTCTCGAGCGTTTTCCCATTCCGGTCCGTGGCGGCAGCGGCGTGCGGAACACCACGAGCACCGGCGACCCGAGAAGACGCCGCCCCATCGCTTCATCAGCCGGCACCTCGAGACCTGGCTCGCCACGCGTAGCCTCCGCGACCGGCCCGTCGCGACGCACGTCGAGGCGGAGCTCCGGGGGTATCTCCGCTGCGGCATCCTCTGCTTCGGCTTCGCCCGTGGTGCGCGGTGGCGGCGCACAGAGGCCCGAGCGCGTCCGCTACTCACCCCCCCGCCACAAGCGCGGCCAGTGGGTCGGCCCCGGCCGCTCGCGCAAGGTCACCGCCCCGGGCGAGCACGGCGTCGTCGATCTCTCGCCGGAGGAGTTCCTCGACCGGCTTGCCGACCGCGTCCCGCCACCGCGGAAGCACCGCCATCGGCATCACGGCGTCCTCGCCCCGAACCATCGGCTCAGACCCCGCCGTCACGGCCCTTGCCACCGGGAGCGTCGGCACACGCGGCAAGACCGCGACGGGCGGGCACGCCACGGGGGGCGGCTGCGACGCGACTCAAAAGCCCCGCTTCCACGACACCTCCCGGATCGCGTGGGCGAGGCTCATCGCACGGATCGCAGAGGAGTTTCCACTCAAGTGCCCTTGGATGTGGCGGCGACATCCGCCTCATCGCGTTCATCACCGATCCCGCCCCCTGCCGAGACTCATCGAAGGCTCGCCAACCCGTTCGATGTGTGCGGAAGTGCCATTGACCGGCCTGTCCTTATCCTTTTGTGCACTGCGCGGCTGCTTCCGCTTCCCGGACCGATGTCCGCCATGAAGCCCGTGACGTTATTTCTGTTCGCCTCCGCCCTGCACGTGTCAGGTCTCTGGCGCGCCGGGAATGCCGCGCTTGCCGACGAGTTGCCCGCGGACACGACCGCGATCGAGGCCCTGACGGTCGACCAGGCGGGCAGTTTGGCGGCAGGGTTTGCCGGAGTGAATGCCCAGGTCGCGATCAAGGGCGGCAGGCCCGTCGTGCGGCGGAATTGCCTGCCGTTAAACGGACTCCCGGCGCTGGATGCAGGAACCGCCGAGGCTTTGGCGGGCTATCGTCGCGGCCCTCTCGTGCTCAATGGGCTGGCCATGCTGGACGCCGACGCCGCTCGTGCACTCGGGGAGTTCAAGGGTCAGGAGCTGTACCTCAACGGCTTGACCACGCTCGATGCCGGCACAGCCGCCGCCCTCGCGGAGCTCAAGACCCTCGGGCTGTCCATCGACGGCCTGACCACGCTCGACCCGGCTGCCGCGACGGCGCTGGCGAACTTCAGGGGCAATTCGCTGGGTCTCGCCGGGCTGACGAGGATCGACGTCGATATCGCCCAGCGGCTCGCGACGTTCGCCGGCAAATGGCTGTATCTCGACGGGGTGACCAGGCTCGACGCAGACACCGCCCAGGCGCTCGCCACGTTCCGGGGCAGCGACCTTCACCTCAACGGCCTGAACGCCCTCGATCGCGATACCGCTGAGGCGCTGGCGGCGTTCGCGGGTGGACTCCTCTGCCTCGACGGCCTGACCAGTCTCGACGCCGGCACCGCCAAGGCTATCGCGCAGTTCAAGGGCCGTGGGCTCTCGCTCGGCGGCCTGACCGCGGTCGATGCCGATACCGCCCGGGCACTCGCGGAGTTCAAGGGTCAGCGGCTGTTCCTCGACGGGCTGAAGGCCGTGGATGCCGGCACCGCCACCGCCCTGGCGACGTTCGCGGGCGAGGACCTGTTCCTCAACGGCCTGACCGCCCTCGACATCGGCACCGCCCGCGTGATAGCCACGTTCGCCGGCACATGGCTGCACCTCGACGGCCTGACCACGCTCGATGCCGACACCGCCGCCGCGCTCGCGGCGTTCCGCGGCACCTGGCTGTCGCTTGACGGCCTGGCCACGGTTTCCGCCGACACGGCCACGGCGTTGGGACGCACGCGGGCTTGGACGCGTCATCTGCCGCGGCTCACGGCGCTCGACGCCGCCACCGCCGCGGCGCTCGCGGCCATCGAGGGATGGGATGGCCGACTCCCGAAACTGGCCGCGGTCGATGCCAGTGCCGCCGCGGCGCTGGCGACCTTCGAGGGCCGAGGCCTCATCCTCGACGGCCTGACCACCGTCTCTGTCGATGCCGCCCAGGCGCTCGCCCGGTTCAAGGGTGAACGGCTCGATCTCAACGGGCTCGGCACCCTCGACATCGCCGCCGCCGCGGCCCTGGCCGGGTTCGAAGGCCGAGAGCTCCTCCTCGACGGCCTGACCACGCTCGACGCCGCCACGATCGCCGCGCTGGCGGGATCGGGGGCCTGGGCATGTCGGCTGCCGCACCTGTCCGCGATCGACCCTGCAGCCGCCAGAACGCTCGCCACCATGGAGAAGTGGGACGGCGACCTTCCCGGCCTCACTGCCTTCGACTCCGTCGATGCGGTCGCCGTTGCCGCGGCCCTCGCCACCCGCGACGGCCGACTGGCGTTGCCCAACCTCAAGAAAATCTCCTCCAAGACACTCACGGCCCTCGTCACCAAGAAAGATGTCGAGATCCCGTTCATCGAGACGCTCGAACTCACCTCCGAACCGGACGGCAGCGCGACCGAGGACTTCATCATCCCGGGGTGGCTGGCAGAAAGGGAGGACAGACAGCGGCTGGGCCTCGTCAAGTGACCCTGCCTGCCGCGCCGCTACGGCCTGCTTGGGCAGCAGGTGGCCCAGTCAATCCGGGCGTGCGTCCCGTGACTCTTCGACGATCGCCGGCGCGTGATGGCTGTGGCGCCTCAGCGACCGCCGCGCTTTCGCTTGGCAGACCCCTTCTGCAGTGCCATGTCGAGTTTCTCCAGCAACGCGAGCCCGCGCTTGCCCGATGCTTTCGCGGCTCGGAGTCGAAATCGGTTCTCCGTGTCGAATTCCGCGAGACTCGTCGTGGAAAACTCCTCCATCAACTTGTTGAGACTGATGCCGCGGTGCTTTGCAAGTTGGCGCAGGCGAGCGGCCGTGTCGTCTGGAATGCGTATGGTGAGCGTCGTCATGGTCGTTTCCTCAATGACTTCATGAATTCCGCCGGTGTCATGATGCCGATATTGGGAAACACCAACTCACCGGACCGCAGATCCCGAACGTTATTTGTGACGATAGCCATCGCCCCTCCGGCCACGGCCAACTCTATGAGATGATTATCGGACTCATCCCTGAGGTTGGGACGCCAGCGAAACGAGATCCGCACCCAGACGCACGCCCCGAGGAATGCATCGAGCAGATCGTCTCGCTCTCGCGGTGTGAGCGGGCACCGGGCATGTACCGAAGGCCGCCGCACGAGACTTTCATACTCGTGAAAGAGCGTGTTGCTGATCAAGGGCTCGACAAGGCCCTGGAGGCAGCGACGCATCACCTCACGGTTCGTGCCGGTCGCGCTGGTCAACGCCGAAGCAATCACGTTTGTATCGACAACGACGCGCGTCCGTTCCATGGCCATATGATAGCATATATGCTGTCTCCACGGCCAGGTGGCGGAGTCGATCCGGGCGGCCCTGAAGTCACCCCAGGCCGGCGTCCCCTTTTTCCCGGCGATGCTGCTCGCGGCAGCGTGGCTCTTGGTGGCGGCGGCCGCCGGCGGCCAGCAGCCCCCCTACGACGCCCGCCCCGAGGTGGCGCCGCCGTATTATCGCGTTCGCTACGAGGCGGCGACCGAGCCCGGAGGGCTGATCTTCCCGGTCACCTACACCGCCTGGTTCCCGCCCGACGTGCCGAAACTGCGGGGCGTGATCGTACACCAGCACGGGTGCGGCGAGGGGTCGTGCAAGTCGGGGTTGACCGGGGCCTTCGACCTCCACTGGCAGGCGCTGGCCCGAAAGCACGGCTGCGCCCTCGTGACGCCGTCGTACGAGCAGCCCGACAAGGCGGTGTGCCAGATGTGGTGCGATCCGCGCAACGGGTCGGATGCGGCGTTCCAGCAAGCTCTGGCCGATCTCGGCCGGATGGCGGGGCATCCGGAAGTCGCGACGGTGCCGTGGGCTCTCTGGGGCCATAGCGGCGGCGGGCATTGGGTCGGAGGCATGGCGATCCTGCACCCGGAGCGCGTGGTCGCGGCCTGGCTCCGTTCGGGCATGCCGCTGTTCGAGCCCGACACCGCGCGGGCCCACATCAAGCCGCACGTGCTGCCGGATGCGACGCTCGGCGTGCCGATGATGTGCAACCCCGGCGCTCGGGAGGGAGGGGCGGGCCCGACCACGATCGCGTTCTTCTCCGCCCTGCGGTCGCGGGGCGGGCTCGTCGGCGTTGCGGTCGACCCGCGGTCGGGGCACGAGTGCGGCAACCAGCGCTATCTCGCCATTCCCTGGCTCGACGCCTGCCTCGCGGCCCGGGTGCCCGCCGACGGCGGGTCGGCACTCCGCCCGATGCCGACGGACGGAGCCTGGCTCGGGCTCATCACCGGGGGCACGGCCGTGGCGGCCACGGCCCATCAGGGCGACCCGCTCACAGCCGGCTGGCTGCCGAATGCGACCGTCCCACGGCAGTGGATGGACGACGTCAAAGACACGCTCGTGGCCGACGACACGCCCCCGCCGGCTCCGACGAACGTGCGAGTGGCGGGGCGGGTGCTCACCTGGGATGCGGCTGCCGACATCGAGACGGGCCTCGCCGGATTCGTGATCGAGCGTGACGGCACGCGACTCGCGGAATCGCCACGGGCCGGCAAAACCCCCTTCGGCCGCGCCCTCTTCCAGGGGCTGCAGCACAGCGACACCCCGGCGTTTCCTCTCGTGCCGTTCGAGTTCACCGACGCGACCGCGACTCCCGCGCAGAAGCACCGCTACCGCGTGATCGCGGTCAACACCGTCGGCCTGGCGTCGCCGCCGAGCGAACCCGCCGTGGCGGAATGAGCGACGGGGTGAGGTGGGCGTGGCGCCGCATGCGCGGCACCCCCGGGCTCCCGCCCGGGGCTGTGCGATTGCAAGTGTACTGAACCAGCAGGGTGCGAGTCCCTGTCGGTGGCCGGCCTGGCCGCCGTAACCGATCGAAACTGCGTCCCCGTGAGGGGAGGTGGAGAGCATCAGGAGGTGAACGACTAGTCCGTAGGCTGACGAACTCGATTCGGCCTATCGTCGCGGCGAGCCTGCAGCCCAATGGCGAAGCCCAACTGACGCCGGCGTTGCCCTGCCTGAGTGGGTGGAACGCGATCCAAGGAGTCGTTCCGGCGGTACGTCTGACTGTGGAAAACAGGCCAAGCAGTCGGAGCGGCGGAGGGTGACTGGAGACGGAATGGTCGGAAGATTCGGTGCATGAAGCAATGAGACCTGCCGGACACCGGACAACCGTCCGGCAGGAGTCAGAGGAGCCACAGTAGCGATGAAGCCGGGTAACGCCGGTGGAGCGAAGGGCTCCAGGGAGATGGATGAGAGATGGACGAACAAACGGAAGACAGATCGACGGCAGTGCCCAATGAAGATCGGGCTAAGAACCCCTGACAAAACCCGTTCG
>DHLZ01000179.1:0-13762 GCA_002405515.1 Planctomycetaceae bacterium UBA4655
CGGCACTACGGCGGCGTTCAAAGGAAACCGGCGATCCACTCAAGGCGCTTCGTCAACACCCCTCTCGGCTTGCGCCTCGGGCTTCCGGGAATTTCCAGCGAACGCCTGCAGGGAAACTTGCGCCTCGGGCTTCCGGGAATTTCCAGCGAACGCCTGCAGGGAAACTCGCGCCTCGGGCTTCCGTGGGACCGTGGTGCGCTCGGTCAGCCGAAAACCACTGTCAACAACATCGTGCTCGGGGTAGTAAAATCCGGCTCGCGGATCGGGCTTCAAGGGCATCGTCAATGGCTCGTTCAAACAAATTGAGTTTTGCCATACTGCCGATGAACCGTTTCCTCGCCACATCCTTCTGCGTCGTCATGCTCGTGCCGCCGGCGTCGCTCGGCGACGACTCGCCCCCCGTGAGGCCCGACGCTCCGAACGCCGCAGCCGAACCTGCCGCTCCGCTTGCAGCCGAGCCTGCCGCCGCACCCGCGGCCCCCGCCGCCGACGGGACCGTATCGGTCGTGGTGCCGGCAGGATCGCCACCTGCTGCAGTGCCGCCGACGGCTGGATCGCCGGCCGTCGTGCCGTCGGCCGCACCGCCGCCGGGTCCCGCCACGATGCTTATCGCCACGGCCTTCGAGCCGGTCAAGCGGCCCGCGGCGCGAGGAGGCGGGCCCGCCATCGACCCCGCGATCTACTCGCGGCCGCTCTCGCTCCGCGAGGCGTTCGAGCGGTCGGGCGACCGCACGCGGAGGCTCTGGATCGCGCAGGCCTACTGGAAGGTGTCGGTCGCGTTCGCGTCGCTCGCTTGGGCGGTCGACGCCAGGGAGCGACTCGAGACCACCGGCCCGGGAGCCGACCCGTACGACCGCTCCGCGCTCGATGTGGCCGTCGCATCCGCCGCCGCCGCCGTCTCGGAGGCGAAGGCGGATCTCATCGTCGCGCAGCAGGAGCTTTCAGACCTCGCCCGGCTGCCGGTCGTCGAGCCGCCGCCGTGGCCCGTGGACCGGCCGCTCGGCACGGCCTACGTCACCCACTTCGACGCGATCTTCGCGCAGAGGCTCGCCACGGGCCGCGTTCGGGCGATCAACCGCTCGCTGCCCCTGAAGCAGGAGTCGCTCGACGCCCGAGCCAAGGCGGTGGCCGCGGCGGAATCGGCGGTCGCGGCGGCGGAGCAGGACCACGCCCGTGGCAAGCGGCCGATCGAGGCGGTGCTCGCGGCCCATGCGGCGATGGCGACGCAGCGGCGGCAGTTCCTCGAACTCGTCCGCGGCTACAACACCGACATCGCCGAGTACGTCATGGCCGTGGCCGACTTCTCGGTGCCCGACGACCGGTTCGCCGCGATGCTCATCGGAAGCCCTTCGCCGTGAACGTCGCCGAGCCCGAAATCCGACCCGAAGCCGCGGCTTCCAGCCCGCAGTCGCGGGCGATCCAGCCGCTTGCGATCGGCCCGCTTTCGGTCGATCCGCCGGTGCTCCAGGCGCCGATGGCCGGCTACACGAACTACGCCTACCGGCAAGTTGTCCGCGAGTTCGGCGGGGCGGGGCTGCTCGCGACGGAGATGATCGCCGCACGGAGCGCCACCTGGCTCGAGACGCATCGCGGCGAGCATCCCGACCGTCTCTGGGGCGTTCGCGAGGAACCGCGGCCGCTGGCGGTGCAGATGTGGGACAACGATCCCGACAACCTGGCTGCCGTCGGCCGCAGGCTCGCGAAGGACTTTCAGGTCAGCGTCGTCGATCTCAACTTCGGCTGTCCGGTGCGACAGGTCACGGAGAAGGCCCACAGCGGATCCTGGCTGCTCCGCGACCCCGACCGCGTCGGCCACATCGTGCGGCGGGTGGTCGAAGCCTGCGACGGCGTGCCGGTGACGGCGAAGATCCGGCTTGGCTGCGCCGACAGCTGCCGCACGGGCGTCGAGGTCGCGCAGCGGATCGAGGAGGCCGGAGCGAGCTGCCTCACCGTCCACGGCCGCGTCGCCGCGCAGTTCTTCAAGGGAGAGGCCGACTGGTCGGCGATCGCCGAGGTGAAGCGGAGCGTCTCCCGCCTGCCGGTCGTGGGCAACGGCGACATCGACTCCGCCGAGAAGGCGGTGAAGAGGCTCCGGGAATCGGGCGTGGATGGCATCATGGTCGCCCGTGAGGCGCTCGCACGGCCATGGATCTTCTCGCAGATCGCGGCCGTGCTTCGTGGCGAGCCCTGCCCTCCCGACCCCTCGCTCGCCGAGCAGTACGAACTGGTCATGCACCACTACGAACTCGTCTGCTCCCGCTTCGGCATCGAGCGGGGCACGCTCCTGATGCGAAAGTTCGCCTGTGCCTACGCCCAGGGGCTTCCGGGCGCCCGCGACTTCCGCGGCCAGGTCTCCCGCGTCACGACCCGCGAGGAGTTTCTCACGGTCATGCGGACGACGTTCCCCGGCCGGTCGCCACCCTCGACGACCACCTCGAGCGGCCAGTGACAGCGGCATCCGCGGTTCGAAGCCCCACGGCCGTCGGCACGAAGCAGTGATCGCAGAGCACTCCGTGCGTGGGGTCGAGCCCGACCCATCCGGCGCCGGGCAGGTACGCCTCGACCCAGGCATGCATGGCGCTGGCCGCCCGCCGTTCCTCGGCATGCCCTTCGAGGAGAAACCCCGACACCAGACGCGCGGCGACCCCGCTGGAACGCAGCGACTCCTGCGGCGGCAGCGGATCTCCGTCGTCCCGTCGCTCGTACGCGATCGCATCGGCGATCCAGCGGTTCATCGCCACGATTCCCTCGACCATCCGCCTTCCCGTCGGCGCGAGCGGCTCGGGCAGTTCGACGGCCCGGGCGACCGCCAGGAACGGGGCGAGCACCCGACGCTCGGCATCGGTGTACTCGCACGGCATCCGAAGGCCCCGGTTGGCAATTTTCACATACCAACTTGCCGAAAATCGGCCGGGGCTTAGAATCAGGACGCATGTCAATCGAAGAACCGCATCTCCAGCATGCCTCGGACGGAGCCCTGATCGACCTCTTGCGGGTGGAATCAGGCCTGGGAATCAACGATCTCGCCTCGGCCCTCGGGGTCACGGCGACGGCCGTCCGTCAACGGCTCGACAGGCTCATTCGTGACGGCATCGTCGAAAAGGGTGCGGGGGTCTCCGGCCCGCGCCGGTCCCGCGGCCGCCCGGCCCATTCCTATGGGCTCACGGGCAAGGGGCGGCAGCTTGGCGGCGACAATTTCCGCGACCTGGCGATGGTGCTCTGGCGGGAGATCCGAGAAGTCCGAGAGCCTCAGGTTCGTCGCGGTCTCTTCAACCGGATCGGCGAGCAGCTTGCGGGCCTCTATCGGGACGCGGTTCACGGCGAGACGCCGGCCGACCGGCTCGAGAGCGTCGCCAGCATGCTTCGGGAGCGGGAAATTCCCTGTTCCGTCGGCGTTTCAGGGCCCGCGGAGGCATCATCGGAATCGCCACGCCGCCGCGATCGACCGGTCCCGTCGCTGCCGGTCCTGACGAGCCATGCCTGTCCCTACCCGCAGCTGGCCGAGCAGGATCGGGGCATCTGTGCCGCGGAAAGGCTGATGCTCGAGCAGCTCGTCGGGGCGCCCGTGAAGCTCTCCGAGTGCCGTCTCGACGGGGACGACTGTTGCCGATTCACCGTGCATGCGGTCAACGATCAGTCGGTCAGTACGGCTGCACACGCGGGCCATTCCGCCGCGAACCCCTGCGGCGGGGTTGCATCAAATGGTGTTTCGGCATCGAATTTCTGAAAAGCGGACTGGAAAATCAACGCCGCGCCCCCACGCCATGCCCCCCACGCACTGGAGCCTTTCATGACACAGACCTTCCCCGCCTCTCCCAAGCCGTGGCCCGCCTCGCCCAAGCCGTGGATTGAGGGTCGCTTCGAGGAAAACATGGTCCTGACCACGGTGGAGCAGGCGATCAACTGGGCCCGCCAGTCGAGCATCTGGCCGATGACGTTCGGGCTGGCATGCTGCGCGATCGAGATGATGGCCGCCGGCGCGAGCCGATACGACATGGATCGCTTCGGCGCCGGCGCCTTCCGGGCCACGCCGCGGCAGGCCGATCTCATGATCGTGGCCGGAACGGTCACCTACAAGATGGCCAGCCGCGTTCGCCGGCTCTACAACCTCATGCCCGATCCGAAGTACGTGATCGCGATGGGCGCCTGCACGACCGGCGGCGGCCCCTACTTCAAGTGGGGCTATCACGTCGTGAAGGGCGTCGACCTCGTGGTGCCCGTTGACGTCTACGTGCCCGGCTGCCCTCCGAGGCCGGAGAGCCTGCTCGAGGGGCTCATGCGGATCCAGGACAAGATCATGGGCCAGCGGATCGCGAAGCGAAAGGACGGCCCGGGCAAGATCGACGATGAGCTTCCCGTTCCCCACCACTCGGGCTACGTGGCGTCGCCGGTCGGTGACGGCGAACTCGTGTTCGACCACCAGAAGGTTACGGCCTGAGCCGAAGGAGGAGCTTCCAGACCCATGCAGAGCAACGGCATCCCGATGAACGGCGACGCAGCGAAAGAACACCTGGTCATCCGCGGCCTCCATGTCGCGGTGGACGGGCAGGAGATCCTCAAGGGGGTCGATCTCTCGATCGGCCGGGGCGAGGTGCACGCGCTCATGGGGCCCAACGGGTCGGGCAAGAGCACGCTCGGCTACGCGATCATGGGGCACCCTTCCTACGAGGTGACGTCCGGCTCGATCGAGCTCGTCGGGGCCGATGGTGGCCGTCACGACATCCTGGCGATGGAGCCCGACGAGCGGGCGCGGGCCGGCCTGTTTCTGGCGTTCCAGCGGCCGATGTCGATCCCGGGCGTGCGGTTCGCCGATTTCCTGCGGCATTCGGTGACAAACGTGCGGAACCCCGATCGCAAGGAGGGGCACGAACTCATTCCGATGCGGGAGTTTCGCGGCGAGCTGAAGTCGAAGATGGCGGAGCTCTCGATGGATTCCGAGTTTGCCCGCCGCTACGTCAACGACGGGTTTTCCGGCGGCGAGATGAAGCGGGCGGAGATCCTGCAGCTGGCGATGCTCCGGCCGAAGTTCGCCGTGCTCGACGAGACCGACAGCGGCCTCGACGCCGATGCCGTGAGGCTCGCGAGCGAGAGCATCGCCCGTATCGGCGGCGCCGAGATGGGCATCCTCATCATCACCCACCACGAGCAGCTGCTCGAGCACAACATTCCGCTTCGCACCCACGTCATGCTCGGCGGCAGGATCGTCGAGTCCGGCGGTCCGGAGCTGGCCGCGGAGCTTCACAAGAAGGGCTACGAGCGAATTCGCGCCGCCTACCCCGAGGCCGCCGCCGCCGAGAAGGCGATGGAAGATTCTCGCCTCACAGGAACAGGAGCCAGCCATGTCCACGGGACTTGAACCGTCGTCCACCCTCGCGGTCGGTGAGATCAACAAGTACGACTTCCGCACCGACTCGCCCGCCGTCTTCAAGGCCCGCAAGGGCCTGGATAGCGAGATCGTCTGCCAGATCTCGGAGATGAAGCGGGAGCCGGGCTGGATGCGCGACTTCCGCCTCGAGTCGCTCGAGGTCTTCCATTCGAAGCCGATGCCCCGCTGGGGCGGAAGGATCGGCGTCGATTTCCAGGACATCTTCTACTACCTCAAGCCAGCCGAGCAGCAGGGCAAGACCTGGGAGGAGGTTCCCGACGCGATCAAGCAGACGTTCGACCGGCTCGGCATCCCCGAGGCCGAGCGGAAGTTCCTCGCGGGAGTGAAGGCGCAGTTCGAGAGCGAGGTCGTCTATGGATCGCTTCAGGAGGATCTCGCGAAGAAGGGGGTGATCTTCACCGACACCGACACCGCGGTCCGCGAACATTCCGATCTTCTGCGTCAGTATTTCGGCACCATCATCCCGCCCACCGACAACAAGTTCGCCGCGCTCAACTCGGCCGTTTGGTCGGGGGGATCGTTCATCTACGTGCCCAAGGGCGTGTCGATCGAGTTCCCGCTGCAGGCCTATTTCCGGATCAACGCGGAGAGCATGGGGCAGTTCGAGCGGACGCTGATCATCGTCGACGAGGGGGCGCACGTGCACTACGTCGAGGGCTGCACCGCGCCGATGTACTCGACCGAGAGTCTCCACTCGGCGGTAGTCGAGATCGTCGTGAAGAAGCACGGACGCTGCCGCTACACGACGATCCAGAACTGGGCCAACAACATCTACAACCTCGTGACGAAGCGGGCCATGGCCTACGAGGGCGCCCTCATGGAATGGATCGACGGCAACCTCGGCAGCCAGCTGACCATGAAGTATCCGGCCGTCTACATGATGGAGCCGGGTGCCCGCGGCGAGATCCTCTCGATCGCCTTCGCCTCCGCGGGGCAGCACCAGGACGCCGGGGCCAAACTGGTCCACGCGGCGCCCCACACGAGCGGCCGGATCGTCTCGAAGAGCATCTCGAAGAACGGCGGGCGGGCGAGCTACCGCGGCCTCGTGAAGGTGGAGCCGGGCGCGAAGAAGAGCAAGTCGAGCGTCGTCTGCGACGCCCTCATTCTCGACGACCGCAGCCGCAGCGACACCTACCCCTACATCGAGATCGAGGAGCAGGACGTCTCGATCGGCCACGAGGCGAGCGTCTCGAAGATCGGCGAGGAGCAGCTGTTCTATCTCATGAGCCGCGGGCTCACGGAAGCCGAGGCGAGCACGATGATCGTCGGAGGATTCATCGAGCCGCTCGTGAAGGAGCTGCCGATGGAATACGCCGTGGAGATGAACAAGCTGATCGAGCTGCAGATGGAGGGCTCGGTGGGCTGAAAGCCCGTCCGTTTCGCGATGACCACCGCCACTGCCCCGGCACCACATTCCGCGTTCGACGCCGCTTCGCTCGACCGTCTCATCGCAGGGAGCCGTCTGCCCGCCTGGGCCAGCGAGCTGCGTCGGGCCGCGCTCGACTCGGCCATGCGGCTCGGCCTGCCCGAACGCCGCGATGAAAACTGGATGCGGACCGATCTGCGGCTGTTTCGGCCCGGTGCCTGGGGGCCGCGGCCCGCCCCCGCAGCGGTGGCCATGCCCGCGGGGCTGCTCGGCACGGCGATCGCGTCGGGCGAGATTCTGGAAACCGGCTTCGACGACGTGAGCCCCTCGGCCCGGGAGAGCGGCCGCCTCGCCGGCCGGCTCCACGCGATCGACGGCCACGTCGTGCACGAGTCGCTCGATCCGGCGGTCGCCGCCAAGGGCGTGCTCTTCGGTTCGGCCGAGCGGCTTTTGGCGGACCATGGCGAAACGCTTCGCCCCCACTGGTTTCGCGTGATCGATTCGCAGGCCGACTGGTTCGCCGCGATGCATGCGGCGTTTCATGCCGCGAGCGCGGTGCTCTACGTTCCGGCCGGCGTGCGAATCGCCGAGCCTCTCGAAGTGCTCTCGGCGATCACCGACGGCGGCGTCGACACGTCGCACGTGCTCGTCGTGCTCGGCGAGGGAGCGGAGGCGACCGTGCTCACCGAGACGGCCGGGGGAGGCGCAGCCGGAGCTGGAAGCGGCGGGTTTCACGGTAATTCTGGAAGCGGGTTTCACGGTAATTCTGGAAGCGGCGGGTTTCACGGTAATTCTGGAAGCGGCGGGTTTCACTGTGGCGGCACGGAGATCGTCGTCGGGAAAAACGCCTTCCTGCGGATCGTGAACCTCCAGAACTGGAACACCGGCGTCTGGCACGTCGCCCGGCAGAAGGCGGTCGTCCACGACCGCGGCCGGCTCCAGTGGACGCTCGGCGCCCTCGGAAGCCGGCTCTCGCAGGTGGCGCAGGATGTCGCCCTCGTCGGCCGCGACGCCTCCGCACAGGTCAACGGCGTCATGTTCACCGAGGGCCGGCAGCAGCTCGTCTACAACACGCTCCAACATCACGAGGCCCCGTCCTGCAAGAGCGACCTGCTCTACAAGGGTGCGCTCCAGGACCGCAGCCGGCTCGTCTGGCGGGGCATGATCAAGGTCGACAAGGCCGCACAGAAGACCGACGGCTACCAGCGCAACGACAACCTCATGCTGTCGGACGAGGCGCGGGCCGACTCGATTCCGGGCCTCGAAATCGAGGCCGACGACGTCCGCTGCACCCATGGTGCGACGAGCGGAAGGGTCGATGCCGAGCAGCTCTTCTACGCGCAGGCACGCGGCCTCTCGGCGGACGAGGCGGCCCGGCTCGTGGTCGCCGGATTCTTCCAGCAGGTCTTCGACCGGATCACGATCGCACCGGTTCGCGAGGCACTCGCCCGCGCGATCGGCAGCAGGATCCGGCGAGTGCGGTGAGGGCTTCCGCCCGGCTGATCAGCATCCCCCAAGCAAGTCTGGAGAACCCTTCGATGCCGGCATTCGTCAGAGTCGCCGCCGTTTCCGAACTCCCCGACCCGGGAAAGACGCTCGTGGAGGTCGATGGCGATCTGGTCGCGCTCTTCCATGTCGCCGGCCGATTCCATGCGATCGACGACGTCTGCACGCACGACGGCGGTCCGCTCGTGGACGGCGAACTGGCCGACCATACGATCGCCTGCCCGAGGCACGGCGCGAAGTTCGACATCCGCACCGGTGCCGCCCTGACGATGCCGGCCGTGAGGCCGACCCGCAGTCACGAGGTGAAGGTCGAGGACGGCCAGGTCTACGTGAGGCTGCGGGAGCACGGGGCCGCGAATGGGCCTGCCGCGCACGCGATGCCCACGGCGGCGGCGGCTGCCGCGGCCTCCGCGGCGACAACATCCGCGGCCAGCGATGTTTCACCGACTGGCACCGCTTCCACGGCCGGCGGCGTCGCCACGGCTCCGGGCGGCCCGCCCGCATCCGGCGCGGCCGCGACCGGCGAGGGCCTGCTCGGCAGGCCGCTCTCTGAGGAGATCGTCCGCGAGATCCTCAAGGAGGTGAAGGATCCCGAGCTCTTCGTGAACATCGTCGACCTCGGGCTCATCTACGGCGTGACGCTCGCGGCCGCCGCCGAGACGCCGGCCAAACAACAGATCTCGGTCGACATGACGATGACGAGCCCGGCCTGTCCGGCCGGCCCGCAGCTCATCGCCGACACGAAGCGGGCGCTCGGCCGCCACGCCGACGTCGCCGGCGTCGAGGTGCGGATCGTCATGGATCCGCCCTGGACCCCCGACCGCATGACCGAGGCCGCACGGGACCAGCTCGGAATCTTCTAGTGCGGGTCGTCGCCTACGAGTGGTGCTCCTCCGGCGGCCTCTCCGGCCCGGACGCATCCCAGAGCGGCTATGGCCACGCGCACGGGCGGCTCCTCCGCGAGGGATGGGCGATGCTCGAGGCGATCGCGGCCGACGCCGCCCGTGATGCGTCGCTCGACGTCACCGTCCTCATCGATGAGTCGATGCTCGATCGCCGCGAGCAGACCGCCGCGATACGGAAGCCCGAGCCGCAGGTTTCCCTGCAGGCGGAGTTGAACAAATCACGGAAGCCCGAGCCGCAAGCCGAGAGGGCGTTTGACGGTCCATCAACTCCTGGCATTTTCCTCAACTCACCTCTCGGCTTGCGCCTCGGGCTTCCGTGCGGCGTCGGGGCTCCGCATACATCCGCTCCCGCATGCCCAAGTGCGGCGGTGCGGCGGCTGCCGGTTCAGCGGGGCCGCGAGATCGACACGCTCATCGCCGAGGCCCGTGGGGCCGACTGGACGCTCATCGTCGCGCCGGAGACCGACGGCATCCTCGCGGCGCGGGTCTCGGCCGTCCGGGCGGCGGGCGGCCGGGTGCTCGCGCCGCACGAGGCGTTCCTCGCGATCGCCTCCGACAAGCAGGCGACGATCGATTGCCTCGCGGCGGCGGGCGTGGCCGTGCCCGCCGGGCGGTCGCTCGCTCCGCTCGAGGCCCCGCCCGCGGGCTTTCGCCTCCCGGCCGTCCGGAAACACCGCGGCAGTGCCGGCGGCGACGGTCTTGGGATCCTGCGGTCGGCGAACGTCGCGACCTCACGGGCCGCCTCGCGGGTCGAGTCGTTCGTCGCGGGAACGCCGGTCGGCGTGGCCGTGCTCTGCGGGCCGGGCGGACTGTGGCCGATGCCCCCGATGCGTCAGCGGTTCTCCGAGGAGGACTTCCCGAGGTATCTCGGAAGCGAGCCGTGGAATGACCGTCCCGGCACCGAACGCGCGCGACGGCTTGCCGAACGGGCGGTCACGGCCACGGTTCGGGCCGCGGCGAGCCGCGACGCCGCGGCCGGCACGGTCTTGGGATGGGTGGGAGTCGACATGATCCTCGGCGCGCGGGACGATGGCGTCGAGGATCGCGTGCTCGAGATCAACCCGCGGCTCACGACGTCGTTCCTCGGGTTGTCCGCCGCCCAGGAAGAGAGCGTCGTGGCGACGATGATCGCGATCGCCGAGGGCCGCGGCGGTCGTTCGGGTTTTGATTGGAAGCCGGGCATCGCCTTCTCGCTCGATTGAACGCAGAGGATTCATGAATGTCCGGGCGGGTGCTCGCCTTCGATGTCGGCGGTGCGGTGATCAAGGCGGCCGACGGCGAAGGCTGGTCGCTTTCCGAGCGGTTCGAGCTCTGGCGGAATCCGGAAGGGCTCGCGGAATCCCTCGCGCGGGTCGCGCGGGCCCGCCGACCGGATCGGATCGTGGCGACGATGACGGGCGAGATCGCCGATTGCTATCCCTCGCGGGCCGTCGGCGTCGCGCGGATCGTCGAGGCGGTCGAGGCCGCCGCGGCGGCCGTGGAGTGTGACCTCGGCATCTACCTGGTCGATGGTTCGATCGTGCCGCCATCGCAGGCTGTCCGAAGGCCGCTCGCCGCCGCCGCGGCCAACTGGCACGCCCTCGCGCGGCTTGCGGCTCGACACGCCGACGCCGACACGGCCCTGCTCCTCGACGTCGGCTCGACGACGACCGACATCATCCCGATCGAGGCCGGGCGGCCAGCACCGACCGCCACCGACGACGTCGGCCGGATGCGGTCGGGCGAGCTCGTCTACACGGGAGCCGAGAGGACGCCCATCGCGGCGATCGTCCGGTCGCTGCCCTGGCGGGGCGAGCGACGACCGATCGCAAGCGAACGCTACGCCGATTCCCGCGACGCCTGGCTTCTGCTGGGGGGCCTGCCCGAAGAATCCGGCGACCTCGGCACCGCCGACGGCCGCCCCGCGACAAAGGAGCACGCCCGCGGGCGGCTCGCCCGGATGCTCCTGCTCGATCCCGAAGACTTCACGTTCGACGACGCGATCGTCGCCGCGGGCTTTTGTGCCGAGGCGCAGGCCCGCAAGGTCGCAGCCGGCCTGCGGCGGGCGACCCTCGGCAGGCCCCGGCCAGAGTCGATCGTCCTCTCCGGCCACGGCCTGCCGCTCGCCCGGCGGGCGGTCGAGCTGGCCGGAATCGAAGGCCGCGTCGTGTCGCTCGATGAGTCGCTCGGTTCCGCGATCTCCCGCGTCGCTCCGGCCCACGCGGTCGCGCTCGTCGCACGAGGGGCGATGCCATGAAGGAAGGCAGTGATGCCGCGGGCGGTGGAGCATGGCAGCGGGGTCTCCTCAGGGACGGGCCGCGCGGCCACGCGATCGTGGTCAAGTTCGGCGGCAGTCTCCTCGCGAAAGACGACTGGCCGGAGCTGCTGCGGTCGCTGTCGCAATCGTGCGGGAACACGCCCCTGTCGATCGTCGTCGGGGGCGGCGCGAAGGTCGATTCGATCCGTCGCATCGATGACGCCGCCGGCCTCGATGCCGCAGTCTCCCACCGTCTCGCGATCGACGCGATGCGAATCACCGCGAGGCTCGTCTGCGAAACGACCGGCTGCCCGCTCGCCGCCGATCTTCCGACGACCGCGTCCCCCTGCGTGATCGACGTGCCGGCATGGCTCGATACGGCCGGCCGTTTTGCGAGGCTTCCCGTGGGATGGCACGTGACGAGCGATTCGATCGCCGCGTTCATCGCGGCCGAAACAGGGAGCGACCTGCTTCTTGCGAAGAGCATTCCGCCGCCGAAGGATCCGTCGGCAGGCTGGGTCGACGACTGGTTCACGACCGCCGCGATCGGCGTCGGACGGATCGAGTGGGCCGCTCCGGTCAGTCCCACCACCAGCCGGCGTCGGGCCGGCCGGCAAGCGAGTCGAGCCGCGGCTTCGCCGCGTCGGGGCTCTCGGCCGACTTCGAGGCGATCTCCCAGGGCTGGATGAGCACGCCGCCGGAGGCGGTGAGCACCCAGCGGCCGCCCTTCTTCATGCCGGTGGCCACGGTCTGAACCTTCGAGGGAACCGCGTACTTCGCGAGCCCCAGCTTCGCGGGATCCTTCAGGATCGACAGGTCGATTCCGGCCCGGGCGTCGAGCTGCCTGCCGTGGATGAGGGCCGCCACGACCGCGAGATCGACGCAGTTGTCGAGGTCACGAAAGACCGGGTGCTTCGCGCCGAGCTCGCCATAGTTGGCCGAAAACCGCTCGCACCACTTGGCGGTCAGCGCATCGGCCGGGGCGTTGCCCCGCTGCACGGCCTTGCCATCGAACGCGTCCGATTCGCTCAGGCACTTCATCGAGCGGCCCGGGAATTTCCAGGCAAGCTCGTCGGGATCCCGGACGAGCGGCTCGTACTTCGGCTCGAGCCAGAACCGGGGAAGCGCCGAGGTCGTCGCTCCCGCCGGCACCATCGAGACATAGCTTGGCACCTCGCGCACGCCCGAAGGTTCGAGGCCCATGCCGATCCGCTTGAGCTTGTAGTCCGCGGCGACCAGCACCTGGGCGAAACGGCTGTCGGAGGGAACGCCGCCGACGCTCACGACCTGCATGCCGACGGCCTGCTCCATCCCCCGGAAGACCACGTTGGGGTCGGGGCCCATCGTGCCCTGTGCGGCGAGGAAGTTCCGCAGCTTCGCGATGCCATCCGGCGTGGGATCGATCGAGCACCGGATGCCGCCGTCCCTCGCCCGATCGATCGACGCCATCGCGATGACGAAATCCTCGAGTCGCATGAGCGGCCTGCCGGAAGCCGCCGCGACGACGTTCCCCTGACCGTCGATGACTCCCTTGTCGGCCGGCCCGGCGAGCACGATGTCTTTTCTCTCGGGATCGACGAGCACGTACGAGATCCGCTCGAGCCCGCCGAGGAGCAGCATGTCCACGAGATCGGCCTCGGCCTGTTTCGCGGCCCCCGTCGGGCCCTCCGCCTGGGCCACCGCAGTCTTCAGACGCTCACACAGCCGCGCGAGCGACACCTTCCGCAGGCCCGACTTCTCCCGGCCCGCGATCGGGCTCGCCGAGAGCAGCTGCCGCCGCTCCGCCGCGAGCGACTCCGAAGCCTTCGGTGCGACCGTCGTCACGATCCCGTCGGCGTCGATCGCAATGCCGCCGACGGCGCCGAAGCCGCCGCGGCCGAAGCCGCCGCGGCCCATGCCGCCGAACTGGGCGCTCGCCGGCCCGACGGCGACGAGGCAGACCACGATTGCGGAGAAGAGCGTGGCCGGTCGAATGCTTCGCATGGTCTTGTCGCTCCGACGTGTCACTGCGGGAAACACCTGGATAGTATGGTAGGGCTCCGGTCGGATCCCATCAATTTCAATTTCACCATCCATACCAGCCGGGGAATCGCCGACGTGCCCGCAGAAAAGGCCCATCTCGTCGTTCGCGATCCTGTCTCCGGCAACGCGGTCGTTCCGCTCCTGCCGCAGCAGCGGCTGACCCTCGGCCGCGCGCCCACCAACCACGTGATCCTCCACGACGAGCGGGCAAGCCGTTTCCATGCGGAGATCTTCGAGTCCGAAGACGGCTGGACGCTCCGGGACCTCCAGAGCCGCAACGGCACGCTCGTCGGCGGCGCCGCGGACAGGGCCGCCACCGCCGTCACCGGCGACCGCCGGCT
>DHLZ01000179.1:13832-14383 GCA_002405515.1 Planctomycetaceae bacterium UBA4655
GGGACCTCCAGAGCCGCAACGGCACGCTCGTCGGCGGCGCCGCGGACAGGGCCGCCACCGCCGTCACCGGCGACCGCCGGCTCCATGCCGGCGACACGATCACGATCGGCCGGGTCGAGATCGCCTACGCCGAGGGAGCCCCCCCGAACGCCGCTTCCCGCACCACCGCCGATCTCGGCGGCACGGCGACGCAGGAGATCCCCGCCGACATCGCGAAGTGGAGGTCCTCGATCATCCATCGACGGAGCGAGGGCAGGCTGCTCGCGGAGATCAGCGACACCGCCGAGCGGGTGCCGAAGGTCGCCCGGGCCGCCGGCGACCTCTGCCGGCTGGCCTTCGCGCTCGCCCGTGCGACCGACCTCGACGAGATGGCCGCGCTCTCCCTGACGACGGCGGCCGGCGCGGTGAGGGCCGTCCGCGGCATGCTCCTCCTGGCCGATCGCAACGCGGCCGAGGCGGCGGCGACCGCCGACGCGGTCGTCGTCACGGCATCGCTGCCACCTGCTCGCACCGCCACGCCGCTCCATCTGGCGGCCGCATCGACCGTGCTC
>DHLZ01000262.1:0-7107 GCA_002405515.1 Planctomycetaceae bacterium UBA4655
AATTCTCCTGGCTTGCCTGCTTCTTGGTGCGCAAATCCCGTGCCGAACAGGATCGCCTTCCAGGCCCGCGCTCTCTCGAGGCTGGCTGCGCTCCGCCATCCCTGGCTGCGCTGGTCAGCCACGCCGGCTCCTGGGGCGTGGGCAGCCCCTCCCTGAACGTTGTTTCCCCCCAGGAGTGTTTCGTGCGCAAGGATCAAGTGTGATCCGTATCAGGTGTATTCTCACCGTAGCGAAGGCGTGTCTGCTCCCCGGCGGCAATGCGTTGTCGTTCACGCCGGGTTCGGGGCTGCCCATGTCACGTCTCCGGACGTTCGCTTCGTGATGTTTCTGCCGGTGATCTTCGCGGTATCCGTGCCTGGGATCGCTCCCATAGCCCGGCGACATGACACGGGCAGCCCCTCACGATCAACTCTTTGACGCGTTCGTGTATGAGGAGCCGGCGGGTCAGCGGTTCGTGCCGCTCTTCGAGCCGGCCACCTGCGGACGCTTCACGAAGTACATCTGCGGGTCGTCGATCACCCACGGCGTGCTCCAGGTCTTGCCGTCGTCGCGGGTGCAGACGTTGTAGAAAAACGTCTTCACCCGTTCCGTCTTGTAGCCGTAGGGAAACTGCGACGTGATGTGATCGTCCATCGTGAGCTCGTCGACGCCGGGGCTCGCGAAATAGTGGATCTGGCCGTCAGGTGTGAACGACATGCCGAGCGTCCACCAGCCGAGTTCCTTGACGTCGGGTCCGCGGATCTCGCGGCCGTTGCGATTGCCGCGGACACGGATGTGGGCGGCGTCGGCCTTCTCTCCGCCGTCCCCCTTCTCGAAGCAGATGAACATGCCCGGCCAGTACTCCTCGACGCCGAACCTGCCCTTGTCGGGGTGATCCTCGCCCGTGATGATCGCGTGCGTGAAGCAGCCGGCCCGGAAGCCGAACGAGGGGCCCGTCCGCTTCTCCCACTGCTCGAACGGCGGCAGGTAGACACGGGTGACGATGCTCGGGCTGTCGGCCACGGACATCCCGGAGCCGCCGATGGAGCGGCCGCTGTCGAAGACGAAGTCATCCTGCATCATCTGGTAGGTGACCTTGCCGGGGATGCCCGCGTGCTGCGTGGCGAGCAGGAGGCCGTGGGTGCTCCCTTCGAGTCCCGGGCTCGGCAGCTCGATCCGCTTCACGAGGTCGGGGGTTCCCCGCTTCATTCCCTCGAACCACTTGCGGTTGACGCTCGTGCCGATCGGGCTGCGGACCCGTTCGTCCTGCTCCTCGGAGCTCTTCGGATGCCGGTAGTTCCACTTCCAATTCTCATCCTCGAAGTCGTCGCCGGCGTTCTTTGCGGGCGTTCCCGTGCCCGGGATCAGCACGGGCTTCTTCGGAGCGGCTTCCGTGGTCGCCGCCGGGGCGGCCTGCTTCGTCGTCGGGGCGGTGCTCCGCATCGGCGTCCGCGAGGCGACCCTTCGGGCCGTGGCGCTGGGCTGCGCGGCGACCCGGATCGGCGACCGTTCGACGGCGGCCTGCGAGAGCGGTGGGGCGGAGGGCTCGTCGGCATTCACCGACGCCATCGCGAGGAGGACCCCGAGTGTGCCCAGCGCCGAATCCCAACGTAGCAGCGTGTCGTAGCGAGCCATGATCCCCTCCCTGCCTGCGCGACCACCGGCGGCCGCGCCGACGGCGGCCCCCAATGGGAGGCATCATCGTCGTCACGACCCGTCCCACTGGAAGAAACGGTTTCGTCGTCGCCGACACCGCCGCGCCGCCGCAGCTTCGCTCGGCTGCCGCGGTGACGCCGCCTTCCCCGCCTGACGGGCGACGCTTCCGCGGTCCGTGCCGCCTGCCGGTCCTGCCGGCCCGACGGTCGCCCGAGATGACGGACGCGACCGCTACCAGCGAACCTGCACGGTGTCGTTCGACCAACTCGACGAGCTCGTGCGGGATCCGGGCCCGCCGCCCGCGCCGAGCCCGGGCACCCGCAGCGACCGCCACGGGTCGGGCCCGGCGAACCGGCCACCAGGGAGCTGGATCACCCACGGCCCGGCGCCACGGCTCATCCGGGCGAACGATTCCTCGAGCTGCCGCCGCTGGATTTCCGCAAGACGTTGCTGCCGTCGCCGCGCGGCCTCGGCCGTGGCGGCGGCATAGGCATGCCGGGCCTGGACGGCCGCTTCGGCGGCGAGCTTGATCGCCTCCTCGTATCGTTGCCGTCCGAGCAGGCCCTTCGCCTGCTCGCTCATCCCCGAGGCGGCGTGCACGTCGGCCGACACGCCCTCTTCGTACCACGAGGCGATGCGTCGAATCTGGTTTTCGGTCTCCTCGATCTCGTTGATCGCCTGCCGCGCGAGCCGCTCGTCCTCCTCGGCGAGCTCCCTCGCGCGATCGACGGTTTGGTCGGCCGCATCGACCATCGCCGTCACCTCCCGGAGATCCGGCCGCGGGCGGGAGAAACTCTCGGCGGCCACCCGCACGAGTTCCCTCGCCTCGCGGGCCCGCTCGTTGGCCCGCAGCCGGTCGGTCCGCTGCCGCTCGAGGCCCGCGAGCAGCTCGGCAGCCTTCCTCGCGACCGTCTCGGTTCGGGCGGGGAGCGACCCGCGAAGCTCGTCGAGTTCCGCGCGGCGGTCGGTCACGGCCGTGTAGCACCCATCGACCCAGTCCGCCTGTCTCACGGCCTCTTCCGCGAGCGCCACGCCGCGGAAGTAGTGCTGAAGATTCGGCGTGGTCGCCTGCCTCGCCGCCACCACCAGCTCCCTCGCCCGGTTCAAGCCCTCGGAGGCCTTGCCGATGTTTTCGGCGACGTCGCTCCAGGAAGCCTCCGCGAATTCCACCGCGAGGTGCTCGAACGCCCGCTCCGCCTGGCCGTGTCGGGAACGGAGTGAATCAAGCCTGGTTTCGCAGCCCGGAAGCAGCTCCTCCACCCGCGCCTTCGCCGCGATCACGCTTTCGAGGACCGCGTCGGCCTCGGCGACGAGCTGCTCGCCGCGCACGACATGCCGCTCGGCCGAGTCGAGTTCGCCAGCGTCGAGGAGTCCGGCGGCGGTCTCGAGCTGCGAGCGGGCCTGCGACAGGGGTTCGTCAGGATCGGCGCCCGGCTCCGAGAGCAGCCAGCCCTCGGCGCGACGGGCCGCGACCTTGCGGGTGATGCGTTCGGCTTCCTCGGCCGCCCGCGTCGATCGGGCGTCGATTCCTTCGAGCCTGTCGACGCGACCGACCATCTCGGCCAGCGACGCCTCCGACTCGTCGAGCCGACCACCGGCGGCGACCGGGTCGGACTCGAGTTCGGCCCGAGCGATCCCGAGGGCCCGATCGGCCGCCGCCAATGGCTGCTGGAAGACCGCCGCGGAGCGGCCGCGCTTCGCGATGGCCGCCGCCCGTTCCTTCGCCGAGGAAATCGCAGCCTCGAGACGCGACGCGGCCTCGCGGGCCTTCTCATGGGCCGACTCGAGCGTGTCGAGGGGGAGACGGCATGCGGCCGCGACCTCGTCGAGCGGCGGTCGTGCGTCGGCCGCGTCGAGCATCGCGAGTGCCTTCTCCGCCGAGGCGGTGCCGAGGAACCATTCCGCGTCGATCTGGGCCTGCGCCTTTTCCCAGATGTCCATGAGCGAGAGCCAGCGCTCGCGGTAGGTTCTCACCGACTGCTGCACGCCGTCGTAGGCCACGCGGGTGAGTCCCTCCATCGGCGTCTTGAAGTCGGGGTCGGCGTGGGGAAGCATGCGGTGCCGCTCCTGCTGTGAGTCGAGCAGGTCGGACAGGGCGACGACCTCTCCCTTGAACGATTCGAGTTTCTTGCGTGCGGCCTGCATCGCACGGTCGTGTCTCGCCCGTTGGAGGAAGAACAGGGCGATTCCTCCGAAACCGACGGCCGCGGCGGCGCCGATCGGCAGCGTGCGGGTGCGAAACACCCTCGCCGCCTCGGCCCTCGCGATGTCGCGGTCCTTGCGGTGCTTCACCCAGCCTTCAGTCGCGGTCACGAGATCGGCCAGGCCCTCGTCGTAGAGGCCGTCCTTCGCCTTCGGCACGAACACCCGTTCGATCAGCTGCTTCTTGATCGTGTCCTTGTCGAGCCCGGCGACGACCTCGAGTCCCCACGGCGCACGGTACGCGATCGAGCGGCCGCCGACATCGAGCAGGATCGTGATGTCGTTGGACGGGTCGAAGCCGGCCGCTTCGGAGGCCCGCCAGCGATCCAGGATCGTGTCGAGGGCCCTCTCCGCGGCGTCGGGATCGGTGCCTGCTGTTCCGAGCACGAACACCCTGTAGTCGCGGCCGGTCTCCTGCTTCGCCTTCGCGACGGCCTCGCGGACCTTCTCGAACGTGCCGCCGGCGCCCGAGACGAACACCCGCCCGGCGTCCGACGGTGAGACGAGCGGAGCGGCCACCGCCGCGAGCCGCTCGTCGGCGATCGCGACCGGTGCGGCGGTCAGGACGATCCAAGCGAGCACGACCGACGAATGACGCCACGTTCCACGCATGCCTTGCCTCCCGGGACAAACCGCCCCCTGCAACACGGGAGCGAAAACCCTTGACGCTACCGGCTCGTCGGGGTGGCGTCAAAGAGTGCGTGTCGTCAGAGCGGGAGCGACATCAATCGGCGAGCGACGGAGAAAAAGCCAACCAACGCCTGCAGGGCGATCATGGCAGACCGAAGTCATCGGCCGTGACCCGGGTCGGCGAAGACGGCACGAGCGGGGCCCTTGGCGACTCGACCGCACCCGGCTCCGGGGCCGCTCCACGCACGTCGCGGCCCCGGCCCTGACCGCTGGCCGGAACGCCGCTGCGGAAAGGGGCGGAGCCAACCTGCGGAGGCATGCCGCGGGCCGGCGGGAGTCCCGCGGGGAGCCTGCCTGCGTTGAGATCGACCTTCGGACCGTTCGCCCCGTATCCTGGCCGAACCGCCGGTGCTCCCGCCCGCACGCCGCCGCTGACAACGCCTCCCATACCCATCTTCTCCCGTGGAACCGGGCCGTTCGGCGGGCGACGGTCATCGTTCACCCGGCGGCCGGCGTTGAGACCTCGATCCCGACCGGTGGTGTCGCGAGCGGACCGCTCGCCATCGGGCTTCGCCGCCGGCGGCTTCACCGGACGAAATGCCTCGCCGAGCGGGTCTCCTTCCGCAGGATTGTTTCTCCGGCGATCGAGAGCTTCATGGCGTGGAGGCCCTGCCGGCGAATCATCCCGGGTGGGGTCGGGAAAGAGCGGCTTTCCGGCCGCGGCTTCCTCCTCCAGCTGCCGCCTCGCCCGCCGCATCTTCGCACGGGCGACTTCCGCTTCCGACTCGTCGATCGTGCCGTCCTTGTTGAGGTCCCACTGGTGCACGAGCTCTGCCCGCAATGGGCCGACCTCACCAGCCCCGTCGGCCGCCGGCGTCGGGGCCAGCGGCAGGCCGATCGCCGCGATCGCGACGACGATCCGCGGCGAGACAGATCGCGGCAAGACAGTACACCGGCAGGCAGTCCACGATGATCCGGGCGGTCGCATGCTCGCAGGCTCCTTCCCCGGCATTCTTTCAGATGGCCGCGATTGTTTCCATGGCCCGGCCGGCCCTCGAGCGGCGCCCCACGGCAACGGGCGTGTTCGGGTCGAACGAATACGCCCGATTCACGGCTGCCGATGTCCCTCGCGGCCTGCGTTTTGCGTGGCGGCGACGAGGCTCGTCATGCGGGCGGAGGCCCGGCGTTCGTCGCCGCCGCACGCGTCGAGTTCGCGGGCGGCCACGTGGCAGTGGACGCGGTGTCCGTCGAGCGACACTTCCGGCGGATCGACCTCGCGGCAGGCCGCCTCGGCGATCGGGCACCGCGGGTGGAACCGGCAGCCGGCGGGCGGGCGGGCCGGGCTCGGCACGTCGCCAGGGAGCACGATCCGAGACCGCCGCTTCGCCGGATCGACCGTCGGGACCGCCGAAAAGAGCGCGATCGTGTAGGGGTGAAGCGGCGTGGCATAGAGCTGCCCGGCCGTCGCGGTCTCCACGATCCGTCCGAGATACATGACGGCGACCCGGTCGGAGAGGTATTCGACGACCGACAAGTCGTGGGAGATGAAGAGATACGTGAGGCCGAGGTCGCGACGCAGGTCTGCCAGCAGGTTGATCACCTGCGCCTGGATCGAGACGTCGAGCGCGGAGATGGGTTCGTCGAGCACCACGAACTCGGGCTCGAGCACGAGCGCCCTCGCGATCGCGATCCGCTGCCGCTGCCCGCCGGAGAATTCGTGCGGGTAGCGGTCGAGGGCGGCGGCGGGCATGCCGGTCCGGTCGAGCGCCCGACGCATCCGCTCCGCCCGTGCCGCCGCGTCGCCCATCCGGTGGATCACGAGCCCTTCCTCGAGGAGCGACCGCACGGTGAGCCTCGGATTGAGCGAGCCGTAGGGATCCTGGAAGACGATCTGCATCCGTCGCCGCATCGACCTCAGGCTCCTGCCCGAGAGCGAGCGGAGGTCGATGCCGTCGAGATGGACGCTTCCGCCGGTCGGTTCGACGAGCCGCAGGATGCTCCGTCCAGCCGTCGTCTTGCCGCAGCCGCTCTCGCCGACGAGGCCGAGCGTCTCCCCTTTCGAAATCGCAAAGGAGACGCCATCGACGGCACGCACGGCCCCGACGACCCGCCGCAACACGCCCTTGCGGATCGGGAAGTGCACCGTGAGGTCGCGGACGTCCAGGAACGGCTTCATGACGGGCCCTCGAGCCTTTCCGCGTAGTGGCAGCGGACGAAGTGCCCGGGCTCGACCTCGCGGAGTTCCGGCGGCTCCCCGGAACAATCGGGGGCCGTTCCGCCCGCCTGCGGCCCGAGCCTCGCGTGGCTACACCTCGGGTGGAACCTGCAGCCGGCCGGAAACTCCCGCGGCGGCGGCACCATCCCGGGGATCGTCCGCAGCGGTCCGCGGGGCGAGCCATCGGGCCGCGCCGCATCATCGGGCCGCGCCGCGAGCAGGCCGATCGTGTAGGGATGCATCGGCCGCGCGAAGAGCCTGCTCGCCGGGGCCGTTTCGACGATCTTCCCGGCGTACATCACGGCGACGTGGTCGCAGGTCTCCGCCACGACGCCGAGGTCGTGGGTGATGAGCAGGATCGCGGTGCCCAGCCGCCTCCGCAGGTCGGAGAGCAGCTCGAGGATCTGCGCCTGGATCGTGACGTC
>DHLZ01000262.1:7274-15998 GCA_002405515.1 Planctomycetaceae bacterium UBA4655
GTCGTCGGCTCGTCGGCGATCACGAGCGCCGGCTCGCAGGCGAGCGCCATCGCGATCATCACCCGCTGCCGCATGCCGCCGGAGAGCTGGTGCGGATACTCGTCGAGCCTCCGCTCGGGGTCGGCGATCCTGACGAGCCTGAGCATCTCGAGCGCCCTGGCCCGCGCGGCCTCGCGGCCCGTTTTCCGGTGCAGCAGCACGGCCTCGGCCACCTGATCGCCGATGGTGAAGACGGGGTTCAGGCTCGTCATCGGCTCCTGGAAGATCATGCCCACCTTGCCGCCGCGGACCTTCCGCATCTCCTTCTCCGGCAGCGTCACGAGATCGACCGGCCGGCCATCGGTCGATAGCAGGATCTCCCCCTGCTCGATCACGCCCGGCGCCGCCACGAGCCCGAGCACGCTCATCGCCGTCACGCTCTTGCCGCAGCCGCTCTCGCCGACGAGCCCGAGCGTCCGCCCCCGCTCGATCGAGAGCGACACGCCGTCCACCGCCGGCACGCGTCCGGCGGGGGTGTGGAAGGCGGTCACGAGGTTTCGGATTTCGAGAAGTGGCATGGGCCGCGGGTTCGGGGAGCTACTTGCGGGATTCACGGAGCCGGGGATCTGTGACCTCCTGGAGGGCCTCGCCGACGAGGTTGTAGGCGAGCACGGTGAGGAAGATCGCCATGCCGGGGAAGAGCACGAGCCACCACATCGAGAGGTTGCTTCGCGCGTCGTTGAGCACGGCGCCCCAGCTCGCCGACGGAGGCGGGGGGCCGAAGCCGAGGAACGACAGCGAGCTCTCGATGAGGATCGCCGACGCGATCCCGAAGGTGATCGGCACGAGGACGGGCGCGAGCGAATTCGGCAGGATATGCCGCAGCATGATCCGCAGCGGCCCCGCCCCTGCGGCCCGTGCGGCCATGACGAATTCGCTCTGCCGCAGCCGCAGGAATTCCCCCCGGGTGAGCCGGGCGATGCTCGTCCAGTTGGTCGCTCCGATGATCGCCATCGTCTTCCAGATCGTCGGCTTCTCCACGATCGCCACGAGCGCGAGGATGAGGATCAGCGTCGGGATGCACATCACGACCTCCGTGAAGCGGCTGACGAGCGAGTCGGCCCAGCCGCCGAAGTAGCCCCCGAGGGCGCCGAGGGTGATGCCGATCACGCTCGCGAGCCCCATCGAGACGAACCCGACGAGCAGGGCGACGGTGGTCCCGTGCACCATCTTCGCGAAGACGTCGACGCCGTACTGGTCGGTGCCGAAGAGGTTCGTGCGGCTCGGCCGCCCCTGGTCGCGGGACGGGTTCGCCGGCCGGCCTGGCCACTCGTCGGCTCGGACGGCGCGGAAGGGATCCTGGAAGACGAGCGGCCAGATGGCCCAGCTCTCGGGGTCCTTCGCGGCGAGGTTGGCCGGGTAGCTGCCGCGGAAGCGGTCCTGGGCGAAGACCACGGGCTCGAGCCTGCGGTCGAAGTAGGCGAGGCAGGGGGCGTAGAGCCTTCCCTTGTAGCGGCAGAGCACCGGCTTCGTGCCGGCGATCGCCGGCGCCAGGATCGCGACCGCCGCCAGGAAGCCGATGAAGGCGACCGCGGCGACGGCGAGCGGCCGTCGGCGGAACCGCCGCCAGGCGTCGCCCCAGAATCCGATCGGCCGTGGCAGGCTTGCGGTCATGCCACGCTCACCCTCGGATCGACGAAGGCGTAGAGCAGGTCGGCCAGGATCTGCCCCGCGAGCGTGAGCACGCTGAACATGAGCGTGAGGCCCATGATCGTCGGGTAGTCGCGTTCGCGGATGCTCTCGAAGAAGAGCCTCCCCATGCCCGGCCAGGTGAAGATCTGCTCGATGATCACGGAGCCGCCGAGGAGCGCGGGCAGCGAGAGCCCGACGAGCGTCACGAGCGGAATGAGCGTGTTGCGGAAGGCGTGCTTCACGAGCACGCCGAAGGGGCCGACCCCCTTGGCCCTCGCGGTGCGGACGTAGTCCTGCCGGACGGCCTCCTCCATGTTCGCCTTGATGAAGCGGCTGTACCAGGCGAGGCTCACGTAGGTCTGGCAGGCGACCGGCAGGATCGCGTGCCAGGCGACGTCGGCCGCCCTTGCGGCGAATGGGGCGTCGGCGGGCAGGTCGGTCATTCCGAAGAGCGGCAGCTCCCACCGCGTGCCCCGCAGCCAGACGGCGAAGATGATCTGGAGGAAGAGGGCCGCCACGAACGTCGGGAAGGAATAGAGCACGTAGAGCAGCAGGCTCGAGGCCCGCTCGTCGATGCGGCCGCTGCGGGCCGAGGCGTAGAGGCCGAGCGGGATCGAGAGCAGCCAGGTGAGCACGAGCGCCGTCGCCGACAACACCATCGTCGGGCCGATCCGTTCGCCGATGAGCGTCACGACCGGCTGCTTTCGCGAGATGGAGCGACCGAGGTCACCCGCGACGACCCGCGAAGCCCACCGCACGTAGCCGACGGGCCAGGGCTCGTCGAGGCCGTAGATGGCGCGGATTCGCTCGAGGTCGGCGGCGTTGAGCTTGCGGCTCGGGTCGGTCTCCGAGATGGCGAGCGTCAGCGGCGTGCCGGGCATGCTCCGCGCGAGTCCGTAGACGATCACCGTGATCGCGACGAGCGTGACGACCGCGAGCGCGAGCCTCCTGACGATGTAGGCGATCATCGGTTCGTCGTCACTCGGCCCGGGGCTTCCAGAGGCTGCCGAACCCCGGAGAATAGTTGTAGGGGCCGCGGGGGCTGAACACGTAGCCCCGCAGGCTCTTCGAGAATCCGTAGAAGCTGTTCCGCTGGAAGAGCCAGGTGTAGGGCTGGTCCTCGTAGAGGATCTCCTGGATCCTCGCGTACTTTTCCGCCCGCTTCGAGCGGTCGAGCTCACGACGGCCGTCGGCGAAGAGTCGGTCCACTTCCGGATTCGAGTAGTTCACGAAGTTGCGCGGGGCGCCCGTCGCCCAGATGTTCTCCGAGCTGTCGGGGTCGGTCCCCGCGCCCCAGCCACCGAAGTAGGCCTCGAACTTCCGCTCGAGCGTCTTCTGCTGGAGCACCGTCGACTCCACCGGCCGCACGTTCACCCGCACGCCGACCTGCTCGAGGTTCTGCTGGAGCAGTTTGCAGATCTCGACCCGCAGCGGCTGCTGGCTCACGAGCACGGAGAACTCGAGAGGCACGAGCCGCCCGTCGATCTGCTTGTCGCGGATGCCGTCGTTGTCACGGTCGATCCACCCGGCCTCGTCGAGGAGCGCCTCGGCCTTGTCGAGGTTCTGCTTGTAGGGCTCGAGCTTCTTCTTCGGGGCCATCCAGCCGTCTTCCGGGAAGTGGCCGGCGGCCGGCTTGTAGAGGCCATAGCAGAGCTTTTCGAGCATGTCGTCGTGGTTGAAGGCGTAGCTCATCGCCCGTCGCACCCGACGGTCGGCGAAGAAGGGTGTCTCGATGTTCCAGCCGAAGTGGAAGCTGACCCATTCCGGGGCGGTGACCTTCGTGTTTCGTTCGTAGAAGTCGTCGCCCGTGGTCTGCGTCGTCCACTGCTCGGGGGTGAGCATGAGGTCGTCGATCTCGCCGGCCTTGATCGCCAGGAGCGACGTGTTGGGATCCTCGATGATCCGGAAGCGGATCTCCTTGAAGAAGGGGACGCCGCGGACCTGCTTGTCGTCGACATGCGACCATCCCTTCCGACGGCGGAGAACGATCTGCTGGCCCCGCTTGCGGTCGACGATCTCGTAGGGGCCGCCCACGATCGGCGACTGCTCGAGCTTCACGTGCGCGTCGCTGTCCTTGAGCGTCGGGTCGTCTTCCCACGTCTTCTCGTAGACGTGCTTCGGCAGCACGGGGAAGTTGATGTTCCAGACGTTCGTCGCGAGCGGCTCCTTGTGGAAGAACACGATCGTCCGGTCGTCGTAGGCGTGCACCCAGCGGAGCTGGTCGGTGCCGCTCCGCACCGCCGGCACGGGCACCCTGGGGTCCATGATCACCTGGAACGTGAAGGCGATGTCGTGCGCCGTGATCCGCCTGCCGTCGCTCCAGAAGAGGTCGTCCCGCAGGACCACCTTGTCGATGAGTCCGTTGGCGGTCGACTGCCACGACGTCACGGCCTCGGAGCTCGCGAAGGGCTCGAGCGACCGATCGGTCGAGAAGAGGCCGAAGCCGGTCAGACCGAGCACGTCGAACTCGTAGGTGGAGCTGATCATGATCGGATTCGTGCTGTTGATGTCGGCCGCGATGTGCCGGTCGATCCGGGCGTCGAAATCGGCCTGCCCCTCCTCCGGCAGGCGGCCGAGAGACGAAAGGATCACCTCGTTGGCCGCGGCCGACGTGTTCCGCATGGCGAGGGCCTCCGCCGCGCCGGCCTTGGGCGTCTGCGCCCGCTGCTGATCCCGGAGGACCGCCACCGCATCCCGGACGGGCCTGTCGATCCAGGTCGCGGAGGAGACGAGCTCCTCGAGCGGCGGCGGATCGAACGGCTGGAGCAGCCGTTCCGCGACGGGGGCTGCGGGCACCTTGCCGCCGGCGCCGCTGCTCCCGACCGGCTCCACTGGCGCGTGCTTCGCGAGCTCGTCCTGTCGCCTGCCGCAGCCGACGAGGGCGACTGCCGCGAGAATCGCCAACAACCGCATCGTGCGGGATTCTCGTCCTGGTGGCATGTCGGCGATCCCTCCGAACTTCGTACCTGAAGCCCGCGATGCTACGGGCGGCGGCGCGACCTGGTCAACACGCGTCGACTACGGAACCTTCCTGAACGATGCCGCATTGCCGCCTGGGGAGCGGACGCATCGTCGCTACGGTGAGGATACACCTGATGCTCCTCCGCGTTCCCCGACCCCCCGAACACGCCCGCCGGTAGCGTTCAGCATCACAGCGTCGATTCAACTCTGCTGGGTTCGGGGCCGCCCGTATCCCCTCGCCGGACGCTCGTTGCGGCCCTCCAGGCCTTCACTCGCTCGGAGCTGACTGGCGCTCCACCATCCTGGCTCCGCTGGTCAGCTACGCCGTCTCCGGGACACGGGCAACCCCTCACGGTCAACTCTGCTTCTGCTGGGTTCGGGGCCGCCCGTATCCACTCGCCAGGCAATCCATCACGGGAACCGATGGCCGAGCTTTTCCCGCTTCGTCGCGAGATACCGCTCGTTGTGTTCGTGCACGGGCGGCACGATCGGAACCTGATCGACGACCTCGAGGTCGAAGCCGCCGTAGATGAAGGCGTCGGTCTTCTTCGGGTTGTTCGTGAGCAGCCGAACGCGTCGCAGGCCGAGGTCCTTGAGGATCTGGATGCCGACGCCGTAGTCGCGGGAGTCGGCCTTGAAGCCGAGCGCGAGATTCGCCTCGACCGTGTCGAGGCCCTTGTCCTGGAGCGCGTAGGCCCGGATCTTCTCGACGAGCCCGATGCCGCGGCCTTCCTGTGGCAGGTAGACGAGCACGCCCGCCCCCTCGCGGCCGATCATGTCGAGCGCCATGTGGAGCTGGTCGCCGCAGTCGCACCGCAGGCTGTCGAGCAGGTCGCCGGTGAAGCAGGACGAGTGGAGCCGCACGAGCGGGTCGCGGGCCTTCGAGAGATCCCCCATCACGAGCACGATCGGCTGCTGCGGCTCGTACCTCACTCCGTAGGCGATCACGCGGAAGCCGCCCCACTTCGTCGGCAGGTCGGCCTCGGCGATCCGGTGGACGAGCTTCTCCCGCGAGCGGCGGAAGCGGATGAGCTCCTCGATCGAGATGATCTCGAGGGAGTGCTGCTTCGCGAGGGCGAAGAGCGCCTCGCGGTCGGCCCGGTTGCCCGATTCGTCGAGGATCTCGCAGAGCACGCCCGCCGGCGGCAGCTCGGCGAGCCTCGCCAGATCGACCGCGGCCTCGGTGTGGCCGGCGCGGCGAAGCACGCCCCCCTCCTTCGCGACGAGCGGGAAGAGGTGGCCGGGGCGGACGAAGTCGGCGGCCGTCGTCGCAGGATCGAGGATCGCCGTGATCGTCGTGGCTCGCTCCGCGGCGGTGATGCCGGTCTTGCTCGTCACGTGATCGACGGGAACGGTGAAGGCCGTGCCGAGCGGGGCCGAGTTGGTCTCCACCATCATCGGCAGCTCGAGCCGGCGGGCGACGTCGGGCAGGATCGGCATGCAGACCTGGCCACGGCCGTGGCAGATCATGAAATTCACGATCTCCGGCGTGACGCTGCTTGCGGCACAGACGAAATCTCCCTCGTTCTCGCGGTCCTCCGCATCGACGACGATCACCACTTCGCCGCGACGGATCGCTGCGATGGCGGCTTCGATGGTGGAAAAGCGGGTGGGCATGACCTTCGGCTCCAAGTATAGGATGGTTTTCCGAAAGGGCATCGGATGCTGGATCGCGAGGAATACGTCGAGCAGGCGCACCTGTTCCGAATCTTCGGGGAAAGGGTCCGCGAGGGTGTGGCCGCCCAGGAGGCGCTCGCGGCGATCGCCCAGGAGGTGCTCGCGACGACGAAGCTTCCGATGGCGATCGAATATCTCGTCGGGGAGCTGAAGCTCGTCGGCACGCTCGCCACGGCGATGGCTCGACTATCCCACTACTTCACGGCCTTTCAGACCTTCATCGTCGGCGAGGCGGAAGAGGAAGGGGGGAGGTTCGACATGCGGCTGGCGCTCGCGATCCTCGAACGCGAGGCCGCCTACCGCGCCGCCGCCGCGACGCCGCAGGGGATCTTCTTCTACCGGTTCGAGTGCCTCTCACGGAACCGTCTCGACTACGCCCGCGGTCTCGAGGCGGTCGCACGGGACGACCTCTTCGACGCGGCGTGGAAGGAATGGATCCGCACGGTCGGCAGGCAGGTGGGGCTCGTGGACCTGGCCGATCTCGTGTTCGTGAGGAGCGAGGAGTATTGGCGGCTCGGGTCGCGGCAGGCCGAGCGGGCGGGCGAGGCGGCCGTGGTTCCCGACCGGACGATCCTCTTCGGGGCGAGCGAGGGACGCATCGCCCGGGCCAACCGCGGAAAGGATCCGCTCTTCTTCTTCGCGGCACTGCAGCGACAGCTCGGCTACCCGGAAGTGCCGCGTCCCGTGCGGGTCGCTCCGGCGACCGAGACGCCGGCGCTGCTCGCCCGCAGGCTCGAGCGGCTCGAAGCGAGGGTGAAGCTGCTCGAGGAGGAGGGCCGCGGCGGCATCGACCTCACGAGATTCGACCCGAAGAATTTCCCGCTCACGGGGGACACATGATGCCCTCGTCCGGGCCGCGTCGGGGCGACGCGGCGGGAGCCTCGCCGCCTGCAGCCATGCGATGCGTCGGCGACGTGCAGGCCGTCTGGTCGGCCGCGATCGAAGCGGTGCGGCCGGAAAGGCTCGTGGCATCGCGTCTTTCGATCGATCAGGGGGAGATGCGGTTCAACGGTCGCCCGCTCGATCCTCCGCTCCCGATCGGCCGCCTCGGCCGGATTGTCGTCGTGGGGGGCGGCAAGGCGGCGGCGGGAGTCGCGGCCGCGGTGGAATCGCTCCTCGCTGGCCACCCTTCGGCGAGCCGCGGTCTGTCGGGCCTCGTGAGCGTGCCGGAGGGCTGCGGCAGCGGGCTCGGGGCGATCGAGGTGCGGGAGACCCGGCCCGCCGCGTCGAACCTGCCGACGGAGCGGGTGGTGCTCGCCACCCGTGAGATGCTCGCCAGCCTCTCGTCGCTTTCGCCGCATGACCTGGCGATCGCGATCGTCACAGGGGGAGGATCGGCCCTGCTCGCGGCGCCGCGGGAGGGCGTTTCGCTCGAGGAGAAGATCGCCGTCACGCGGCGGCTCTCCGAAGCGGGCGCGACGATCGCCGAACTGAACGCCGTGCGGCGATCGATGAGCCTCGTGAAGGGGGGAGGTCTCGCGCGGGCCTGCACCGCCGGCCGGCTCGTCGTGCTCGTGCTCTCCGACGTGATCGGCGGCGACCTCGACGTGATCGCCTCCGGCCCCTGCATGCCGGGCGACGGCTCGGCCGCCGCGGGTCGCTGGACGACCGGCCGCGGCTGCCACGTCGAGCACTTTCTTCTGGGAGACAACGCGACGGCCGTGCGGGCCGCGGCGACCGCCGCCGAGAGGCTCGGCTACCATGTGACCGTTCGCGAGGGATCAGCCGCCTCGTCGCGGGAGTCCGCCGAGGAAGTCGGTCGGCGGCTCGCGGCGGAGGGCCTCGCCGCCATCGACGCGGCTCGGAGCGACGGCTGCCCGCGGGCGATCGTCGAGGGGGGCGAGGCGATCGTCCGTGTGCCCGCCGATCACGGCACCGGCGGCCGCAATCAGCAGACGGTTCTCGCCGCGATCGACGCCGTGTCGTCGTCGGGCGCCTGGCCGGCAGGCCTCTCCATCGCGAGCGTCGGCACCGACGGCGAGGATGGGCCGACCGACGCGGCCGGCGGCTTCGCCGATCATTCGGTCATCGAGGCGATCGGCTCGCTCCGCCTCGACGTGCCGACCGCGCTCGCCCGCTGCGACGCCCACCCGCTCCTCGCCGCCGCGGGCGGCCTCATTCGCACCGGGCCCACCGGCACGAACGTCGCCGACGTCCGCATCGTTCTCGTGCGGTGAGTCCGCGCGGCTTGCTCTGGCAAAGCGGCTTTTTCGGTTCGTCAACCTTGCGGGTTCGGGGCTGCCCGCATGCCCTCGCCGGACGCTCGCTACGGCCCTCCGGGCCTTCGCTTGCTCGGAGCTGCCTGCGCTCTCGGCATCCAAGCCTCCGCTTGTCAGCTACGCCGTCTCGGGCACACGGGCAGCCCCTCACGGTCGACGCTGGTCAACGCTGCCGGGGGGGGGGGGCGCACAAAAC
>DHLZ01000130.1:0-6111 GCA_002405515.1 Planctomycetaceae bacterium UBA4655
CTTTGCCTCCCTCCCCGCCCCCGTCGCTCCCTATCCCCCTTCGTCTCCCGTCTCGGCCGATCCTCCTCCCTCTTCGTACCCTGCTCCTCGGGCTTCCGTTTTGGTCACCTGTTCGCCTGCAGGGATTCTCGCGCCTCGGGCTTCCGTATTGGGCACCTGTTCGCCTGCAGGGAAACTCGCGCCTCGGGCTTCCGTGAAAGTCAGCAGGCCGAGTTGCCCGCAGAATAATGTCAACTACTTCATGCTCCCGGCAGTAGCTGGCGTCGGGCGCGTGGAGCAGTTTCGGCTCGAGGCTGCCCTCCAGGTCCTCGGCGCACTCGTCGAGCATCGTCCGCAGCCCGGCCTGATCGACGCCGTCGTCGAAGACCAGGAGCGGCATCACGGGCCGCGGATCGGCATCCCCGTGGCGCGGAATCGAGCCGTCGATGCGGCGATGGCGGCCGTACGGGCGACCCTCGGAGTCGTGCTGCTTGCGATCCCGGCCTTCGGCCAGGCGTCGCTCGTCATCGGGATCCGCTCGCTCGGCTGGTCCGCCGGCAGAACACGGGCAATCCGCGGGCACCATTCGACACTCTACGTCCCCCCGGGGACGGCCGCGGCCGTCGATCGAGGACAGATCCTCGAACTGCCCCGGCAGCCTTCGCAAGCCACGAGCCCGGCAGCCTGACTCAGGTCAATCATCCCGTCGCGCGCCCGCACGCCATCACCGGCCGCGAAGATTCGCAGGCGAGAAGATCGCGTCGTCCAGATTCGCGTTGAGCGTGAGGTTCGTGTACGTGACTTCCGCCATCAATGGCGGGGTCTGGCCGGGTGACTCCGGCCAGTCGTACACCTCGAAACGAACCGGCACGCTCAGCGCCGAATCGATGAACATGCTCGTGCTGAAGAACTCCAGGCCGTCGCGCCGCTGCGGATGCGTGATCCGCACCATCTGGCAGGGGCGGCCGTCGATCCTCGCGGTGGTGACGTGCTCGACGATCGTGTTGTCGCCGGATGGGTCGGCCGCGACGCCCTGCTGCAAGATGCGGATCGTCCGGTCGAGCAGGCACGAGAACCCGATCTCGGTGATCGGCATGAGGCTCTCCCGCCTGACGCCGGGGCCGAACGGGTCCACGCGCAGGACCATGTAGCTGAAACGTCTTCCGCCCTTGCGAACGAGCAGTTTGCCGTCGTTCTGGCCGGCGACGAAGAGCGCCCTCCGTCCTTCCACGTGGGAAGGGCCGAGAAACTCGAGCATGACGCTGAGCGGCTGCGTCATCCTCCCGCCCGCGTGGGTCTGTTCACGGACGCACATGTCGATGTAATAGTAGTCCTGCAGTTCACCGTCGATCCGCTCCCGCTTGGTGACACGGCACGTGAAGTCGCGCACGGTCTGCTGCAGGTAGGCCCGCTCTTCGCGGGCGAACTTCAGCACCCTCGCGAGTGGATGCTCGGACGCCGGCCGCGGGACGGCGAACCCGACTTGTTGTTGAGCATGAGCGGACTGGAGTCTCGAACCATTCGCGCCGAGCGCCAGCAGGAACGCCACTCCCGTGCGAAGACATCGTGGGAACATGACGAGATTTCTCGAGCGGCGGACCAGACCCAGCACGTCCGCAGCATACCAGTCGGCGATCGAGGTCCCGGCCACATCGTCGGCGCGGCGAGCCAACTGCGTGGCCGCAAAGTCCGCCTGTTCGGCTCATCCGATCCCGTCCTCAGGGTTTTCCCGCGGGAGGGGGTGCCAGCGTCCCATCGCCGGACGTTCGCGGATGGATGGAAGCAGTCGTTGAAATGACTCAGCCGCCCAGGTCCGCCCGCCTCCGCAGGAAGTATTTCTGCACGCGGGCCACGCAGGGGCGGCCGTCGGCCGTCCTGACCGCGCAGGCGGCGCCGGGCTCGGCCGCCCTCCGCACCACCTCCCGCAGCCTCGTCGGCACGCCCTCCGCGATGTCCGCATCGACGTCGTCGAGCGAAAGCCCGTGACAGTTGCAGAGCGGACCGGCGGGGTCCTTCGGCCAGAAGAGGTCGCGGGCGGCGGCCGTCGTTATCGAACGCTCGAGCAGGTCGAAGTAGGCGACCGTGCAGGTGTCGGTCGTGCAGAAGAAGGCGGGCTCGCCGAGCGATTCGGCCGACTCCACCGTCACGTGGGCGCGGATCGTCTCGACCGCCACGGCGAGCCCTTCGCGGCCGCACGCCGGACAGAGTGCAGGCTCCGTCGAATCGGGCTCCTTGCAGAAGGCCTTGTTCATGCTGCTCGACTCACGTTTTTTCGTCTCGGAAATCGCTCGGCCTGGCCGTTCCCCCGAGCCAGGCGGCCCATGCGGCAAACAGGATCGCCACGACCGCGTAGGCCGCCGCGAGGTCGAGCGGGCCGCGGCCCGCGGCCTCGGTCGGAAGCGCGCCGATCGCCCAGGGCAGGAAGAGCCGGCCGTCGGCGAACGGCGAATGGATGACACCAAAAGCCGACAGGACAGCGGCCGCGACGGCCCACGCCGAAGCCGCAAGCAGCCGCCGATCGACGAGGCTCGCGGTGAGCCCTGCCCAGACGAGGCTCGTCACGATGAAGCCGCTGGCGAGCACTCGGATCGAGTGGAGGTCGCGGGCGAGCGTGCCCGTGGGGGAGGCCCCGGCGGCCACCAGCTTGTCGGCAAGGATCACGACGAGCGCGGCGAGGGCCGGCACGCAGGCGATCGCGACCGCGGGGTAGTGCCGTGTCGGTGTGGCGTGGAAGCTCTGCGCCGTGATCTCGAGACCGATGAAGACGAGGATCGGCAGGATCGCCGGTGCGGGGATCGCCTCGTAGAGATAGGCGAAGCTGCCGGTCAGCCCCGCCACGCCGATGAAGGCCGCGGTCGCGAGCGTGTAGGCGGCCCGTCCGCCCATCGCCTTGTAGGCCGGGTGGCCGATGTAGGGCGTCGTCTGGATCACGCCGCCGCAGGCCCCTGCGAGGATCGTGGCCACCGCCTCGACGGCGATGATGCCTCCGGTGCGGTACTCGTCGCCGGCGGCCGCGGCGCTTTCGGTGCAGTCAATGCCGCCGACGACCGTGCCGAGCGCGAAGGGGATCACGATCGGCAGGTACTTGAGCGAGTCGCCCCAGGCCTCGAGCCATTCGAGCCGGACGACCGAGAGCCATTCCATCGGCCAGAGCGCCGCCGACGGATCGACGCCTCCGTGGTGGGCAGCCGCCGGCACGAAACCCATCGTCGTGCCGAGCCACTGGATGCCGCCCCCGATCAGGAGCGCGGCGAGGGCGCCCGGAATCCTGAAGGGAAACGGGATCCTTGCCGTGAGCGTGGCGAGCACGATCGACAGCGCCACCAGTCCCACGAGCGGCGTCGCGACGATCTCCAGGAGCGGGAGGAACGTGATGAGCGCCAGCGAGATCGCCGCGAGGCTCCCGAGCAGCCCCGCCCGCGGCACCATCCTGCGGATCGGGCCGGCGACGAGCGAGCAGGCGAGCTTGAAGAGGCCGCTGGCGACGATCGCGCACATGCCGACATGCCAGGCATGCCGGGCCGCCTCCTCGCGGGCCATCCCGGCGCCGAGCGATTCGACGTAGGCGGGCCCGAGCACGAAGAAGACCATGCCGAAGGTGCTCGGCGTGTCGAGGCCCAGCGGCATCGCGGTCACGTCGGTGCGTCCGGTGCGTCGTGCGAGCCGAAACGCCATCCAGGTGAAGACGAGGTCACCGACGACGACCCCGACGGCCGTGCCGGGAACGAAGTGTCCAAGGGCGAACTGGGCGGGATAGTCGAACACGGCCGCCAGAAGCGACACGGCGAGCACGAGATCGGCGAGGTTGTCGAGCGAGAGGCCGAAGAAGGCATTGATGTCGCCGGGCGTCGCCCAGCGGTAGCCGGGCCGCGGCCTGCCGAGGGGCGATTCGTCGGTTCGGGCTGGTGGATTCAAGGTCGCGGCGGGGAGGGGAGCGGGCTGATCGACCGGTCGGCAACCAGAAAGTCCACCCCACCCGGGGAAAATGTCAACGCCCGCCCGGCCCGGCCCACAGGGGCGGGCTCCTGAATCCACGGCTATACTCCGGGGGAAAAGGAAGGGTGAACCCTCCGACCCCCGGGTGCGTACCGAAGATGTTCGCGGACAATCTCCACCATCGCCCCGGCGTCTCCGCCGATCGTGCGACCGGGGGAGGTTTTTCGCGAGCAGCGCCGTCCGGATCGGACGAAACCGGGCCGGCAGGGCAGTCCGACGAGGAACTGCTGCGTCGGTTCCGGACCGTGGATGATGCGGAGGCGTTCGAGACGCTCGTGCACCGCTACGAGCGGGAACTGTTCAGTTACCTGAAACGCTATCTCGGCAGCGCCGAGATGGCGGAGGATGTGTTCCAGGCGACGTTTCTGCAGGTTCACCTGAAGAAGGAGAATTTCGAGGAGGGCCGCCGGGTCCGCCCCTGGCTCTACACGATCGCCACCAATCAGGCCATCGATGCGCAGCGACGCAACAAGCGGCATCGCATGGTCAGCCTCGACCACCGCACCGGCGGGGAGGGTGACGTGGGGGCGCTCGTGGAGATGCTCGCGGGGCGGGATCAGACGGCCGATGAGCAGATGGAGGGCGAGGAGGCGAAGGAGTGGGTCCGCGAGGCGGTGAACGAGCTCCCCGAGCAGTTGCGCGGCACGCTCGTGCTCGTCTACCACCAGGGTCTCAAGTACCGCGAGGCGGCGGACGTTCTCGGCATCCCCGTGGGCACGGTCAAGAGCCGGCTCCACTCCGCTCTTCTGAAGCTCAATGAATCCTGGCAGAACCGTTGCCGTGCCGTCGGGGCATGACAGACACGGAAGGAACGACGACATGCGAGAAAATCTGATCGGCTACCTCCTGGGGGCCCTCGACGACACGGAGGTCCGCGAGATCGAGGCGATGCTCGCCGGCCCCGGCCGCTCCGGAGACGCCCGCATGGCATTCCTGACGACCGTTCCGGCCGCTTCGGCCGGTGATCCTGCCACGGCGGTCGGAGAATCGGCGGCACTCAGGCAGGATCTCGAGATCCTGCGACGCGCGATGACGCCCCTGGAACGCGATGCCGACCTGCTCGCCGCTCCCCAGGGGCTCGCGAGCCGTACCATCGATCTGATCCGAAAGAGCGATCTCCAAGCCAGCCCCCTTCGAGACGACGGCCGCAGGGAAGCGGCCACCATCTCGGTGCCGTTCCCGCGGGCCTCCCTTTCGCCCGCGACGGACGCCCCACGAGCAGGCACGAACGGCCGCCGGACCCTCGACCGCGTGCTGATCGCGGCCACCGCGCTCGCTGCGAGCATCCTCCTGGCGCCGCTCCTGCTCGACTCGATCGAGCAGGCCCGATCGCGGCGGGCGGAGCGGAATCTCGGGGTCGTTTCCCAGGCCCTGCACGGCTACGCGTCGCACCATCGCGTCTTCCCGTCGCCGCCGGCCTCGGGCCCCCTCTCCCGCGCCGGACTCTACGCCCCGATCCTCGTTTCCGAGGAGCGGCTGGTGGCCGACGACGGCACGGTGATCCTGCCCGGCACGCCGCTCGCGAAGTCCGGACGGTACCGAGTGCCGAGCCTCAAGGAACTCGAGGCCGCCATCGGCACGGAGCAGTTCGAAGAGATGGTGAGGATGATGGGGGGCGACTTCGGCTACACGCTCGGACACCGCTGTCCCGAGGGCGACCTCCAGACGATCCGCGACCGCCGCCGTGCCGAGCATCCGATCATGGCCGACGCGCCCGACGACCGCGGCCGCGCGAGTTCGAACCATCCGGGCGGCCTCCACCACGTGCTCTTCGAGGACGGCCGGGTGCGTCGGCTCTTCATCGACCAGATCGGCGGCCACGACCACATCTACCACAACCACCACGGCGTGGTTGCCGCCGGCGTCTGCGAAGACGACGCCGCGATCGGCGCCTCCCACCACAAGCCGTAAGCCGCTCGAGTCGAAACTCCGGCCCGTTGGCAATGACGCCAGCGGCGATCAAAGTCTTCTCACGGACTCCTTGCAGGACGCCGCATTGCCGCCGGGGGAGCAGACACTCCGTCGCTTCGGTGAGGATACACCTGAGGCTCCTCCGCGTCCGCTCCCCCGGCGTTCAGCATCAAGGTGCCTGTGTGATCATTGATCGCCACGCTTGACCGTGCGGGGCTGCCCGTG
>DHLZ01000130.1:6340-18447 GCA_002405515.1 Planctomycetaceae bacterium UBA4655
CGAGCGGCACACGGGCAGCCCCGATCCCTCACACGAGTTCTCGGGCGGCCTGTGCGATCGCGTCGGCCGTGATGCCGAAGTGCTTGTAGAGGGCCGGCGCCGGGCCCGACGCCCCGAAGGAATTCATGCCGATGAACTTTCCTCGCGAGCCGATCCACTTCTCCCATCCGAAGCCGCAGGCGGCCTCGCAGGCGACGCGGGCGTTGACCGCCGCCGGAAGCACGCTCTCGCGGTAGGCGGCGTCCTGCTCCTCGAACAGCTCCCAGCTCGGCATGCTCACCACGCGGGCGGCCACGCCCGACTCGGCGAGTTTCGCGGCGGCGTCGAGGCAGAGCTGCACCTCGCTGCCGGTGCCGATGAGGATGCAGGCGGGCCTGCCTCCTTCCGCTTCCTTGAGAACGTAGGCACCCCTCGCGACGCCGCTGGCGGCGCCGAGCGAGGTCCGGTCGAGCGTCGGGATGTTCTGCCTCGAGAGCACGATCACGGCCGGTCGGTCGGACCGCGACAGGACGACCCGGTAGGTCTCGACGACCTCGTTGGCATCGGCCGGACGGAACACCGACAGCCCCGGTACGGCGCGGGCGCTTGCGAGCTGCTCGATCGGCTGGTGGGTCGGCCCGTCCTCGCCGAGGCCGATCGAGTCGTGGGTGAGCACGTAGACGACGCCGATGTTGCCGATCGCCGAGAGCCGCAGCGACGGCTTGAGGTAGTCGAAAAAGACGAAGAAGGTGGCACAGTATGGCCGCAGACCCGAGAGCGCCATGCCGTTGCAGGCGGCCGCCATGCCATGCTCGCGGATGCCGAAGTGGAGGTTCCGACCGCCATAGTGCCCGGGGGCGAAGTCCTTCTCGGCCTGGATGAGCGTCATGGTGGAGGGAGCGAGGTCGGCCGAGCCGCCGATGAACCACGGAACGCCCGCGCTCACCGCCTGGAGAACCTTTCCGGAGGAGACACGAGTCGCGAGCCCCTTGGCGTCGGCCGGAAACGAGGGGAGGGCACGGTCCCAGCCCTGCGGCAGACGGCCGTCGAGGAAGTCGCCCAGCTCCGCGGCGAGCTGCGAATGCGATTTCGAATAGTCGGCCAGGCTCTTCTGCCATTCCTCGTGGGCCTGCCGACCACGGCCGCCGAAGGTCTTCGCGAACTGTTCCGGGACCTCCTTGGGCACGTGAAACTGGGCGTCTGCGGGCCAGCCGTAGGCCTCCTTGGCACCCTTGATCTCTTCCGCCCCCAAAGGCGCGCCGTGCGACTCGTGCGAGCCCGCCTTCTTCGGCGCGCCGTAGCCGATCACGCTCTTGACGATGACGAGCGTCGGCCGCTTCTGCTCCGCCTTGAAGGCCTGGAGGGCCTTCGCCACGGCGGCCGTGTCGTTGGCGTCGGCGACGTGCTCGATCCGCCAGCCGAGCCCCTCGAACCGCCGCGCGACGTCCTCGGTGAAGGCGAGGTGCGTCTCCCCCTCGATCGTGATCGAGTTGTCGTCGTAGATCCAGCAGAGGTTCGACAGCTCCAAATGGCCGGCGATCGACGCCGCCTCGGCGGCGACTCCCTCCATGAGGTCGCCGTCGCTGCACAGCACGTAGGTGTCGAAGTCGAAGAGCTGGTGGCCGGGACGGTTGTAGCGGGCGGCCAGCCACTTGGACGCCATCGCCATGCCGACCGAGTTGCCGCATCCCTGCCCGAGCGGCCCGGTGGTCGTCTCGATGCCGGCGGTCATGTGGTGCTCCGGATGACCGGCGCAGACACTGTCGAGCTGCCGGAACTTCATGATCTCTTGAAGCGAAACGGCCGGCACATGACGCCCGGAATCGCTCGGGCCACCGCGGCGGATGCCCGCCAGGTGGATGAGTGAATAGAGCAGCATCGAGGCGTGGCCGCAGGAGAGCACGAAGCGGTCGCGGTTCGGCCAGAGGGGATTCTCCGGGTCATACCTGAGGAAGTCCCGCCACACGGTGTAGGCCACCGGCGCCAGCGCCATCGGGGTGCCAGGATGCCCGCTCTTGGCGGCCTCGACGGCGTCCATCGAGAGGGTGCGGATCGTGTCGATCGCCAGCCGGTCGAGGTCGACGGCGTGCGTGGGACGAACCGGGACGGCGGCGGATGCCATGCGGAAATTTCTCCAAAAAATGCGGTTTGACGGGGCGGATTCTAGGGCCGGGCAGGAAACGGCGTCAACGCGACGCCGGCGGAGTGCGTGACGCCATGAAGCGGCGGTAGTCGTCGTCGAGATCTTCGAAGCTCCGGCCGCAGAGCGAGGAGAGCGTGTCGGGCTCGTCGGTGCCGGCATAGATGCGACGGAGGTACTCGACGAAGGCCGCGCGGTGTCGGCCTCTTTCCCCGCAGAGGAAGAAGTCGGCCAACCCCGAAATCTCGCTGTAAATCATCGGGAGCCGATCATCGGCCTGGAAGCGACGGCGGCCCATGGCGACGAGCTCCCGGAGCGGCACGTGGAAGCCATCCTCGACGAGCCGCTCCCGCGCGATCGGGCCGCGGCCCGCCTCCGGCCCCCCGAGCGTCCAGCCGAAAGCGGCGGGTTCGAGGCTTTCCATGAAGCAGGCGACCGCCTCGATCGCCCAGAATCCACACCGCTCGCCGGGGGCCGGAATCGTCTCGCGGCTCTCCGCGAAGAGCTGGTGCGTCGACTCGTGGAGCACCGTCGATGTCGCAGGCCCGACGGCGCGGCCGTCGTCATCCGTGTCGAAGAACCAGGCCGTCCGGGTCGGATTCCAGTAGAGCCCGAGCGTGCGGCCCGCTGCCGGCTCGAGCGGCGTGAGCAGCTTCGCATACTCGGCGCGGTCGCGGACGAGCGACGCCGCCAACGGCTTCCGCGGCTCGGCCCGCGATCGGCCCGCGATTCGGTCCACGACCTGCCGCGGCTCGATCGCGAAACCTCCGAACGCCTGCAGCCATGCGATGCGGCTCTCTTCGAGGGTGGCGGCGAGCGCTGCCGCGCGTTCCACGGCCGCGGTCGAGGCGATCTCCCAATGATCGCTTGCCACCTTCCAACCGCGGTCGATCGGCCGCGGCTTCGCCGCCTCCGTCGCATCGACCCACCGGCCGTCGGCGTACCGTTCGCCGGCGACGTACCGCGGCAGTCGCGACTTCGGGAGCCAGCCGAACCCCGGCGAGAAGACCTCGCCGCGGTCGATTCGCCTTGCGGCCTCGGGCCAGACCCACCGGCCGTCGCGGCGGACCCATCCGATCGCGGCGCGGGCCTGCGGGCAGTCCGGATCTTCGCGAAGCGCGCGAAACAGCATCGTGACGGCCCCGTCGCGGCCGCCGCCGGCGACCTCGACCGCCCGATCCAGCCAGCTCGCGGCACGTGCCTTGCGGGCTTCGACGAACGATCGCCAGATCGCGGCCGCCTCCGCTCCCTCGACCCATTCCGGAGCCGCCGACCAGGAGCCGTTCCCGTCCGACGGCTCGATCCGCAACACGGGCAGGCGATCCACGAACTCGTGGACGTCCCACGTCGTGACCAGTTCGGCAAGCTTCGTGTGTCCGCCGCGGCTCGCCCGTGCGGCGATCTTTCCAAGCGGTTCAGCAGCATCCTCGGCCGCCGCGACCACGCCCACCGCGAGCATCCACGCGAGGACCGCTCCGAACAGCTTTGCCCGTCCCGACAGTCGCATGATGAAGGGCGGGTGCTCCGCCTCGGCAAACGCCGAATCCAACCGTCTCCTAGTCCGCCTCGGCAAACGCCGAATCAAACTGCCGTCCGCTCGGCCGGAAGTCGAGGTTCTGAACGAACTCGCAGGCTTCGGCGGCGCCGTGCTCGCGATCCATGCCGCAGTCCTCCCACTCCACCGAGAGGGGCCCTTCGTAGCCGATCTCGTTGAGGGCACGGATGATCTCCTCGAAGTCCACGCCGCCGCGGCCCGGCGATCGGAAGTCCCACCCGCGTCGCGGATCGCCAAAGTTGAGATGGCTGCCGAGGATTCCCGTCCGTCCATTCAGAAGCGTGACGGCGTCCTTGACATGGACGTGATAGATGCGGTCGCGGAAGGTGCGGATGAACTCGACCGAATCGACGCCCTGCCAGTGCAGGTGGCTCGGGTCGAAGTTGAAGCCGAACGCCTCCCGCCGGCCGATCGCGGCGAGCGCCCGCTCGGCGGTGTAGATGTCGAAGGCGATCTCGGTGGGATGCACCTCGAGGCCGAACCGCACGCCGCACTCGTCGAACACGTCGAGGATCGGATTCCACCGTTCGGCGAACTGGGCGAAGCCCCGCTCGAGCATCGATTCCGGCACCGGCGGGAACGAATAGAGCAGGTGCCAGATCGAGGAGCCGGTGAAACCGTTCACCACCGACACGCCGAGCTTCTGCGCGGCTCTCGCGGTGTTCTTCATCTCCTCGGCGGCCCGCTTGTTGACGCCGGCGGGATCACCGTCGCCCCAGACGTGCGGCGGCAGGATCGACTTGTGACGCTCGTCGATCACGTCGCAGACCGCCTGGCCGACCAGGTGGTTCGAGATGGCGAAGACGGAGAGGTCGTGCCGCTCGAGCGTATCCCGCTTCGCGGCGCAGTAGCCGCTCTCCTTGATGGCACGCGTCACGTCGAAGTGATCGCCCCAGCAGGCGAGTTCGAGACCGCCGTAGCCGAACTCTCTCGCCTTCCTGGCAAGATCCTCGATGGGGAGGTCGGCCCACTGGCCGGTGAAGAGCGTGACGGGACGCGGCATGGAAAACTCCTCGTGAATCGTGGGCAGGGAACCCGGGACGAACCGGGATTTTGCCAGATTCACGGCCTTCCGCAAGCCACTGCCGACCTGCCCGGCCGCTCTTGCGGGATCAGTTCCGAATCACGCGGCGGAGCAGCCAGACACCCCAGACCGCGATGAGCACGTTGCCGAGCCATACCGCCGGTGGAGGCATCGCGCCCGACTTCACCCGGGAGAGGCCGAACATGAAGATCGGGTAGTAGATCAGCAGGATCGGCAGGAAGCAGAGGAAGAAGCTCGTCAGGAAGTCGGCGTTTCGCATCCGGATCGCCATCGGCGCACCGACGAGCACGAAGCAGAGGCAGGCGAAACCGCTGGCCCAACGCCGCCACGGCTCCATGACGATCCTCCTCAGCCGCATCTTCTCCCACTCCACCGCCTCGCGTTCCCAGGCCACCGCGGCGGGAGTGGTCTGCTCGACGCGGCCGCTCAGGATGCCCATGGCCATCTTCGCGGCGGCCGACTGCTCGATCTGGTTGATCATCGCGATCTGGTGGTCGCGTTCGGTCGCGAAGTTGGCCATCGCGATCTCGGAGGGGCTTCTCGCGACCGTCTCCTTCTTGCTCACCGCCTCGATCGGCACGACCTGCTCCCACTCGTCGGGGACGTCGGCCGAGACGTCGCCCAGCCGCACCTTGCTGTTCCGGAACACGATCGTGAGCGTCTCGCCTTTCGGGTCCGCCCGCATCTCCGCCTCGGCGGCCGACACCGTCACCGGCGGCGTCGAGCCACCGGACTGCACCGAGAGCGTCGGACGAATGAGCTTCCTCCCATCGACGGCCTTCACGTTGATCGAGAGCTGCCTCGTCGTGTACGAGCGGGTCTGCTTGAGCCGCCCGTAGATGATCTCCTCCACGCTGCCGACGATCACCCGCCGGATCCCGTCGCGGCCCCATGACACCGCGATGTCGTTGAGCCAGACCGAGACGAGGCTCGCGACCACGGCCAGCCACACCGCCGGCCAGATCGCCGCCATCGGCGTGATCCCGGCGGCCTTGAGGGCGGTGATCTCGTTGGAGGCCGAGAGCCTTCCGAACACGCTCGAGACCGCGAAGAGCATCGTGAGAGGGACGGCGAAACGCATCGCCTCGGGCAGGACGTACGGCACGAGCATCGCGATCTGGATCATCCCGAGGCCCTGCTGCTGCGCCTCCTTCACGAGGCCCACGACGAGCATGAACATCGTGATCGCCGCGAGCGACACGAGGAACACCTGCAGGACTTCGCCGAGCACGTAGCGGGAGATGATCTTCATGATCGCCCTGCCTGCACGTGGAGTTCGAGCGTCCGCTTCACCGAACGGAGAGCCTCTCGCGTCTCGCCCGCGGCGGCCTGCCGGCGGGCGGCGGCGAGACGCTCGGTCGCCTCGGGCCGTCGCGCCGGCGGAAGCGAATCCGCCACGGACTCGATGCTCGAGACGATCCCCTCGATGATCTCCGCGCTGGCAGAGCAGGAATAGCTGCGGTACGGACCCTTTCCGAGCCTCGCTCCGGGGGCGAGCACCATCGGGGGCGATTCCGCCGACGACAGGCCCTGCAGGATCGCCCAGAGCAGCGACACGACGGCGATCGCCAAAAACGACGCGGCGGCGACGACCGCCGCGATCTGCACGACATCGTTGGTCGGGGGCCATTCCGCGAGCTTCACTTGTCCCAAGGCCGCGAGCGACGCAAAGAGCCCCACCGCCGCGACGACGAGCGGCTTCCAGGGAACGGATCCGGACGACCGCGCCGGCGCATCCGGCTCGGTCATGGGCCAGGGCTCATCGTCGGCCTGCGTCTCGGTCACTTCCTGGGCACCCGCCTTCGCGACGATCAGCGTCACGTTGTCGGGAGCACCCCGCACGAGCGTGAGCCCCACGAGCGCATCGGCGGCCTCCCTGGGATCGAGCTGCGAGGCGAACAGGCCGATCTCCTCGTCGGCCACCTGGCCGGTGAGGCCGTCGCTGGCGAGCAGGTAGACGTCCCCCTCCTCCACTGGAAATGGCCCCTCGAGATCGACGGCGACGCCGGCGTGCGGCCCCATCGAGCGGGTGATGATGTTCTTCGGCGGCCAGCCTGCCGACGCGGACTGGCCCGCCGGCATCGCCGCCTCCATCTCCCAGACGAGCGAATGGTCGCGGCTGAGCTGTTCGATCGTGGTTCCACGGATGCGGTAGGCGCGACTGTCCCCGACATGGCCGACGAGCACGCCTCGCGGGAGGATGACGAGGGCCGTGCAGGTCGTTCCCATCCCGTGGTAGGCGGGCGTGCTCTCGCCGCTTGCGTGGATCTCCTGGTTCACGAGCTCGAGGCTGCGGCGGAGCGCCAGCGGCGGCGAGCGACCGGCGGCCTTCGTGTAGAGCAGCGGCACGCGTTCCGCGGCGATGCCGCTCGCCCGCTCGCCGGCGGCATGCGCCCCCATCCCGTCGGCGACGAGGAACATCCAGCCGTGGTGGCGATACTGCGCGGGACTCGACGGCGGGAGGCAGGCGAGCGAGTCCTGGTTGCTCGACCGCTTCCGACCGACGTCGGTCCGCTCACAGTGAACGAGGCTGTTCCCTTTTCCCACGATGGTGCCGACCGATCCTGCGGGTTGGCGGCTGAAGGTTTCCGGCGGGCCGCGGACCGCCGTCGCGAGCCCGGAGCAATACGAATTTCGCGAGTCTACCGCGATGGCAGAACGGCGGCGACTCGGGCGAACTGCGTGAAAAGGCGGGTTTTCGGCCGATCTGGCATCGGATGGGGGGAAAGCCTACCGTCCGGCCATGATCCGCGTCGTCTTCCGCCGTTCGCCGATCGCCGTCATGGCGATCGCCGCCGCGTCGCTCGCGGCCGCATCCGGCTGCGTCCAGCGACGGATGACGATCCGCAGCAACCCGCCGGGCGCGCTCGTCTACGTCGACGACTACCAGATCGGCACGACCCCCGTCTCGACCGACTTCGTCTACTACGGCACCCGCAAGATCCGGCTCGTGAAGGACGGCTACGAGACGCTCACGGTGCGGCAGCCGTTCCCGCTCCCCTGGTACCAGCTCTTTCCGATCGACTTCGTCACGGAGAACCTCTGGCCGTGGGAGATCCGGGACGAGCGGGTGGTCGACCTCGCGATGATGCCGGCCGGCGTCACCGTGCCGGAATCGGTCGTGGCCCGCGCCGAGCAGGTGCGGGCGGCCACGGCGAGGGCGATTCCCTCCCCGCCGGCTCAGCCGATCGTGCAGCCGGTCGCGCCGGTTCCTGCCGCGCCGGTACCGCCCGCACAACTCCTGCCACCACCGGCCCCAGCCCCGGCGCCGGGCCCCGCAGCCCAACCGCTCCTGCTGCCTCCCCCTGGAGGGCCCCCTGCGACGTTCGTGCCTCCCTCCGGCGGCCCCGTCCAGCCCGGGGGATTCTGAGAGCCTCCTTGCCCTCGCGCCGCCGTGGGCATCCTCGCCGCCATGGGCATAATGGGGCGATGCACGCCCGCCGCCAGCTCGACGCATTCAAGCTCTCGCGGCTCAACGACCTGCTCGCCACGATTCTTCCGGGCGATGGTGGCCTCCCGCGGGATGGCCGCCCCGCCAACGCCTTCTACGCGGCGAAGCTCTCTCGGCTGCCCCACAGGCTCGAGTCGCTCGAGGAGCTCGCGGAGTGGCCGTTCACGTTCAAGGACGAGCTCGTCGATGCCGCCGCACGGCTCGGGCGGCCCGCGAACCTGACGTGGCCCGCCGACCGCTACGTGCGGTTTCACCAGACGAGCGGCACGCACGGCCGTCCACTGCCGGTGTTCGACACGGCCGACGACTGGGCGTGGTGGCTCGAGTGCTGGAGAACGGTGCTCGCGAGGGGCGGCGTGGGAGACGGTGATCGCGTCTTTGTCGCATCGGCCTTCGGCCCCACGATCGCGTTCTGGTCTGCCTTCGACGCGGCGGTGTCGGTGGGTGCGATGGCGATCCCGACCGGCGGCGTGCGGTCGATCGCCAGGCTCGAGATGCTCCGGTCGCTCGCGGCCACGGTCGTCGTCTCGACGCCGAGCTACTGCCTCCACCTCGCCGAACTCGCCGCAGAACGGAAGGTCGATCTCGCGGCCCTGCCGGTGCGGCTCGTGATCGTGGCCGGGGAGCCGGGCGGCTCGATCCCCTCGACGCGGTCGCGGATCGCGGAGGCCTACGGCGCCGCCGTGCTCGACCACGCGGGCGCGAGCGAAGTCGGCGCCTGGGGCGTCGGCAGCCCGGACGGCCGGGCCCTCGAGGTGATCGAGCCGCACTTCCATCCCGAGTTTCTCTCACTCGCGACGGGTGGTCCCGCGAAAAGCGGCGAGCTCGCGGAGCTCGTCCTCACGACGCTCGGCCGATCCGGCTGCCCGGTCCTCCGCTACCGCACCGGCGACCTCGTGCGGCCGGCATGGCCGACGGAGCCTCGCGATGGCGAGACGCCGTGGGTGCGGCTCGAGGGGGGGATCCTGGGCCGCACCGACGACATGCTCACGGTCCGCGGCGTGAACGTCTTCCCGGGCGCCGTCGACGACATCGTGCGGAGCTTCCCGGAGGTGGTCGAGTATCGGCTCACCGTCTCCTCCCGGGAGAGCCTCGACGAACTCTCGCTCGAAATCGAGGATAGGCTCGGGAATCCTCGACGGGTCGAGGAGGAGCTTCGCATCCGCCTGGGCCTCCGCGTCGCCGTCCGCACCGCCCCGATCGGCAGCCTGCCCCGGTTCGAGGGGAAGGGTCGCCGCGTGATCGACACCCGCCCGAAGGCCGCCCCATGAACCAGGATTCCCCGATGTCGTCCTCCGATTCCCTTCCGAGCAGGCCCCACCCCGTCCCGAGCAGAATCGAGCGGCTCGACGGCAACCGGATCGCGATCGACTGGAGCGACGGCCTCCGTCGCACCTACTCATCCCGGGAGCTCCGCGACGCCTGCCCCTGCGCCACCTGCCGCGAGAAGCGGGCGGCGCCGGTGAAGCCGCAGCTCTTGCCGGTGCTCAAGGCCGAAGAGATCGCCCCGCTCGCCGTCGCGGGAATGAAGCCCGTCGGGCAATACGCCTACTCGATCGATTTTTCCGACGGCCACGACACCGGCATCTACACGCTCGAGTATCTCCGCGAACTCGGCGTGTGAGCCGGATCGGTCACGCCGGGCTCTTCACCGCCGGATTCCGGTGCCGACCGTGAAGCCGACGAGGCCGAGGCTGCTGCCGTTGTCGAAGAACCCAAAAACCGGAGCATTTGCCAGGCCGGCCCAATACTGCGCCTCGAAGCCGGCAGAGACGAAGCCGATCGCCCCCCTGCCGATGCGACGTTCGTACTGGGTGCCGACCTTCATTTCCAGCACGTTGAGCAGCGTGCCGTTGAGGGCGAGCCTGCTGGAATCGAATACGGAGGTCTCGGCAAGGACGCTGTTGCCGTAGATGCCCGACCACTGGACGCCGCCGTACCCCGTCAGGCCCGAGAGCCAAGGGATGTCGCGATAGGCCATCAGTCCCGTCGTGAGCCCCCAGCCGTCGAAGCGGGCCGAGCCGGTGATGAAGTCCGGGCCTGCGGGATCGGCAAAGCCGCCATTGAACTGGTTGCCGGCGTAGGTGACGCCGCCGAGCAGCATCAGGTCCCATGAGCGAAACGAGACCATCTGCGTGGCGAGCAGGTCGAGCTTCTGGAACACGAGCCGCGTGTCCACGATCGCCGTTGGGCCGAAGAACGTGTCGCTGACGCCGGTCGAGGACTGGTCCCACTGCCACCAGTTCACCCGCCAGCCGAGCCCGTCGCAGTTCTGGTAGCCGCCCCAGAGCCGCCAGCCCGGCAGAAACTCGTTGGCCGATGACCCATCCACGAGCAACGGCGTAATGCCCGACGAGAACGGCTTGAGCCACATGATCTCCGCGCCGCCGTAGTAGCCGGCCGTGCGGCAGCGGCCCGACAAAAAGTCGCGGCCCACCGAGGGCCGGCACGGATCGCAGCAGGAGGCGTCGTCGGAGTCGGGCAGGTACGACACGCCGTGGGCGCGGATTTTCGTCGATTCGTCGTCAAGTTCGGCGATGCGGCCCTCGAGCGCCGCGATCCTGGCCTCGATCTCGGCCGTGCCGCCAATCGCTGCCAGGCTTTCCGTCGCCATCGCCCGCGACATGCCCCAAAGGGCCGCGAGACCGATCACAACCAGCCGAACCCCCACGAAACCGGAATGAATGTACCCTCGCATGTTGATTCCCCCCGATCGGCCGGCCACGACCAGCGTCCCCATCGCGCAAGCCGAAACCGTTCGCCGCCTTCAGGGTGCGTCGGCATGACGGCCTCCGCGGCACGCGAACAGATGGCGGGAGACGTCAGCTCCTTCCCGAGCGGCACGACCGCCTGCGGCACGACCGGCACAGCCGGCAGGGTCCGTCGGCCCGCCGGCCGTCGGCGTTGATTACATTGAGGTTCAGCCAATCGTCACCGGCCAATCGTCACCGGCCCACCGTCACTGTCAGGAGCGAACGCCATGGAGCCGAGGATCACCCACGCTCGCAAGGAATACGAGCGGGGGTCGCTCGAAGAAGGATCGATCGACCGCGATCCGATTCGGCAGTTCGCCGCCTGGTACGACGCGGCCGTGGCGGCGGGCCTGCCGGAGCCGGAGGCGATGACGCTCTCCACCGCCACGCCCGACGGCCGTCCCTCGGCCCGGGTCGTGCTGCTCCGCGGCTTCGACTCCCGGGGCTTCTGCTTCTTCACCAACTACGACAGCCGCAAGGGGCGGGAACTCGCCGCCAACCCCCACGCCGCCCTCACCTTCCACTGGGCGGAGTTCGAGCGACAGGTGCGGATCGAGGGCCGTGTCGAGCGGACCACCGCCGCCGAGAGCGACGCCTACTTCCACAGCCGGCCGAGCGGATCACGGATCGGCGCCTGGAGCTCGCCGCAGAGCCGGGTGATTCCCGACCGCAGCATGCTCGAGGACCTCGTGAACCGCTTCCGGGCCGATCATCCCGACGACGCCGCGATCCCGCGGCCGGCCCACTGGGGCGGCTTCCGGCTCGTGCCCGAACAGATCGAGTTCTGGCAGGGCCGCCCGAGCCGGCTCCACGACCGGCTGCAATTCCGCCGCGACGCCGGCGGCCACTGGCTGATCGAACGCCTCGCCCCGTGACGAGGCGCAAGTTCCCATGCAGGCGAACATGTACCCCGTACGCAAGCCCGAGGCGCAAGTTCCCCCGCAGGCGAACCGTTGAAATTCCCGGAAGCCCGAGGCGCAAGCCGAGAGGGGAGTTGGCTTGGCATCCAATCACCGGTCGGGCGTCGATTCCGACGACGTTTGAGGGCGAGGTCGAGTGTGACCGGGAATCCACGCGCAGGGCTTCCTCAACGCCCCTTCTCGGCTCGCGCCTCGGGCTTCCGTCTCGGTGCAACACTCCGGACCGTGAGGGGCTGCCCGTGTCCACCTCTACGAGTTGACCGC
>DHLZ01000261.1:0-8351 GCA_002405515.1 Planctomycetaceae bacterium UBA4655
CCGCAGCGTAACTTTCCCCTCGGGCTTCCGTATTGGTTACGTTTTCGCCTTCAGGGAAACTTGCGCCTCGTGCTTCCGTACTGGGCACGTGGTCGTCTGCAGGGAAACTCGCGCTTCGGGCTTCCGTGAAAGTCAGCAGGCCCGAGTTGCCCGCAGAATAATGTCAACTACTTGATGCTCCCGGTAGTAATTCTGCTGGGCTCGGGGCAGCCCCTCACGGTCTTCTCTGGCGTCTGCTGTCGATGTTCGGCTTGTTCGGGGGCGAGGGGCGAATTACATTCGGCCCGTCAGCCTTCCGGAGCGAGACTTCGTCGTGTCATCCCTGCTTGGAGTCCTTGGCATCACGGTCATTCTCTTTTTCGTTGTGGCGATCACCGGGCGGCTCATCCTCGGGAGGTGAACGGCCCACGGCCTCCCCCCTCTGCGAGCCGACGCCGATCGCGAAGAAGACCGTCACGCCCCAGAGCACGCTGCCGAAGAGCAGCCATGCCGCGCATGCGAGCGTGAAGTGATCCCGCAGCCACACGAGGCCGGGCGGCTCCGCGCTCTTGGGAACCTTTCGCTGCACCGGGCCGTCGCGGCCGGTCTGCGCTCGCATCGCGTCGCGAAACTCGTCCCACCCGGCCCGCGCTTCCGGGCGGTCGAGCCGCTCCATCCACGACGTCCTCACGAATGCGAGGCCGGCCGGCGGGAGGCCGACGAGTGCGATCCACGCCGCCGCGAGGATCGTGGCCATGATCCAGCGCGACGACGGTTTCGGGTGTGAGGCGGGCTCGGCTGGCATGCGATCAACTTCCCACGTCGCCCCTGCCGCGGGCAAGCGGCTCCGCCGTAAAGACGCCGGATTTTCCCTCGGCCAATCGGTCTGGCCCCACCGTCGCAGGATCGCTACCGTCCCGATCGTCATGTACCGAAATCCTCCGCACATCCCCACCGCCACGGCTCTCCTGGCCGTCGCCTGCCTCGCCGCGGGTGGCCGCGAGAGCGTCGCGCAGAGTGGCTGGCTGCCGACGTCGTGGTTCTCGCCATCCGCGGCCTCCTCGATCCGCGCCGAGGAAATGTTTCCCCTCTCGGAAAAGGACGGTCCCTGGCTCGTGTTCGCGACGACGTTTCGCGGTGAAGGGGCCCGCGACGACGCCCGCCGCCTCGTGCAGGAACTGCGCGGCACCCACAAGCTCGAGGCCTTCACGCACGAGAAGTCGTTCGACTACACCGGCCGGCCGAAGGGGCTCGGGCTCAATCCCGACGGCAAACCCAAGCGGATGCGGTATGCCAACGCCGAGCAGGTGAAGGAGATCGCGGTGCTCGTCGGCAGCTTCGCCGCCGTCGATGATACCCGCGCCCAGAAGGTGCTCGCGAAGGTGAAGGCGCTCGAGCCGAAGTCGCTCTCGGGCGAGAGCGGCCGGAGCCGCGCGTTCTCCGACTTCAAGCGTTCGATGGGCTTCGCCGCGGCCGGCAAGGGCCCGCTCAGGCTCGCCTTCATGATCCCGAATCCGCTCCTGCCCGAGGAGTTCTTCGCGCAGAAGCAGGTCGATCAGTTCGTGCTCGACATGAACTCCGACGTCGAGCACAGCCTGCTCGAGTGCCCCGGCCGCTACACGGTCCGCGTGGCCGTCTTCACCGGCGCCGGCACGGTCGACCAGAAGAAGATCGAGTCGGGCGCCGCGGCGGAGCATCTCGGCAACCGGCTCGTGCAGGCCGCCGAAAAGGCCCATACCCTGACGATGGCGCTTCGTCGCCGCGGCCACGTCGCCTGGGAGTTCCACGACCGTGAGTCGAGCATGGTCTGCGTCGGCAGTTTCGATGCGGTCGCCGGTCGGTCGCCCGACGGTCGCGAGGTCGTCCACCCCGCGGTCGCGAAGGTCGTCGCCGAGCTCGGCCCCGACCGCGAAAAGCTGGCCAGCGGCGTCGTGATGCCGCGGTCGATCGAGGGGATCATGCTCGACATCAATCCGAAGCCGATCGAGGTTCCCAGGCTCGCCTCCCGGGGCCGCCAGGCCAGGTGATGCCCGCGTATCATGGACGCATGATCGAACTTCCCGGAGAGCTCGTCCTCGGTACCCGCAACGCCGGCAAGCTGCGTGAACTCGAGCCGCTCCTCTCGCCGCTCGGCATCCGCTGCCGCTCGCTCGACGGCCTCGCCGGCGCCGTGGAGGTCGAGGAGACGGGCTCGACCTTCGCGGAGAATGCCGCGCTCAAGGCCTCGCAGCAGGCGGTCGCGGTCTCCCGACACGTGCTCGCCGAAGACAGCGGCCTCCTCGTCGATGCGCTCGACGGCGCGCCGGGCGTCTACTCGGCGAGGTACTCCGGCCCCGGGGCGACCGACGAACGCAACAACGACCTGCTGCTCGAGCGGCTCGCCGCAATCGATCCCGCCCGTGGCCGCGGGGCCGCCTACGAATGCCACATGGCGGTCGCCGCCCCGGACGGCGAGATTCTCGTGACCGCCTCGGGCCGCTGTCGTGGCGTCATCGCCACGAGCCGACGCGGAACGGGCGGCTTCGGCTACGACCCGCTCTTCATCGTGCCGGAATACCACGCGACGTTCGGCGAGCTCGGGCCTTCGGTGAAGGCGGTCATCAGCCACCGCGCGCGGGCGCTGCGGCGGCTGGTCGAGATCCTTCGGGGCGGGCGGGTTCGCTGACGGGGCACTGCAGCCGGTGCTCGAGCACGCGGACGACGTCGGGCGTGCCGTCCATCCTGCCGCGCACGGCATCGAGCGCCGGGGCGAACTCGTCGAGGCCGTCGAGGAACCCGCGGACGACGGCCGGCGAGAAGTTCTCGAGCGGGCAGAACGCCCCCGCCCGCATGCCGGCGAGGAAGTGGCTGTTCATCATCTGCTCGGCGTGGGCCCGCTCCGGCAAGACGAGCATCGGCTTGCCGAGCTGGAGCGCCTCGCCGATGAGCTGGTTGCCCGCCGCGCTCACCAGCGCCCGGCAGCGGGCGAGGTCCTCGACGAACCTCGTCTCGTCGATCGCGTGGAACGAGATGTTGCCGACGGGCTCGCGGTGGCCGAGGCCGTAGACCTTCACCGGCATGCCGCAGTCGGCGAGCGTGGCGATGACATCGAAGGGCGTGTGGCGGCGGAGGTAGGAGAGGATGAAGCCGTGATCCTCCGGTTTCGCCCTCGTGATCTCCCGTCGCACGAGCGGGCCGACCTGCACGGCGTGCTCCCACCCGCGCTTCAGCGGCGGGCGGAAGAAGGCGGAGATCACGGTGTCGGCCGCATCCGAGACGTACATCCAGACGGCGTTGCTCATGAGCCAGGCCTGGCAGCGGAGTGACACGGGCAGGCTCGAGAGGTCGTAGGCGAGCAGGAAATGCTGATGGTCGACGCTCACGAACGGCAGCGACAGCCGCTTGGCCGCGCGTGGCAGGGCCGGCTCGAAGTCGGTCACGGCCAGGTCGGCGCCGAATTCCTCGAGCTCGTTCATGAGGCGATCGACGAGAGGGCCGAGGATTCTCGCCTGGTAGTCGAGCCCGACCGCCACCGACCGCATCACGTCGAGCCGGCCGCCGCTGTACTGGAAGACGATGCCGGGAATCTCCGCGATGCGGACCGGACCATCCCCCTCGGGAAACCTGGACCTCAACAGGGCCGTGGCGTCGCCGGAGGTGTAGACGAGGATCTCGTGCCGGGGCACGAGCTGCTCGATCAGGGTGCAGATCCGGGTGGCGTGTCCGCGTCCCTCTCCGCACAGGCTGACGGCGATGCGTGCCATGAACACGTTCCGAAGCGTAGTCTTGTCTGCGGCGGATGGTCCGCCGAGCCACAGCCTGGATTCTGCCATCGCCCGAGGGCGACGACCACCATGTGTTTTTCGTGTCCCGCCTCCTCGGGCGTCTCGAGGCCCGCGATGCTCGCCGCGGTGATCGCCCTCGGCAGCTTCGGCACCTCGTCGGCCGGTGACGCCGCGCCGCCGCCGGCCGACGAGGTGCGCGGGGTCGTCGCCAGGCTCGGTTCGGCTTCGCGGGCCGACCGGGAGGCGGCGGAGCGATCACTCGGAAGCCTCGGGCCGGAGATCCTCGCGGAGCTGCTGCGGCTGGCCCCAACGTGCACCGGCGAGGTGCGGCTGCGGCTCGACCGTGTGATCGCCCGCTTCGAGGCCGAGCTCGTCGAGCGGGCGACGGAGCCCGCGACCGTGTCGCTGTCGGTCGAGAAGATGCCGGTCCGCGACGTGCTCTCACGGATCGCTCGCGACTCCGGCAACCCGCTTGCGGTCTCCGAGGAGGTCGGGACCGGCGCGGCGGGAGCGACGCCCGTATCGCTCTCGCTCGACCGGGCGACCTACTGGGAGGCGGTCCTGGAAACACTGTCCCGCGGAGGGCTCGAGATCGATTGCCGCGACGACGGGAGGCGGGTCGTGGTCGTGCCTGCCTCCGGCAGGCCGGCTCCTCGTGCGGCCGCCGGTCCGCTGCTCGTCATGGTCACCGGGGTCGAGACCGCGCGTGCCGCGGCGGACGGGCGGCCGGTCCGCCTGAGCCTGCGGCTGGCGTGGGAGCCGCGGATCGTGCCGCTCGTGTTCCGGCTGCCGATGGATTCGGTGCAGGTCGAAGGTCCGCGCGGGGAGAGCGTGCCGCCGTCGAGCCGCCGCGGGGTGCTCGAGGCGACGATCCTCCCCGGGGCCGCCTGGCTTCCGATGACGCTCCCGCTCCTGGCGAAGGAGCCCTTGCCGGAGTCGTTGGCGAGCGTGCGGGCGACGGTGCGGCTGTGGTGCGCGGGAGGTGAGCACGACTTCTCGATGCCGCTGGAGCCGCTTCCGGCCGAGTCCCGGCAACGGGTGGGGCGGGCGGAGGTTTCGTTCCGTGCGGAGCGTCGCGATCGCGGGCGGGTCGCCGTCGATGCCGAGCTGGTCTACGACGCCCCGAGCGAGCCTCTCGAGTCGCACCGGATGTGGCTCGTCGATCGGGAGCTCGAGATCCTCGGGCCGGCCGGTGGCAGGCTGCCGCCCGAGAGCCATCGTGTGCGGCATCGCAGCGATCGCGGCCTGGCGGTCACCGACGAATTCGCGATGGAACGCAAGGACGAGGGAAGCCGCGTGCGGTGGCGGCTGCCGGCCGCGATCCGGGAACTGCCGATCGACGTGACCGTGCGCGACGTCGCCTGGCGGGAAGTCGCGAGGTAGGCTGGAGGCCCTGTCGGTGCGTGGAGCATGCACGGTGGAGCGTGGAAAGGAGTTCCGAATGGCTCGTGGCATCGCGTGCTTCATCGGCGGCCTGGCCCTTGCGGCGAGTCTCGTCTCGGCGACGTCGTGGGCCGCGGACGAGATCGACGTCCTCGAGCCCATCGTGGTCGCCCGCGTCGGCGAGTCGCCGATCATGCGGGCGACCCTGGACGCGGCGATCGAGAGGGTGGGCTACGAACGGCTCGCCTCGGACGAGCTGAAGCAGAGAGCCAGGGCCGAAGTGCTCGGGCAGCTCATCGACGAACGACTGCTCGAACTGGCGATCGAGCGGGACGGCAAGGTCGCGACCGATGGCGAGATCGACGCATTCATCTCGCGGCTCGACCCCCGGCTCGCGGCCGGACGCGACGCCAACACGCTTCGTCGCAAGGTCGCCCTCGAGATCGGCGTCAACAAGATGATCGCGTCGCGGATCACGAAGGAGGCGATCGAGGCTGCCTACACGCAGCATCGCGCCGAACTCGACGGCTCGCTCGTGCGGGTGAGCCATGTCCTGCTGCGGCCCGACATCGCGGTCGGACCGGACGCCGTCGAGAAGGCGATCGAGAAGGCGTCGTCGATACGCTCGGAGATCCTCCAGGGATCGCTCACCTTCGCCGAGGCGGCGCGGCGTCATTCCGCGGGTCCGAGCCGGCGGCAGGGAGGCGACATCGGCTTCGTGCCGCGAGGGGGCGTCATGGTCGAAGAGTTCGCGAGCCGGGTCTTCTCCTTGAAGAAGCGGGAGATTTCCAGGCCGTTCGTCACGCCGTTCGGCGTCCACCTCGCGACCGTCACCGAGATCAGGCCGGGCACGGTTTCGGACACGCAAATCCGGCCGCAGCTCGAGAGGCTGGCCGGACGGAAACTGTTGGGGGAGATCCTCGAACGCGAGCGGAAGGAAACGAAAATCTTCTACGGACCGGGCGTGCCGCATTTCGAACGGGACGCCGACGACCCATCGGCGTCGCCGAAGCTGGTCGTCGAGCCGCTGCCCGACGGCCGCTGAACGCCGCGGCGGCAGGAAAACACCCGGAAAAATCGATTGTCGGTCCCGGGGCCGGTCGCTACCCTCCCCCGCCCCTCCGGTGCCTCTCCATGAAGCTGCGATCGACGATCCTCTTCGCCTGCCTCCTGTTCGTGCCGCTCGTGGCGATGTTTTCCCACAAGGTTCCACGTGGCGTGCGCGAGGGCTTTCGCGACCGCGTCTGGCGGCCCGCCGTGGCCCGCGTGTCCGCATGGGTCGCCGGCGAGGCGGATCATGGCGGTCATGCGGCGGAGCGATTCCCGTTCGAGACGGCGGCACCGGTCGTGCGGCAGCCAGAGGAGGCGGCCACCGACCGGATCGCGGTTGCCGCCGCACCGGCGGCGACCGATCCGCCGCCGGCTTCGCCGGTCGCCCCGCCCACGATGCTCCCAGCGGTTGCGGTTCAATCGACGCTCTTGCAGGAGCCGTCCCGAGCCGCGATCGAAGAACGGCTGGCGGCGATCGGCGCGACCGGGCTGAAGCTGAAGCCACCGCAGGAACCGTCGGGCGTGCATGTCGCTTCGTGCCGCGTTCCGGCGGATGCCAGTGGGCAGTTGCAGCGGCTCTTCCAGGCGACCGGCCCGACGCCCGAAATCTCGCTCGAAAGGCTCGCATCGCAGATCGAGGTTTGGCGGTTGCGGATGGCCTCCGCCGACAGCGAACGGGCGGGCCGCGATGCGGCGGCGGCCGGGTCGTCCTCCTCCGGACGACTGCGTTAGGGCCCTCCATGGCATTCCGACGCCCGACATCGCTTCGCCGTCGCCGCCATCCGATGGTGCGTCCGCAGGGCTTCGATCGCCTGCGAAAGCCCGGCCGGCGTCACGGGTGTGCCCGGCTCGAGCGTCCGGCGGCAGCGGCGGCGACCCTGCCGACCCGCCTTTCCGGTCGCCATTCTCCCGTCACGGGTGTTCCCGGTGTGCAGGTTCCCAGCGTGCATGCCCGCTCGGAGGACCTGGCGAGGCTCGAGGCGGTGCTCTTTCTCGCCCGGGAGCCCCTCAACACTCGGCGGCTCGCGAGGCTCGCCCGGCTCGCCGACGGCACGCGGGCGAGGGTTCTCGTCCGCGAACTCGACCGACTGCTCGATGCCGCGGGTTCGGCCTTCCGCGTCGAGCAGGTCGCGGGCGGGTTTCAATTGCTCTCGCGGGCGGCCTTCGGCCCGTGGCTGCGCCGGCTGCTCGACGCGCAGCCACAGACGCGGCTGTCGGCCCCCGCGATGGAGACGCTCGCCATCGTCGCCTACCGCCAGCCGGTCTCCCGGGCGGAGATCGAGGCGGTCCGCGGGGTCGGCTGCGAGGAGATGCTCCGGCAACTCCTCGACCGGGATTTCGTCGCCATCGGGGGTCGTTCCGAGGAGATCGGCCGGCCGAATCTCTACGTCACGACGCGGCATTTTCTGCGGTCGTTCGGCCTCGGAAGGCTCGAGGATTTGCCGCCGATTTCGGCTGCCGCCGACCCGCAGCAGCCGTCCTGACCCGCGGCCGGTCGTCCTTCGCAAAAAAAATTTTGCCGGCTATTTGGATGATTCGTCGGGATCGGGTACAGATTTGTTCGGTTTCAGGAGTCCTTTGAAGTGCCCCGAGGAGATCACGCCGTGACGATCGTCGCCAGTCCCGACCGAGAGCAGGATGTATTTTGCTGGAGCGAGCTCGCCGAGCTCGAAGCGGCCGAAGCCTTGTTCGAAGGGGACGCCTCCGATCTTTCCTTCGTCGGCCTGCCGTCGCTCGACCGCGTCTGGGCCGCTCGCGATGAGGACGACGACGAGGATGAGGACGAGGACGAATACGACGACGAGGATGATGAAGACGAGGACGACGAGGATCTCGAAGACGAGGAGTGGGAGGAGGTCGAGGACGAGGAGGACGATCTCGACGAGGAGGAAGAGGACTCCGACGACGAAGAGGAAGACGAAGACGACGAGGAGTGGGAAGACGACGACGAGGAGTGGGAGGACGAAGAGGAAGAGGAGGATGACGACGACGACGATTGAGCGTCGCGGTTCTCGATCCTGAAGGTCTCGTTCCTTCTCACAATACCGAGCAAGGTCGGAGAGGTGGCAGAGCGGTCGAATGCGCGTCTTTGCTAAAGACGTGTCCGGTCAAAAGCTGGACCGCGGGTTCGAATCCCGCCCTCTCCGCTGTGTAGCTGCCGAGCTCCTTCGGAGC
>DHLZ01000261.1:8631-15547 GCA_002405515.1 Planctomycetaceae bacterium UBA4655
CGGTCACGGAGAGGGCAGGATTCGAACCAAAGCGACGCTGCGAATCCCGCCCTCTCCGCTGGTTGGTGAACGTCGAATCGAACGGGCCTTGTTTCCAAGGCTTCTTGCGCAGCGAGTCATTGTTGACCTCCATGACTTTGCTGAAACTTTGCTGAACCACCACCCGCCCCGCGACCGCCGCGGGACGACTTTGCTGAAACTTTGCTGATGCCCTGCCGCCCCCGGGCGGGTTTGGCACGGGTATCAGCTCCTACGTCGCCGGCGGCTCGGCTAGCCTTCCCCGGTCCCTTGCCGGCGGCGCGGGCCCGGTCGGCCTCGCGGCGTTCGGCGAGTTGCCGCATGGAAAACTGGGCCTGCTCGTCGGCGATGTGGACGTAGATCTTCAGCGCCTCCTCGTCGATGTGGCCGACCCAGCGACGGAGGGTGAAGAAGTCCACCCCGGCGAGTACGGCGATCGTGCAGAAGGAGTGCCGGAACTTGTGGTTCGTGCCCTCGAGCCCGAGCTTCGCGAGCACGGTCTTGAGGTAGGCAAGGATGTGGCGGTCATTCGCCGGCTGGGCCGCGGTGGCGGTCGTTCCGTTCATCCGGTCGATCACCCAGCGGCGGCGGCGGGGAAACGTGCGGAGCATGGAGACGGCACGGTCCGAGAGCGGCACGGCTCGCTCTTCGCCGTTCTTCGGCCGCCATGGCTTCTCGCCGGGCACGACCTCCTTCGCCCGAATGTGGGCCACGGGAGTCGGTCCATCCAGCATCAGGTCGTCATGCGTCAGGTGGATAACCTCGCCCACCCGCATGCCCGTCTCGGACATCAATAGATAGGCAGCCTTGTACGGGCCCTTTGCCGAATCGACGATCGCGTCGAGCTCGTCCTGTCGCCAATAGTCCCTCGGGCCCGGCTTCGGCTTCACGAGCTTCGTGCCGGCGACCGGGCTCATGGTGAGCATCCGGCGGGTGACAGCGAAGTTGAGCCACTGCCGGACGATCGTCAGCTCGGTGTAGACCGTCTTCGCGGCCATGCCATCCCGTCGCCGCTGCACGGCGAAGTCATCGAGGGTCTGCACGGAGAGCGCGTGCATGAGTCGCACGCCCGCGTCGCGGCAGTGGGCCGCAAAGCGGTTGAGGACGTCCCGGTACTTCATCATGGTCTTGGCGGCTCGATCGTTGGATTCCTGCACGTCGAGGTACGCCTGCACGACGCCGGCGATATCGAACGTGCCGGCCTGCCGCGGGACCGCGCCGGAGAGCTGGCCCTCCAGCGCCCGGGCCTTCTGCCGCGCGACATCGTGGTTGCGAGTGCCGAGAGTCTGTCGCTTTTGCTTCGGTCCCTCCTGCCAGTTCGCGTACCAGACGCGGCCGTTCAGGAAGATCGAAACCCGCTCCCCGATCCGCTCGTATTCACGGCCGGCTTGCCGGCCGCGGGGAGGTCGTTCATGCGCCACGGCGTCCCTCCCCCTCGAAGAACCACCGGATAAGGCGGTCCCTGTAGAAGCGGAGCACGCGGCCGTAGCGACGGCTGCAGCCATTGAGCCGTCCGGTGGTTCGCCAGAAGCGAAGCGTGCCGATCGGCACCTGCAGCATGTCCGCCGCCTGCGAGATCGTGAGGATCGGCGGATACTTCTCGGCCCACGGGCCGCTTGAAAAGTTGGTGGTGAGCTCGTCCGCCGAGAGCTTCACGCACCCCAGATTCTGACTGGCTGCCATGATGAACAACCTCCATGCTCGACCGTGATTCGCCATCGCATCCGTCGCGACTCGCATCGAATCAACACCACCCATGCTCTGAAACTCCTCGTGCTGGAAGAATCCGCGGAGCGCCCGTGCTGCGCCCGTCCTCTGGACGGCGCCACGGTGCAGCTCTCGCGGAGGGAAAAGAAAAAGCCCGCCGCAGATGCGGCGGGCTCACGTCGTCGTGGTCGGATTCACCACGAGCGGATCATCGAAATGGCCGGCGAGGGCTGCGGCGATCAGCGCCGCTTGCGCTTGGCCGCCTTCTTGGCTGGCCGCCGCGGCTTCGCTCGCCAGCGAAAGCCGGTGCCGTCACCATTGCACTCAAACCACATCCAAGGCTTGAGCATCTGCTTGTTCAGAGTCTCGACGGCCCGGCGGCGGCGATCGTCGCTACCGCCACTGGTCAACGGGTCGTCGATTTCCGGAGGCCATCCGTCCTCTTCGAATGCGTCGAGGATCGGAACGATGTTGTGCGAGCGGCCGACCTTCGGCACCTCGCGCACCACGACGCCCCTGAACCACAACTCACCGGCCCGCTTGTCCCAGTGCGGCTTTTCTGGATCGCGCTCGGCAGGTTCCTCGCCGAGGGCATCGAGTAAATCCGCCCGCAGCCGGTCATTGAGAAAGCCGAGGGCATGCGCGACTTCCACGAGTGCCCGGTCGGCGGTGGTCCCGCGAGCGGTGCAATACATGCCGACAGTCAGTGCGGTTTCCGGCGTCCACGCTCTCGCGAGGGTGCCGCCGCACTTCCGGCGGTCCTTCTCGGTGAAGACCCGGTCCCAAAGCCGCTGTGCCGCCGTCAGGTTCTGGACGCGGTGGTAGGCCTTCTCAAGTTCTTCCTGCACCCAATCCGGCACGTGGGGTTTCGGATTTGGGTTCGCCATGTCGGTCGCCCTGTTTGGTCTTTGCCACTGAATCCAAAACTAGTCGAGCCAGCGTCTCCACCAACTCGGTCTGAGCACGATACGCAGTGCAGGCGGTTTCCGGGCCAGGCATATCCATGCTACCGGGAAACGAGTCATCGTTTTGTCTCTCGTTGGGTTCCATGTGGTCGCTCCGTTGAAGGAATAAAAAAGCCGATGGCGTGGCTGGGCGGTATTCCGCCTCGCATCACGCCATCGGCTCATATCGCGGGAAGATCAGGTGATCTTCAGCCGCTTCCGCCGCCGGCCGGCTGTCTGCCGGCGATAGGGGCGGGCATCGTCTCGGGCGTCCCAGTCGAGCCAACCGCTGGCGGCGAGGTCGATCAGGTCCGAGTCATCGTCGCCGGCGTTGTGGCCGTCGGAGGCTCGCTCACCGTTGGAGCCGACGAGGCTGAAACCACGTTGGCGTATGAGGCTCACCCGCTCGCCGAGGGCATGGGCCACGGTCTCAAGAAACTCTGCATCATCACGGAACATGAAAACTCCTTCCCGGAGAATCCGGGCGTGGAAGACAGCCGACGGCGAGCGTCGCCATCGGCACGGAAGAAAAAACCACCCCGGCCACATGCCGGAACGTCAGAAGGCCCGCGTTACGCGGGCTGCGAATCATTCAGAACTGCGAATCGGCGAGGCCGCCACCGCCAATCAGCCGGACGTCACGCAGGAGGCCATCCAGCAGTTTTCCCGTGTGCGACACCGGTTCGAATCTTCGAAGCAAGTCGCGCCAGTGCATCGACCTGCTGCTCCAGAACACTATCCATGAAGGCTCCTTGAAGAGACTGCCCGCCGATAACATTCGGTGGGCTCACTAGATATGCCGCGTTTTCGGCGAAAATTTAGATCGCCCAGAGCTGGCAGCGCGGGCCGTCGTTTTGCGGCACTCGACTAGGCTCACAGGTGTTCACGTCCGCCCCTCGACATGGTAGCCTTTCGCCTTCTCGCACCGGAGTGCTGCTGCCGATGACGACCGACCTCCCCGCACCGGACGAACCGTCACCCGGGCTGGTGCTCTACACCTCGCCGGACGGCTCGGCCCGCCTCCAACTGCGGATCGAGCACAAGACGCTTTGGCTGACGCAGGCGCAGATGGCGTCGATCTTCCAGACGACCAAGCAAAACATCAGCCTGCACATCCAAAACGTCTTTGCGGAGCGTGAATTGCCGCCGGAGGCAACCGTCAAGCAATACTTGACAGTTCAGAGTGAGGGCAGCCGCAGGGTAGAGCGGCTTCTTGACCACTACTCCCTCGACGTGGTCATTGCCGTGGGGTACCGCGTCCGTTCCGCCCGCGGCACCCAGTTCCGCCAGTGGGCGACAAATACCCTTCGCGAGTACCTCACCAAGGGCTTCGCGATCAACGACGAGCGGCTCATGGCCGGCCGCAGCGTCGGAGCCGACTATTTCGACGAGCTGCTGGAGCGGATCCGCGCGATCCGTGCCAGTGAGCGCCGCTTCTACCAGAAGATCACCGACATTTACGCGACGAGCATCGACTACGACAAAGACGCGCCCATCACGCAGGAGTTCTACGCCACGGTGCAGAACAAGCTGCATTGGGCCATCCACGGCCGCACCGCCGCCGAGATCATCACCGAGCGTGCCGACGCCACGAGGCCGAACATGGGGCTGACAACGTGGAAAAACGCACCGGCAGGCCCGATCCGCAAGGTCGACGTCTCGATCGCGAAGAACTACCTGACCCACGAAGAGATGTCTGCGCTCAACCGCGTCGTCACGATGTACCTCGACTACGCCGAAGACCAAGCGATGCGGCAGCGGCCGATGCACATGGCCGACTGGGTAACCAAGCTCGACGGCTTTCTTGAGTTCAATGAGCGAAACATCCTGACGCACGCCGGCAGGGTTTCGGCGGACATGGCTCGACAACACGCCGAACAAGAGTTCGCCAAGCACGAGGCGGCGCTTCGGATTCGCGAGGCGACGGAACCCACGAGCGACTTCGACAAGGCGGTCGAGCGAATCAAAAGACTGGAGCAGCAACCGCCTGCCGCGAAACGACCGGCTGCGAAGCCATCCAAGAAGGCCGCCAAGAAGAAGCGCGGGCCACCACGGGACGGATAGGCAGATCGTCCAGTGGCACTTCCCCAGCCAACTGACTTGTGATGAACGGCTGATGCGCTAACGCCGCAGCCGCTAGCCTGGTCGTGACTGCTGCCCCGTTGCAGAAAGTCGCGCAAGCGACTAGTGTCTCGGCCGCAGGTTCTCTGGCAGAGCAGTCAGCGAAAGCAATGGTCCCGGTCAGCAACACTCGCACGGGTTTCCGCGGGCTGAAGCTCGTGGTGCCGGGAATGTCACCGCTTCGAGAGCGGCGTCTCGCACCGCTTGCGGCCCGTGAAGAGCAGTTCGACCTCGGGATCGACCACGATCCGCTCAGGAACGAAGTCGGTGGCGATCTCGAACCGGCCCGCGGCCTCGGCCGACACCGGCACGATCGCGTCCGCCACTGGTGACGGCTCCCCCTTGGCATCCGGCTTTCGTCCCTCGACCCGGACCCGCACCTCCGCCCGGCCGGTGCCCACGTTGGCGAGTTCCCCCGTGACACGAAAGCCGTCGCCGGCCTGCTCAACCGCGGCCTCGCGGACCACGAGTTCGGGCAGGTCCTTGCCGAGGATCCAGCGGCCGACGAAGTCGTCGAAGGCGGCCGCGTCGGGGGCATGGCGCCGGAGGCTCGCGAGCAGATCCTCGACGAGCGGGAAATCGAGTCCGTCGTCGGTCGCGACGCCGTCCCGCCAGGTCGCGATGAAGTCGCGGAGGCCCGCGAGCAGCGGCTCCTCTCCCATCAGCCCGCGGAGCATCCAGAACACCCAGCCCGCCCGCTGGTAGGTGACGACCCCGTCACCACCGCGGGAGCCGTCGACACGGTTGATCGGCCGCTCGTTGTCGGGCGATCGCCCCTCGACATACGCCTTCTCCCAACGGCGGCGGAGCACCCGCGCCTGCCCGGCACCAAGCTCATGGTGCAGGAGCATGCAGGCGGAGAACTCCGCGAGCCCCTCGGAGATCGCGTTGCCTCCCGGCCCCTTCCCGGGCGTGACCATGTTGCCCCACCATTGGTGGCCGGCCTCGTGGGCGACGATGTAGAAGGCGGCATCGAGCCGGGCGGCATCGGACTCCTGCTCCCCGTCGTCCACGGGCGCCGCCAGATAGCCGATCGTCTCGGAAAACGCGATGTTGCCCGGAAATCCCTGGGCGTAACCGGACAGTCCGGGAAACTCGGTGACGCGGAGGTTCGTCCAGGGATACGCGGCGAACCACGAACCGTAGCGGTCGCGGGCGGCGTCGAGCGCCCGGACCATCGTCGGCACGTTGTGAGGCGTTCGCGGGTCGTAGAAGACCGTCGTTCGCCGGCCGGCCGCCGACCGCAGCGGTCCGCCCACGATGTTGAAGAACCGCACGGGATGCTCGGTCTTCCACACGACCCGCTGCCGGCCGTCGCCGAGGCTCTCCCGCGATTCCTCCACGCCACAGGCGTTGAGCACCCAGCCCTCCGGGCCTTCGATCGCCAGCCGCACGTCGCTCGACCAGGCGGCGCCGAAGAGCGGATCGACCCGTCGCTTCCAATGGTCGGGCGGGTAGGCCTTGGCATCGCGGCCGTTTTCGTCGTCGACGCCGACCCCGTCCATGAAGCCCGGCAGCGGCAGGAACGACGTCGAAAAACTCGTGAGCACGACCCCCGAGGGCAGAACGAACTCGCCCATGCCTCCGCCCCGCTTCGACCAGCCCTTGGGGAACGAGCCCTCGAGCGTGAAGCCCACGGTCACGGTGCCGCCGGTGGCCAGCGGCTGCGGCGGGCGCACCACGTACAGCCCGCTGCGATTTTCGATCGACGGCGGCGGCGGGTCGGACTTCGTCGGATCCGCCGCATGGCCGTCCACCGTCCAATCGCGAGACGTGAAGTGCGGCCCGATCGTCAGCGGAAGCTCGGCCAGCGGTTCGCGATGCGGGTTTCGCAGCACGATCGTGCCGGTCACGGTAAGCCCGCGGCGGTCGGGAAACAGTTTTACGTCCGCATCGACACGGTCGAGGGCCGGGCGCGGAAGGTCTTCCCAGGTGCGGCTGTTGCGCCGCCAGTAGGCCTTGGCGGCGTCGCGGGCCGGCTGGCCCCCGGAGCCGGCACGAATCTGCTGGCCGGTCCAGATGCCCAGGGCCAGCAGGGGCAGGGCCATGAGCAACGGGACCCGCGCGGACCGCCACAGGCCGGCCGGCCGCAGTCGATCGGCGATGCCCCGCAGGTCGGGCCGCCG